>NZ_JCBCUY010000008.1:0-148155 GCF_059862705.1 Pseudomonas sp. MF08817
GGCTGAAACCTTGGGCAAGGCCGAGTTGAAGGGTCGCACGTTCGGGGATACTGAGTTCGTGATAGGACATAGTGGCAGCACCGTACCGGAAAGGTCAGGTGTTGCACTCAGTTTTTGCGGCCGCCCACCCAAATCGCAGCCGCTGGCACGCCCCCCAAAGCGGCCCATCCACGTTGAAAAAACCAACGCTCAATACACTCAACAAATACACTATTAATCTTAATTAGCCCGCTATCTATTGGCGGCAGGCTGATCGAATTTTTTACATCAAGCCTGCCTTCAAACTCACTCCTACTCAGCGGCCTATTAATTTTATAGCGGGTCAACCAACCATCGTAGGCTCGCGTATATTTACTCACAGGTCACCTTCCACGCTCAGACCCAACAACTCATTCCACGCCTTATCTTGTTCAGTAAAAGATGCAAAAGGGATTGACTCGTTATTACCAAGCGGCGTTCTGTCTAGCCATTGTTCTATTTTATTATCGCGCAGCAAGTTGATAATCCAATCTCCTAGCAATGACAACCCAGCGATCGTTAAAAGAAGAAAAATACCAACACCAAAAGTCATAAAGTTAAACAATAATGCGAGTGATGCCACCGTACCTAAAGAGGCGGTACTTAAACGTAAAATAAAAACAGGATAGTCACTCTTAGCTATTGCTTCAGATGCACTTATCCCATCCACCACAGCCGTGAGCAGACCTCCAACCACACTCAGCCCCTTCGCAATACCCCCCAGCCCACCCAAAGACCTAACTATTTTCTCCACCGTCGATCCAAACGGCCTAGCCAACCGACTCCCCACCTCCGGATACCGCTTCAACACCCGGTCCGCCATATCCACCCCGGCCCCCGTCAAACTAAAGGCCGCCGCCGCCAAGTTGATGCCCGATTTAACTGTCACGCCCTCTTTCTCCATCAACTCCATCGCCATGTAGCCGTTCCATCCATCCAATATTCCGCCCACCACGCTGACTCCCACCTCCGTGTTCGCCAATCTTGGCAAGGTCAAATGACGGTCGGTGATGACCTTCCTTAGTTGGTCTTGGGTCAGTAATACCGTGCTGCCTTCCTTGATTTTGCCGCGGTGGTCGAGGCTTAAGGTTTTGCCCACGTCGGCGTCGTACATCAGGTTCCAGGTGAAGGTCTTTTTCTGCCGGGCGTTTTTTTGGCCGGTGGCTTTGCGGGTGCCCGGTTGTTGGTCCAGTTGTTTGAGTTCTTGGCTGATTTTGTCCTGCAAGGCTTTACGGTCGATGCCCGGCTGCAATAAGGCGATCTTTTCGCTGATGATGTGCGCCATTTGCCCGTCGGATGCGATGGTCGAGAGCGACACGATCTGTTTACCCGACAGGGCTTCGAGCAGGCCGACCATCCGGTAACGCACGCTCAGGTCGTAAGCCCCCGAGGCCCCGGCCCTCAAGGGTTTGCCCAGGCTGCTGACCACCGCCCCGGATATCTGGTGCGTGAGCCGGGCAACGCGGGCCAGGCCGCCGCCGAGGAGACCTTGGTCATAGTGATCCAGCACCAGGCCGAAGGCGTTGAGCACGTTGCGCAGGGCGTAGGGGTTGGCCGCTCCGATCGCGGGGGTCGCGGCGTCTTCCAGGGCTCGGGCAACCTGGTCGTTGTTCAGCACCAGGGCGCGCAGGGTCAGGTTGTCGGGGTCGTCGTAGCGGCCGCGCAGGTCTTCCAGCAGTTTGTCGATAATCAGTTGATGGCCCGTCAACCCGGTCAGGCACGCGCTCACCTGGTCGGTAAAACACAGGCCACTGTCCCATTCCCCGCTGTCGTGGTTGCTGCCCAGGTGCTGGCGCAACTGAGCGCTCCAGAACCAGCCGACAAAGGCTTGGACCAGCGGCGTGAGGGTCGCTTGCATGAACTGTTCAAGTGCTGCGTGGGACTGTTCCTCGAAGGCAAGGCGCTCGGTTTCGCGGTAGTTGTCGGTGTAACGGGCCCAGGCATCGGCGCGCACCTGTTGCTCTTGCTCGGCGGACAGAGCCTCGTCGTCGTCCTGCGGGAAGTACAGGAGGCTGTCCATTTGGTGGGTGTGGCGCGCGAGTTTCTGCACGGTTAACGCACGGGCCAACGCATCCTCTTCAAGCATGTGGCGCAGCCCCTGGATGGCGCTGGAGGTGGACTTTTTCCAGTGACGCTCCTCGTTGCTTTCATAACGCTCGACCTGGCCGTGGATCAAGCCGTTGAGTTCCAAGGCAATGCCCACCGGGTCCATCAGCGCCACCATGGCGGCTGGCACGCCTTGGCTTGAGGCCAGGGCACTGGCCAAAAACGGCTCAAGGTCGTCATGACCGCTCTGAAAAACCTGGGGCGAATCGCTCAACGCCCCGTCTCCTGGGGCCGGCAGCTGATACTCGGCAACGCACTCGTGGGCCGTGGCCAAACCGGCCAAGTGCGCCTGCTGCCCCTGGCTGTTGGACCACGCCCCGATATCGATGCAGCGCATATGGCGTTCCCGGTAAGCCTGCTGCCGGTGGCGCTCCAGCACCCGCGCCGTCCAGGCTACGTCGCTGAAACCCAGCCAGATTTTTGTGGAGCGAGTCGCATCAGGAATCATCACGCAGCGCGAGGACGCCGACTTGGCCATGCGTTTACAAGGTACAGCGCCTTCGAGGTTGGGCGGGGTTTTGTCGTGGATGTCGTACTCAAACAGGTAGGCATCGGTGGTCACTACATAGGCCTTCCACTCGCCGCGCCTTTCATTGAACACATACAGGTAACCGCCGCGCAGGAGGCGCAGGGTGTAGTGGGCGCTGTCGCCGGGCAACGGCACCTGCTCCAGGCCCTGACCGAAAGGCGCCTGCAAGGGCGGAGCACTGAGTTGGGCGGGACGGGCCACGGCGTAGCGCAGCGGCAAGAGCGCCAAGCCTTTTTGGTCACAGATGGAGCAGATTTTCGAGGGGTCGCATTGGCTCACAGGGCCTCCTTGGGCGCTGTGCTGGCCCAGTGCTCGTCAGCGCCGGGGTTGGCGCGCACGCGAGCGCAGAGGGTAAGGACTGGGCCTCCCGAGCTGATGTCGGACAAATCCTTTTTTCAGGACGGCTGCTTCTTGATTCTTGGGTGGGGTTGGGTGGGGCCCAAACCGGATAAGGGCAGGCTTTTGGGCGAATCAGCATAGGAATGAATGCTAAAAGCCCATTGGATTGACGGTTTCGTCGGAGCGAGACGAAAAAAATCCGATGCCAGTGCAGGCATCGGATTTTGATTTTTTGCGGCCATAGGTCAAGCGGGAGGGCTTAACTGACGGGCATTACCCCGAGGGGCGTTTTTTTGTGGGCGGTGTTCTTGCGGATGGAGCCCTGTGGAGTGGGAGCAAGCTCGCTGCCACTCCACAGGTGCGGTTGCCGCTCAGTTCAAGGCGCGAACGGCATGACGCGTTTGTGGTGGGTCTTGCGGTAGGTGTCGCAGATGATCTTGAACGCCTCTTCGCGCACCGGTTGGCCATGCAGGAAGGCGTCGATTTCGCTGTAGGTCACGCCGTGGGAGGCTTCGTCCGGTTTGCCGGGGGAGAGGTCTTCAAGGTCGGCGGTGGGGACTTTTTCTACCAGTGACTCCGGCGCGCCGAACTGCCGGGCGATGGCCCGCACCTGGTTTTTCACCAGGCCGCTCAAGGGCGCGAGGTCGCACGCGCCGTCGCCGAACTTGGTGAAGAAGCCCATCACCGCCTCGGCCGCGTGGTCGGTGCCGATTACCAGGCCTTGGGCGGCGCCGGCGATGGTGTATTGGGCGACCATGCGCATACGGGCCTTGGTGTTGCCCAGCACGAAGTCCACCGACACCGCGTGCTTACCCTCGAAGGCGCTCACTTCTTTGGCCAGGGCCTTGACCGCCGGGCCGATGTTGACGGTGTGGCGCTCGTCGGGGGCGATGAAGTCCACCGCAGCCTGGGCGTCGTGTTCGTCGAACTGGGTTTCGTAGGGCAGGCGCACCGCGATGAAGCGGTAGTTCAGGTCGCCCGTCTGCTCGCGCAGTTGCTCGACTGCGCGCTGGGCCAGCAGGCCGGCGGTCAGCGAATCGACACCGCCGCTGATGCCCAGCACCAGGGTCTTGAGCCCGGCATTGGTCAGGCAGCTCTGGATAAAGGCGATGCGCCGCGCGATCTCCGCCTCCAGGGCGGCGTGGTCGGCAAACGGCGGCTGGACGTTGAGCTGTTCAGCAATGTCGCGCTGTACGGCTTGCATGATGGACTCCTTGCGAAGGGGTGCTTATTGGGCAGGTACTTTGAACACGTGGCGCAAGTAAGCGACGAAGTTGGGGTCGGTGCAATGGGTCTTGCCCGCTTCATCGGAGATCTTGGCGACGGGCTGGCCATTACAGGCGGTCATTTTAAGCACGATGCTCATCGGTTCGACACCCGGGATGTCACAGGTCAGGTGGGTGCCGATGCCGAAGCTGACGTTGATCCGCCCGTGCAACGCGCGAAAAATCTCCAGGGCCTTGGGCAGCGTCAGGCTGTCGGAGAACACCAGGGTTTTGCTCAGTGGGTCGATGCCCAGCGTGTGGTAGTGGGCGATGGCCTTTTCGCCCCAGCGCACCGGGTCGCCGGAGTCGTGGCGCAAACCGTCGAAGAGCTTGGCGAAGAACAGGTCGAAATCCCCCAGGAAGGCATCGGTGGTGATGCAGTCGGTCAGGGCGATACCCAGCAGGCCGCGGTACTCGCGCACCCAACAATCGAGGGCGGCGATCTGGCTGTCGATCAGCCGTGGGCCCAGTTGCTGGTGGGCCATGATCCATTCGTGGGCCATGGTACCCAAGGGCTTCATGTCCAGTTCGCGGGACAGGTGCACGTTGCTGGTGCCGACAAAACGCCCAGGGAAGTCGTGCTTGAGCACGTTCACCACTTCCTCTTGCACGCGGTACGAAAAGCGCCGGCGCGTGCCGAAATCCGCCACCTGCAATTGCGCCAGCTCTTCGCTGGAGGCGTTGGCGGTGAGCCAGTCGAACTTGCGGTAGAGCTGCTCGCGCACCTGCTCCAGCTCGATGCCGGGGTAGCGGTGGCGGTTGCGCACCTCGCTGACCATCGCCAGCAACGGCACCTCGAACAGAATCACATGCAGCCACGGGCCGCGCAGGCGGATGAACAACTCGCCGTTCTCGATGCCGGTGTGCACGTAGCGCAGGTTGAAGCGGAACAGGCCCAGAAAGCGCAGGAAATCCGGCTTGAGGAAGCGGATGTGCTCCAGGAACGACAGTTGATCGGCACTCAGGCTTAGCTCGGCCAGGCGTTCGATCTGCACGCGGATCTCGGCCAGGTACGGGCGCAGGTCCTCGCTGTTGCGGCAGCGGAACTCCCACTCCACCTCGACATTGGGGTAGTTGTGCAGCACCGCCTGCATCATGGTCAGTTTGTAGAAGTCGGTGTCGAGCAGGTTCTGCACGATGCGATCGGCAAAGACACTCTCACCCATAACGTGGTTCTCCCTACACAGCGCGGTGGCTAAAAACGCTTAGTGGCGCACAGAGCCAGGGGCCTTTGCCAGCGTTATTTGGTCGTTGTAGCACGCGGGCTTGCTACAACAGCGGCAGCGCCGGGAGTTGTTCGTGCATCCATTGCACGAACTCGCGCACCTTGGGCACTTGCGCGGCGTGTTCCGGGTAGGCCAGGTAGTAGGCGTCGCGGCTGGGCATGGCGTGGGGCCAGGCGATTACCAGTTTGCCTTCGGCCAGCTCTTCTTCCACCAGGAACCGTGGCAGCAGGGCCACGCCGCACCCGACCTGGGCGGCGCGGATGCACATATAGAACGTCTCGAAACGCGGGCCGTGGTAGCTGTGCTCGGTGTGATGACCCTGGCTGTCGAACCAGTCGTGCCAGGCCTGGGGCCGCGAGGCGTTTTGCAGCAGCACCAGTTCGCTCAGTTGGGTGGGGTCGGTGTAGGGCACGGCCGGCAGGCTGCCTGGGGCGCACACCGGCACCAGTTCTTCGCCGAACAGCTTCAGGCATTCGCTGCCGGGCCGCGAGCCCTGGCCAAAGTAGAACGCCAGGTCGCTGCGCCCTTGCAGCAGATCGTCGGCCTCCTGCTCGTTGCACAGGTCCAGGTGGATATGCGGGTGGCGCAGGCGCCAGCCCTTGAGGCGCGGCACCAGCCAGCGGGCGCCGAAGGTCGAGGGTGTGGACACCCGCAGCACCTCGGTTTCGCCGCCGTAGGAGCGCAGGTAATGGGTCGACATCTCGACCTGGGCGAGGATCTTGCGCACTTCCACCAGGTACAGGTCGCCTGCCGGGGTCATTTGCAGGCGCCGCCGCACCCGCAGAAACAGCAGGTGCTGCAACAGCTCTTCGAGTTGCGCCACCTGTTTGCTGACGGCGCTCTGGGTCAGGTTCAGCTCTTCGGCAGCGCGGGTGAAGCTCAGGTGGCGGGTCACGGCCTCGAAGCACTGCAACGCGGTGATCGAGGGCAGGTAGCGTTTGTTGAGCATGGCCGGGTCCTTGTTCTTGTTATCTGCCGCGAGCCAACCGCAGCATGAATAAACGGAATGATATCTCGCCTAAAGGTCGTTTGTTGGCAACTCTCGGGCCAGCTACAACTACAGGCCTGAGGCGCCGTTGCGTAAGGGCGCGAACCCATTGTCTTTTTGCTCGAGGAATACCCCATGGTTGCCGCATTGCTTGATCGTCTAGGTGTGGACCCGGCCCTGTACCGGCACGGCAAACAGGTGGTGCATTCGCCCATCGACGGCAGCGCCATCGGTGCCGTGGACTGGCAGGGCGCCGCGCAGGTCGAGCAGCAGGTCAGTCGCGCCGAGCATGCTTTCGAGTTGTGGCGCAACGTGCCGGCGCCCCGGCGCGGCGAATTGGTGCGCCAACTGGGCGACATCCTGCGTGAGTACAAGGCCGACCTCGGCGAGTTGGTGTCGTGGGAGGCGGGCAAGATCACCCAGGAAGGCCTGGGGGAAGTGCAGGAAATGATCGACATCTGCGACTTCGCCGTGGGCCTGTCGCGCCAGTTGTACGGTTTGACCATCGCCTCCGAACGCCCCGGCCACCACATGCGTGAAACCTGGCACCCGCTGGGGGTGATCGGGGTTATCAGCGCCTTTAACTTCCCGGTCGCGGTCTGGGCCTGGAACGCCACGCTGGCGCTGGTGTGCGGCAACCCGGTGATCTGGAAACCCTCGGAAAAAACCCCGCTTACCGCCCTGGCCTGCCAGGCGTTGTTCGAGCGGGTGTTGAAGAACTTCAGCGATGCGCCGCCGTACCTGAGCCAAGTGATTATCGGTAGCCGCGATGCCGGCCAAGCCCTGGTGGACGACCCGCGCGTGGCCCTGATTAGCGCCACCGGCAGCACCCGCATGGGCCGCGAAGTGGCGCCGAAAGTCGCCGCGCGTTTTGCCCGCAGCATCCTTGAACTGGGCGGCAACAACGCCATGATCCTGGCCCCCAGCGCCGACCTCGACATGGCCGTGCGCGCCATCTTGTTCAGCGCCGTGGGCACCGCCGGGCAGCGCTGTACCACATTGCGCCGCTTGATCGCCCACGAGTCGGTGAAGGCCGAGATCGTCAGCCGCCTCAAGGCCGCCTACGCCAAGGTGCGCATCGGCCACCCGCTGGAGGGCAACCTGGTGGGGCCGCTGATCGACAAGCACAGTTTCGACACCATGCAGGACGCCCTCGAACAGGCCTTGAGCGAAGGCGGCCGGGTGACCGGCGGCGAGCGCCAGTTGCAGGCGCAGTTCCCCGATGCCTATTACGTGTCGCCGGCCATCGTCGAGATGCCCGAGCAAAGCGACGTGGTGTGCAACGAGACCTTCGCGCCGATCCTCTATGTGGTCGGCTACAGCGAGTTTGCCGAGGCGCTGCGCCTGAACAACGCCGTGCCCCAGGGCCTGTCGTCGTGCATTTTCACCACCGATGTGCGCGAGGCCGAGCAGTTCATGTCGGCGGTGGGCAGCGACTGCGGCATCGCCAACGTCAACATCGGCCCCAGCGGCGCGGAAATCGGCGGCGCCTTTGGCGGCGAGAAGGAAACCGGCGGCGGCCGCGAATCGGGCTCCGACGCCTGGCGCGGCTACATGCGCCGCCAGACCAACACGGTGAATTACTCCCTGGAACTGCCGCTGGCGCAGGGGATTACCTTCGATTGAGTTGGGTCGGCACCTTTTCCCCTGTGGGAGCGAGCCTGCTCGCGATTGCGGTGATTGAGTCGCCCAATCCGTCAACGGGCAGGCAGCGATCGCGAGCAGGCTCGCTCCCACAGTGAAAGGGTGTGCGGGTTGGGTTTCATTTTCGGAGTCCGGCAATGCCTTTACGCGAAGAATGCCTGTGGGAAACCCTGACCCCGCAACGCCCCGACCGGGCGGCGCTGGCAGGTGAAGTGACGGTGGATGTCTGCGTGATCGGCGCAGGCTTTACCGGGTTGTCGGCGGCGGTGCACTTGCTGGAGCAGGGCAAGCGCGTCTGCGTGCTGGAGGCTCATCGCGCCGGGCACGGAGGCTCGGGGCGCAATGTGGGGCTGGTTAACGCCGGCATGTGGATTGCCCCGGACGAAATCGAGGCCGGGTTTGGCGAGGCGGTGGGCAGCCAACTCAACCGCATGCTCGGCGCCGCGCCGGCGCTGGTGTTCAGCCTGATCGACAAGTACGCCATCGACTGCCAGTTGCGCCGCGAAGGCACCCTGCACATGGCCCACAACGCCCGGGGCGAAGCCGACCTGCGCAGCCGCCAAGCCCAGTGGCAACGCCGCGGCGCCCCGGTGGAGTTGCTCACCGGCGCCGCGTGCGCCGAGGCCACCGGCACCGAGCGCATCGCCGCCGCGCTGCTCGACCGCCGCGCCGGCACCCTCAACCCCATGGCCTACACCAGTGGTTTGGCCCAGGCCGCGACCGACCTGGGCGGCCAGTTGTTCGACCATTCGCCGGTCATCGGCCTGGAACGCCAGGGCCAGCGCTGGGCGGTGCAGACTGCCCACGGTGCGGTGCTGGCCGAACAGGTGGTGATCGCGTCCAACGCCTACACAGAGGGCGATTGGACCGAACTGCGGCGCAATTTCTTCCCTGGTTACTACTACCAGGTCGCTTCCAAGCCCCTGACCGAAGCCGCCGCCCAGCGGATCCTGCCGGGCGGGCAGGGCTCCTGGGACACCCGCCAAGTGCTCAGCAGCATCCGCCGCGACCGCGACGGGCGGTTGTTGCTCGGCAGCCTGGGCAACGGCAACCAGAAACCGGCGTGGTTCCTCAAGGCCTGGGCCGACCGGGTGCAGCAGCACTACTTCCCCTACCTGAAAAAAGTCGAGTGGGAATGCACCTGGACGGGCTGCATCTCGTTCACCCCTGACCACCTCATGCGCCTGTTCGAGCCCGCGCCGGGCCTGGTGGCCGTCACCGGTTACAACGGCCGCGGCGTGACCACCGGCACTGTGGTCGGCAAGGCCTTTGCCGACTACCTGTGCCACGGCGATGCCAAGGCCCTGCCCATTCCCTTCGTGCCGATGAAACCCCTGGTGGGCCCGGGCTTGCGCAGTTGCCTGTACGAGGCCGGGTTCTCGCTGTACCACGCCGGGCAGTGCCTGCGGGTGGTGATCTGACCCCGCTGTGGCGCTAGCAAGCGGGCTCGCCCGCTTGCGACGGCTTCACTGCCGAGCGGGATAGGCCTCGTTTCCTACAGCAAAAAGAGGCGATTAACCCGTAAGTGCGGCGCTTTTCAGCGCAGCGACTAGCCTGTAGTGGTGCGCGTTGTAGCACTACTGCACCAGCAGTGTGCACTTCGGTGACGCAGGCTGTTACAGGCGGGTTGCACGTTGTTTAACGTCGCGGTTGCAATGATGGCGCGTTGCGGTTGCGCCTTCTGAAAAAAATGGTTTTACCTTCCGCGTTCCAGACGGTTGCACGTCCAATGAAATTGGGCCCGAATCCGTCGATAAAACAACGGTGCAGCGACTTTTCCAAGAATAAAAAACCGATGGCACGGCGCTTGCTCTGCGCAATGAGTGAAGAAGTAAAGTCGCAGTGCCAACTTAAAACCATGGAGCACCACCTCATGTCCCAGACGTTTTACAAGAAAGGCTTTTTGGCCCTCGCAGTCGCTGCTGCGTTGGGCGTTTCTGCGTTTGCTCAGGCCGACCTCAAGATCGGCGTAGCGGGACCCATGACCGGCGCCAACGCGGCCTTTGGCGAGCAATACATGAAAGGCGCCCAAGCGGCGGCCGATGCGATCAACGCGGCGGGCGGCGTCAACGGCGAGAAAATCGTCCTGGTCAAGGGCGACGACGCGTGCGAACCCAAGCAGGCCGTGGCCGTGGCCAACCGCTTGGCCGACCAGGACAAGGTCGCCGGCGTGGTCGGGCACTTCTGCTCTTCTTCCACCATCCCGGCCTCTGAGGTGTACGACGAGGCGGGCATCATCGCCATCACCCCCGGCTCCACCAACCCGCAGGTTACCGAGCGCGGCTTGAGTGCGATGTTCCGCATGTGCGGGCGCGACGACCAGCAGGGCATCGTGGCTGGCGACTACATTGTCGACGTGCTCAAGGGCAAGAAAGTTGTGGTACTGCACGACAAGGACACCTACGGCCAAGGCCTGGCCGACGCCACCAAGGCCCAGTTGATGAAACGCGGCGTCGAGCCCGTGCTGTACGAAGGCCTGACCCGTGGCGAGAAAGACTTCAGCGCCGTGGTCACCAAGATCCGCGCCGCCGGTGCCGATATCGTCTACTTCGGCGGCCTGCACCCCGAGGCCGGCCCGCTGGTACGGCAGATGCGCGAGCAGGGCCTCAAGGACGTCAAGTTCATGTCCGATGACGGCATCGTCACCGACGAGTTGGTCACCACCGCCGGCGGCCCGCAGTACGTCGATGGCGTGTACATGACCTTCGGCGCCGACCCGCGCATGCTGCCCGACAGCAAGGCCGTGGTAGAGGAATTCCGCAAGGGCGGCACCGAGCCAGAAGGCTATACCCTGTACGCCTACGCCTCGATCCAGGCCCTGGCCGCCGGCTTCAACGGCGCCAAGTCGAACAAAGGCGAAGACGCCGCCAAATGGCTCAAGGCCAACCCGGTTAAAACCGTCATGGGCGAGAAGACCTGGGACGCTAAGGGCGACCTGAAAGTCTCCGACTATGTGGTCTACCAGTGGGACAAGGACGGCAAATACCACCAGTTGGAAAAACAGAAGTAAGGGCCTACCGGCCGCAAGGCTGGAACCTGAACCTGTGGGAGCGAGCCTGCTCGCGATGACAGATCAACCTTCAGCGGGTCTGTTGGCTGTTGCGCCGCCATCGCGAGCAGGGCTCGCTCCCACAGGGCTGTGTACCTGTATTTTCCTTAAGAAGAACCGCACACCCATCGGTGTGCAGGTTCTCACTGCGTGAGATTGCGTTATGGATGGTATTTTCCTGCAGCAACTGATTAATGGTCTGACCCTCGGGTCCGTCTATGGTCTGATCGCCATCGGCTACACAATGGTCTACGGCATCATTGGCATGATTAACTTCGCCCACGGCGAGGTTTATATGATCTCCGCGTACCTCGCGGCGATCAGTCTGGCTCTGCTGGCTTATTTCGGTATCGAATCCTTCCCGCTGATGATTCTCGGCACCCTGGTGTTCACGGTCGTGGTCACCGGTGTATACGGCTGGGTCATCGAACGCGTCGCCTACAAACCCCTGCGCAACTCCACTCGCCTGGCGCCGCTCATCAGCGCCATCGGCATTTCGCTGATCCTGCAAAACTATGCGCAAATCAGCCAGGGCGCCCGCCAACAGGGCGTGCCGACACTGCTCGAAGGCGCCATGCGCGTCGATATCGGCACCGGTTTTGTGCAACTGACCTACACCAAGATCTTCATCCTCGTGGCGGCTTTCGCCGGCATGGCGCTGCTGACCTACATCATCAAGTACACGCGCCTGGGCCGTATGTGCCGGGCCACCCAGCAAGACCGCAAGATGGCCTCGATCCTGGGCATCAACACCGACCGGGTGATTTCCTACGTGTTCGTCATCGGCGCCGCCATGGCCGCGCTGGCCGGGGTGCTGATTACCATGAACTACGGCACGTTCGACTTCTATGCCGGGTTCATCATCGGCATCAAGGCGTTCACCGCCGCGGTGCTCGGCGGCATCGGCTCGCTGCCGGGGGCGATGCTGGGCGGCATCATCCTTGGCATCTCTGAGTCGCTGTTCTCCGGGCTCATCAACTCCGACTACAAAGACGTGTTCAGCTTCTCGCTGCTGGTGCTGATCCTGATCTTCCGTCCCCAAGGCCTGCTGGGTCGCCCACTCGTGGCGAAGGTGTAAGTATGTCTGCTGCCAATAAACCAATGGATGTGAAAAAGAGCGTCATCGACGCTGTGCTCGCGGGACTGATCTCGCTGATCGTATTCGGGCCGATAGTCGGGGTGGTACTCGACGGCTACACCTTCAACCTGCAACCGGCCCGCGTCGGCTGGTTGGTGGCAATCGTGATGGTAGGGCGTTTCGCCCTGAGCCTGTTCCTCCAGACCCCGCGTGGCCTGAAGGTGCTCGACGGCTTTGAAAGCACCGGCTCCGGGGTGCACGTGCTGGCGCCGGACTACAAGTCACGCCTGCGCTGGATCATCCCGGCGCTGATCGTGATCGCCATCGTGTTCCCCTTTTTCGCCAACAAATACGTGCTCACCGTGGTCATCCTCGGCCTGATCTACGTGCTGCTGGGCCTGGGCTTGAACATAGTGGTGGGCCTGGCCGGGCTGCTGGACCTGGGTTACGTGGCTTTCTACGCCATCGGTGCCTATGGCCTGGCGTTGGGCTATCAATACTTGGGCCTGGGCTTCTGGACGGTGCTGCCGCTGGCGGCCATCGCCGCGGCGATGGCCGGGTGCATCCTCGGGTTCCCGGTGTTGCGCATGCACGGCGACTACCTGGCCATCGTGACCCTGGGTTTTGGCGAAATCATTCGCCTGGTGCTCAACAACTGGCTGTCGTTCACCGGCGGGCCCAATGGCATGCCGGTGCCTTCGCCGACCTTCTTCGGCCTGGAGTTCGGGCGCCGGGCCAAGGACGGCGGGGTGCCGTTCCATGAGTTTTTCGGCACGGCCTACAACCCCAACCTGAAGTTCCTGTTCATCTACATCGTGCTGTTCATCACCGTACTGCTGGTGCTCTACATCAAGCATCGGCTGACCCGCATGCCGGTGGGCCGCGCCTGGGAAGCCCTGCGCGAAGATGAAATCGCCTGCCGCTCCATGGGCCTGAACCACGTGCTGGTCAAGCTCTCGGCCTTCACCATCGGCGCGTCCACGGCGGGCCTGGCCGGGGTGTTCTTTGCCAGCTACCAAGGCTTCGTCAACCCGTCCTCGTTCACCTTCTTCGAGTCGGCGCTGATCCTCGCCATCGTGGTGCTGGGCGGCATGGGCTCGACGGTGGGCGTGGTGATCGCCGCGTTCGTCCTCACCGTGGCGCCGGAGCTGTTGCGCAGCTTCTCCGAATACCGGGTGCTGCTGTTCGGCGTGTTGATGGTGTTGATGATGATCTGGCGCCCCAGGGGCCTGATCCGCATCAGCCGCACCGGGGTCAAACCGCGCAAGGGTGCCATTCACTATGAGAGGGCTGCGCCATGAGTGAAGTCGTCCTTTGTGTGGAAAAACTGATGATGCATTTCGGCGGCATCAAGGCGCTGAGCGACGTCAGCCTGCAAGTCAAACGCAACTCGATCTTCGCCCTGATCGGCCCCAACGGCGCGGGCAAGACCACGGTGTTCAACTGCCTCACCGGGTTCTACAAGGCCTCGGGCGGCAAGATCGAGCTCAATGTGCGCGGCCAGCGCACCAACGTCATCCAGTTGCTGGGCGAATCGTTCAAGGCGCGGGATTTCATTTCGCCCGCGTCCTTCGCCAGCCGTCTCTACTACAAAATGTTCGGCGGCACCCACCTGGTGAACCGCGCCGGCCTGGCCCGTACTTTCCAGAATATTCGCTTGTTCAAGGAAATGTCGGTGCTGGAAAACCTCCTGGTGGCCCAGCACATGTGGGTCAACCGCAGCCTGCTGGCGGGCATCCTCAACACCAAGGGCTACCGCAAGGCTGAGAGCGATGCGCTGGATTGCGCGTTCTATTGGCTGGAAGTGGTGGACCTGGTGGACTGCGCCAACCGCTTGGCCGGCGAGCTGTCCTACGGCCAGCAGCGGCGTTTGGAGATCGCCCGGGCCATGTGCACGCGCCCGCAGATCATCTGCCTCGACGAACCGGCCGCCGGCCTCAACCCCCAGGAAACCGAAGCACTGAGCGCGATGATCCGGCTGCTGCGCGACGAGCATGATCTGACCGTGGTGCTGATCGAACACGACATGGGCATGGTCATGAGCATCAGCGACCACATCGTGGTGCTGGACCACGGCAACGTCATCGCCGAGGGCGGCCCTGACGCTATCCGCAACGACCCGAAAGTGATCGCCGCCTACCTGGGCGCGGATGAAGAGGAACTGGTATGAGCCAACCGATCCTCGAACTCAAGGACCTGGACGTGTTCTACGGGCCGATCCAGGCCTTGAAGAAAGTCTCGATGCACATCAACGAAGGGGAAACCGTGAGCCTGATCGGCTCCAACGGCGCGGGCAAATCCACGCTGCTGATGTCGATCTTCGGCCAGCCGCGCGCGGCGAGCGGGCAGATCATCTATGGCGGCGTGGACATTACCCACAAGTCTTCCCACTACATCGCCTCCCACGGCATCGCCCAATCGCCGGAGGGGCGGCGAGTGTTCCCCGACATGACCGTGGAAGAGAACCTGCTGATGGGCACCATCCCCATCGGCGACAAGCACGCCAGCGAAGACATGCAGCGCATGTTCGAGCTGTTCCCCAGGCTCAAGGAGCGCCGCACCCAGCGCGCCATGACCATGTCCGGCGGCGAGCAGCAAATGCTCGCCATTGCCCGGGCGTTGATGAGCCGGCCCAAGCTGTTGCTGCTGGACGAACCGAGCCTGGGGCTGGCGCCCATTGTGGTCAAACAGATCTTCGCCACCCTGCGGGAACTGGCGGCCACCGGCATGACGATCTTCCTCGTCGAGCAAAACGCCAACCACGCCCTCAAGCTCTCGGACCGGGCCTATGTGATGGTCAACGGTGAAATCCGCCTGACCGGCACGGGCCAGGAACTGCTGGTCAACGAAGAAGTGCGCAACGCCTACCTGGGCGGCCACTGATACACCCGCCGCACAACCCGTGGGCGTGAGCCTGCTCGCGATGGCGATCTAAAAACCGCCATCGCCCTGTAGGAGCCTGGCTTGCCAGCGATAGCGATTTCAAGACCGCCATCGCGGGTAAGCCAAGCCCCTACAACCCCCCTCAAAGCCCTGCCCTCGAAATTGTGGAAAACAAATTCCACCACCTGCCAAAGCGCGACATAAAGCCGCCGTAATCAGTTGTTTTGTCACAGTTTTGACTTGTCCCCGTTTGCTGTGGAGCGGGCTGTGGGTAACGTGGGAGTAGCTGGCTGCAGGCCACGTCCTGCGCGGCTTACAGGGTGGTGGTTGTTTTTTGAGCAGCGGTTTTTGCTCGGCCGTGTGGCCGAGTTGTCAACCGTTTTATTGTCGCGGCCAAGGCGCTCTGCGGGGCTGGGCAAGCCTGTGGATAAGTCTGTGGTTAAACTCTGGAAAGACCTCGCCAAGCGGCGTAAATGCTGGCCTGGCGCAATGACGTGGTGGGCTGCTTGGCGGCCGCACGTCAGGGGTGGCGGCAGGTGAGGTTTCCCAGGTCAAGTAAAAAAACTCTATTTTTCGACGCAAAGCCTTGTACACAGCGGCTTTGCTGGTTGTGCACTTGCCCCCAAAGACTGTGGACCGGCCTGTGGATAACATGCGCGTACCTGGCTACAGGCCCCGCCGTTACAGGCTTACGAACGATTGATCGTTATTTGTACAGCTCGCGCGTACCGGGTTGCCGCCAAAGGCCTCGGCGGGCATGCTGCGGGGCGACTTTTTATTCATACACGCCTGACAGGCCCGCGAGGAACACACAATGACCAACACCCTGTTTATTACCGGCGCCACGTCCGGTTTCGGTGAAGCCTGCGCCCGTCGTTTTGCCGAGGCCGGTTGGTCGCTGGTGCTCACCGGGCGCCGCGAAGAGCGCCTCAATGCCCTGTGCGCCGAGTTGTCGGCGCACACCCAGGTGCATGGCCTGGTGCTCGATGTGCGTGACCGTAAAGCCATGGAGGTGGCCATCGCCAGCCTGCCGCCGGCCTTCGCCAAGCTGCGCGCACTTATCAACAACGCCGGCCTGGCCCTGGGCGTGGACCCGGCGCCCACGTGCGACCTGGACGACTGGGACACCATGGTCGACACCAACATCAAAGGCCTGATGTACGCCACCCGTTTGCTGCTGCCCAACCTCATCGCCCACGGCCGCGGCGCCGGGATCATCAACCTGGGCTCGGTGGCCGGCAATTACCCGTACCCCGGCAGCCACGTCTATGGCGCCAGCAAGGCGTTCGTCAAACAGTTCTCCCTCAACCTGCGCTGCGACCTGCAAGGCACGGGCGTGCGGGTCACCAACATTGAGCCGGGCCTGTGCGAGAGCGAGTTCTCCCTGGTGCGCTTTGCCGGCGACCAGGCGCGCTACGACGCCACCTACGCGGGCGCCGAGCCGATCCAGCCGCAGGACATCGCCGAGACGATTTTCTGGGTGCTCAACACCCCGGCTCACATCAACATCAACAGCCTGGAACTGATGCCGGTGAGCCAGAGCTGGAGCGGTTTTGCCATCGACCGTAGCGCCAAGGCCTGAGGCGGCAAATCGGCCAAAACATGGCATAAGGTACACTCGCGCCTCTGAACCCCGCCGCGCCCTGCGGTTTCAAGGTTCCAACAGGAGGCTATGTGAGTAACCGAGGTGAGCAGGCCCTGCTCAAACAATCCACCGTACTGATGTTTGCCGTGGCGATCGCCGGGATCGCCACGGGTTTTATTTCTGGCTCCCAATCCATCCTGTTCGATGGGTTTTTCTCTCTGATCGCCACCTTCATCAAAGTCCTGATGCTGATTACCGCGCGCCTGATCGCCAAGCAAAGCAACGCGCGGTTCCAGTTCGGCTACTGGCACCTGGAGCCCATGGTGCTGCTGATCGAGGGCAGTTTCCTGCTGCTGATCGCCATCTACGCCTTTCTCAACGGGGTGTTCGGCATTATCAATGGCGGGCGCGACATCGAGCTGGGGCTGGTGATCGTCTACGCGGCGGTGTTTAGCCTGGTCGAGTTCGCCTACTTCTTCTATGTGCGCTACCGCAACCGCCGGCTCAAGTCGTCGCTGATCCAGTTCGACAACATCAGTTGGCTGGTGGACGCCATGCTCTCGGTGGGCTTGCTGGTGAGCTTTCTCGCCGCACTGCTGCTCAAGAGCCAGGGCTATGGCCAATGGGCGTTGTACGTTGACCCGGCGATCCTGATCCTGCTGGCCCTGAGCATGCTGGCGCCGGCCTGGAAGATCCTCAAACCGGCCATGCGCGACGTGTTGGGGATCGTCCCCGACCAACTCGACAGCCAGGTGCGCCAGGTGATGGACCAGGCCAAGGCTGCCCATGGCTTCGACGACTATGTGTCTTACGTGCAAAAGCACGGGCGGGCGCGGTTTATCGAGATTCATGTGGTGCTGCCGGCCGACTACCCGATCGCCGCCGTCGCCACCCTCGATGCCTTGCGCGAAGAGATATCCACAGCCCTGGGCAAACCGGATGCGGCGCGCTGGTTGACCATCAGCTTTACCGGCGAGCGTAAGTGGATTGCATGAGGGCTGTGGCGATAAGCAACGGTGGGAGCGGGCGGCTGCCACAGTGCCAATGGCTCAGCCCAAATATTGCGCCAAGCCGCGATAACAGGTGGCCAGGTGATACGGGGTGGTGGAGGGCATGTCACGGCGGCTGACGCTGGCGTTGGCATCGAGGCACTCGTACCAGCCGCCGGGGTGCAGGAAGTGTTGCTGCAACGCCTCTAGCTGGCGTTGCAGGCGCGGTTCGCTGGCGGGGCGCAGGGTCAGGGCGCGCAGGTATTCGGCCTGGGCCCAGATGCGCTGGGTGGCGTCGCGCACGCCGCCCTCCAGGTCGAGCATGCCGCTGACGCTGGCGGTGCGGTCATCCACGCCGACCTGCTCGGCGTAGGCGAACGCCCGTTCCAGGGAGGCATGCAGCGGCGTGCCCTTGAGCAGCGGCGAGGAACCGAGCAAAAACAGCCACTCGAACTGATGCCCCGGCTCGAACCAGTTATCCACAGCCCCCAGCGGTTTCTCCATCATCACCCCGTGGCGCGGCTCGACGAACCGCCGCTGCATACCCGCGCACAGTTGCTCCAGGGCCGCTTGCGCCTTGGCATCGGGGCGCGCGGCGAGGGTGGCGAGCAAGGCTTCGGCCAGGTGCATCAACGGGTTTTGCAAGGGGCCAGCGGCCAGCGCCGACCAATCGCGCTCGAGCACCGCCTCATACAAGCCGCCGTCGATGGCGAAGCGCTCGGCGACCACTTGCAGCGCCGCGTTGAGCACCGATTCCACCAACGGCTCGCGCACCCGGGCCCAGTAATGGGCGCAGGCGAAAATGATGAAGGCGTGGGTGTAGAGGTCTTTGCGCGTGTCCAGCGGCGCGCCTTGGGCATCGATGCTGTAGAACCAGCCACCGTGCTCGGCGTCGTGGAAGTGGCGCTGCAACGAGCGGAACAGCGCCTCGGCCCGTTCCTCGGCGCCGCTGATGCCGGGTTCGCCGATCAGGCTGGCAAACAGGTACAGCTGCCGCGCACACGCCATGGCCCGATAGCGCTGGGGCGGCAGGGGCTGGTGCTGGGCGTCCAGCGCTTCATAAGGCAGGGCCAATTGCGCGTTCCAGCCCGGGCCTTGCCACAGCGGCACGATCACCCCGCGAAAGTGCTGTTGCACCGTGGCGAACAGGGCGGTCAATTCAGGCAGGCTGGCAGAGCGGGAAGCGTGGGGCATTGGCGGGCGTCGTCACGGCAGGGGTGTTTGCGCGACATGGTAGCAGAGAGCCTTGGCTTGGGAGAGGTGGCCCGGCATCACAGGCAAGGCCCACCTCCCTTGGCAAACACCGCAAGACAACTGTGGGAGCGAGCCTGAACGCGATAGCACCCTCCAAACCATTGAACATCACCCCGCCAACAACCACACCCCAGTCGCCGCCGACACCGCCCCCGCCAACCGCACCAGCGGCGCGGCCGCCCGTGGCAGCACGCGCACCAGGGCAAACCCGGCGCCATGCAGGGCGGCGGTGGCGGCGACAAAACCGGCGGCATAGCTCCAGGGGCTGGCCATGGCCGGCAGTTCCAGGCCATGGGCCACGCCGTGGAACAGGGCAAACAGCGCCGTGGCCGCCAGCGCCAGGCTCAGGGGCGGGCGCACCGCCAGGGCCACCGCCAGGCCCAGGGCCAGCACCGAGGCGGCGATGCCGCTTTCCAGGGCCGGCAGGTGCAGCCCTGCAAAACCCAGCACGCCGCCGAGCAACATCGTGGCGACAAAGCTGCACGGCAGCGCCCAACGCGCCGCACCCTGTTGCTGCGCCGCCCACAGGCCAACGGCGAGCATGGCCAGCAAGTGGTCGAGGCCGCCGATGGGGTGGCTGATACCGGCGATCAAACCGTTGTCGCCGTGGCCGGGGTGGGCCAGGGCCAGGGCGGGGGTGAGCAGCAGCGCGAGGGCGGCGAGGGTACGGGGCAATGTCATGGATAAGCGTCCTTGTTGGTGTGAATAAGGGTTCAGGCCGCCGTGGTCAGCAGGCCCTGGCGTTCGATAAAGGCAATGATCTCGGGCAGGCCCTGGCCGGTTTTCTGGTTGCTGAACACGAACGGCTTGCCGGCACGCATGCGCTGGGTGTCGCTGTTCATCAGCTCCAGGGACGCGCCCACCAGCGGCGCCAGGTCGATCTTGTTGATAACCAGCAGGTCGGATTTGCAGATCCCCGGCCCGCCCTTGCGCGGCAATTTGTCGCCGGCCGATACGTCGATCACGTAGATCGTCAGGTCCGACAGCTCCGGGCTGAAGGTGGCGGACAAGTTGTCGCCGCCGGATTCCACCAGAATCAGGTCCAGCCCCGGGAAGCGCCGGTTGAGCTGGTCGACGGCTTCAAGGTTGATCGAGGCGTCTTCGCGGATCGCCGTGTGCGGGCAGCCGCCGGTTTCCACGCCAATGATGCGTTCCGGCGCCAGGGCCTGGTTGCGCACCAGGAAATCGGCGTCTTCGCGGGTGTAGATGTCGTTGGTGACCACCGCCAGGTTGTAGCGCTCGCGCAGGGCCAGGCACAGGGCCAGGGTCAGGGCGGTCTTGCCCGAGCCGACCGGGCCACCGATGCCAACGCGCAGGGGTTGTGAGTTCATGGGCTTCTCCTAGGAACGAAACAGACGGCTGTACTGGCGCTCATGGGCCATGCACGCCAGGGACAGGCCAAACGCGGCGCTGCCGTAATGGTGAGGGTCGAGGCGGGCGGCGTGCTCGCGGGCCTGTTGCAGCACCGGCAGCAGTTCGCTGGTCAGGCGCTGGGCGGCTTGCTGGCCCAGGGGCAGGGTTTTCATCAGCACGGCCAATTGGTTTTCCAGCCAACTCCACAGCCAGGCGTCGAGGGCGTCGGCCGGGGTGATGCGCCAGGCCCGCGCCGCCAGCGCCCAGCCCAGGGCCAAGTGCGGCTCGTCCTGCTGCTGGAGAAAGGCCCGGGCCGGGGCGTCCAGCTCCGGCAAGCCGTTGAGCAACTGCTGCAACGAGTAGCCCATCTGCCGGCTCTCCTGATGCAATTCGCGGGTTTCGCGGCTGGCCCGGTGCTGTTCGCAGTGGCTGTGCAGCGCGGGCCAGTCGTCGTTGGCGGCGGCGCTGCAATGGGCGAGCAGCAGCGGCGCCTCGAAACGGCTGAGGTTGAGCCGCAACTGATCGCTGATCCAGCGCTTGGCGCTAGCGGCGTCGTGCACGCGGGCGTTATCCACCGCCATTTCCAGGCCCTGGGAATAGCTGTAGCCACCAATCGGCAACTGCGGGCTGGCCAGGCGCAGCAGGGCCCAGGCCGGGCTCACGGGCGCACGCCGAACTGGTGCAACTTGGGCGCGTAGTTGAAGGCTTCTTCGCCGTGGCGCGAATGATGATGGCCACCGCCATAGGCGCCGTGTTCCGGTGCGAAGGGTGCCTCCAGGGCCTGCACGGTGGCGCCCAGTTGTTCGAGCATGGCCTTGAGCACGTAGTCGTCGAGCAGGCGCAACCAGCCGTCGCCCACTTGCAGGGCCACGTGGCGGTTGCCCAGGTGATAGGCGGCGCGGGTCAGCTCAAACGCGCTGGCGCAGGTGACGTGCAGCAACTGCTCAGGCCGCGCGCGCACCCGCACCACACGGCCGTCCTCGGCGCGCAGGTATTCGCCGTCATACAGCGGCGGCTGGCCGCGCTCCAGGAACAACCCCACGTCCTCACCCTCGGCACTGAAACAGCGCAAGCGGCTTTTGCTGCGCGCCTCGAAGGTGAGGTGCAACTCGGCGGCCCATTCAGGTTGGGCGGCGATCCGTTGGTGAATGACCAGCATCGGCAGGCTTCCGGCTAAAGGCGATGCAGGGGCTAGAGCAAGGGGCTTGCCAATTGCGCTGGGGCGTAGGAAAAGCCTGTCGGGCTTGGGCGGCGCTAGAAAATGGGGCGCAGGGAAGGGTGGAGATTGGTGCGCTGGGCGAAGGCGCGCCCCGTTTTGGGGCATGCATGATGGGGCCGCGAGCTTTTGTGGGAGTAACGGTCTTACCCCTACCCTTCGTCACCGCTACTGCGTGCCGCCACCGCGAGCAGCGCAAAACAGATCACGCCCACACTGTGGGAGCGGGCCTTGCCCGCGATGAGGCCGGGACAGGCGACGCACTTCTGGCACTTGGAATGCTGTCATCGCGAGCGGGCTCGCTCCCACAGAGGAAAATGAAAATCCCACCCGCACTACCGTTCAACTGTGGGGCTTGCCCGCGAGAGCGGCCTAAGAATTTCTAAGTCGGCTGGCCCTCATCGCGAGCAAGCTCGCCCGGGTTACTCCGTGCTGCCCAACCCTTGCCAGTGCTTGAGGCCGATAAAGATGAAGCGCAGTTGCTGGGTGATTTTCGCCTGGGGCGTGAGGTGCTCGGGCAGGGCCTGGGCGGGCGGGTCGATGATGTCGGGGAGGGTGGCGAACACGCTTTTGACGATCAGGTCGGCCATCACCGACAACGCGGCGAGGTCCAGGTGTTGCAGCTTGGGCATCAGCACCAGGTCGGCGGCCAGGTCGGCGCTGATGTTCTCGCGCAGGGCCGCGATGGCCTGGCGCACCGGCAGCGAGCCGCCGTATTGCTCGCGGGCGAGGAACAAAAACTGCGAACGGTTGGCGCTGACCACGTCGAGAAAGATGCGCACCGAGGCATCGATGATGCCGCCCATCACGAATTCGTTGTGGCGTACCAGGCGGATGGTGGCGCGGAAGGTCTGGCCGACTTCGCTGACCAGCTCCAGGCCCAATTGGTCCATGTCGGTGAAATGCCGATAGAACCCGGTGGGCACGATGCCCGCGGTCTTGGCCACTTCACGCAGGCTCAGGCTGCCGAATCCGCGGCCGCACTCCATCAAATGGCGGGCTGCGTCCATCAGGGCGTTGCGGGTCTGTTGCTTCTGTTCGGCGCGGGGCAGCATCGGGGCTGACTTCTATCAAGGACAGCGGCGCACTCTAGCAAATCGACTTTGCTGGCGTCGAACGACAAAACGGTTAGGGGCGCAGGCAGGCGTGGGGATTACACACAGTCAAAGCCCGATCCGGGGATCGGGCTTTTTTCGGGGCCGCCATGGGCTCAGCTCACAGCGCTGTTGCGTTCGGCGAGGCGATCAGCACCGCCCTCGACCAGCAGTTGACCTTGTGGGGTGCGCTCGTAGCCACCTTCAACCAGGCCTTTTTCTTCCAGGCGATCGCGGCCACCTTCGGCAACGGTCTGGCCTTGTGGCGTGCGGGCGGAACCGTCAGCGGCGAGGGTTTGGCCCTGTGGGGTACGTTCGGTGCCGTCAGCGGCGAGGGTTTGGCCCTGTGGGGTACGTTCGGTGCCGTCAGCGGCGAGGGTTTGGCCTTGTGGGGTACGTTCGGTGCCGTCAGCGGCGAGGGTTTGGCCCTGTGGGGTGCGTTCGTTACCGTCAGCGGCCAGGGTTTGGCCTTGTTGGGTACGTTCGTTACCGTCGGCTGCCAGGGTTTGGCCCTGTGGCGTGCGTTCGCTGCCATCGGCGGCGAGGGTCTGGGTGAAGACGGTGTGGCTGGCCTTGATCTGCGGAACGCTCTGTTCCGAGGCTGGCAGGGCAAAGGCGTTGGCGGCCAGGATCGAGAGGGTCAGGCTGAGCAGTAATTGGCGTTTCATGATGGCGGCTCCTTGAGAGGGCGACTAAGTGGGTACGGAGCCAATGTTACTCGCGCAAAATCGATATAAAAGTTCATAAACACAATGGTAATAATCAACAGAATTGATTGTTCTGCGGGGAGGCTCTAGATCGCGCCTTTGCGGCGGGTGGTTTTGCACTGGGGTGGGTATTTTCGACTCACTGCTGCCTCGAAAAAGGGCGAGGGCGGTAACGCCAGGGGCGCGCCGCCCCCCCGTAATAGCCGGGTTGGCCAGCGATGGCGGCGTTACGGGCGCTATCGCGGGCAGGCCCGCTCCCACAGTTGAGCTGGGGTGTGGGTGGGATTTCTTCTTTCCTCTGTGGGAGCGAGCCTGCTCGCGATGGCGGCACTGAGTGACGCTGGCGAATGGTAGGGGTAAGACAGTCGCTCCCACGGAGGCAAGCCATGCGCTACGAGGAAAGGGGCGGTGCGGCTCAGGTAGGCTTGCTTTCCAGTTGCTCTAGCGGCACCCGTGTTTCCAGGGCGCTGGAGAGGATGATGGAGGTCTTGCTGACCCCGAAGCGTGCCACGCGGTTTATCAGGGCTTCGAGCTCCGGCATCGTGCCCACGGCCCCTTGCATGATGACGCAGGGGTCGCCGGTAACGCGGTGGCATTCGGTCAACTGGGGGATCTTGGCCAGTTCGTCGTACACGCTCTGCTTGCCGTTCTGGTTCAGGCGTAATTCGATCACGCAGCGGATCGGCAGGCCGATTTTGGCCATGTCCACTTGCGCCTTATAGCCGGTAATGACCCCCGAAGTTTCCAGTTTGGCCACCCGTTCGGCCACCGCCGGTGCCGACAGGCTGACCTTGCGCGCCAGTTCTGCGTAACTGGCGCGGCCGTTTTCCAGCAGGGCGGCGAGGAGCATGCGGTCGTATTTGTCCATGGTCGGGCTCGTGCAAGGGGTGAGTTTTGAAAGCGTGGCCTATGGCCGGGATTTCATTCTTTTAAAAAGTGTATGGCCACTATAAACAGGTTTTGTAGCTTATTTTTGCCCGGGGGCCTTTCTAGAATAGTTCTCCCGCCCACCTTGCCTTTGAGCCCCGCATGCCTGGACCTCGCCGTTTCCCCTTGCCCTTGATTGCCGCGTTTTTTGCCTTGTATGTGATTTGGGGGTCTACCTACCTGGTGATCCGCATCGGCATTGAATCCTGGCCGCCGCTGATGCTCGCCGGGATCCGCTTTATCACCGCGGGCGTGTTGATGTACGCCTACCTGCGCTGGCGGGGGGCCCCGGCGCCGACCTGGCCGCAATGGCGTTCGGCGGGGCTGATCGGCATTTTGCTGCTGACCTTCGGCAACGGCGCGGTCAGCGTGGCCGAGCACACAGGCGTGGCCTCGGGTGTGGCGGCGCTGGCGGTGGCGACGGTGCCGCTGTTCACCTTGCTGTGCGGCTATTTCTGGGGCCAGCGCAACACCCGCTTGGAGTGGGCCGGCATCGTGCTGGGGCTGATCGGTATCGCCATGCTCAACCTGGGCTCCAACTTGCAATCGAGCCCGCTGGGCGCGGCGCTGCTGATTTTCGCGGCGGCGGCCTGGGCCTTTGGTTCGGTGTGGAGCAAGCACTTGCCGCTGCCCCAGGGCGCAATGGCCAGTGCCGCGCAAATGTTGGTGGGCGGCGTGGTGCTGATGGTGGGCAGTGTGCTCAGCGGCGAACGCCTGGAGGCAATGCCGCCGCTCAAGGGCTGGTTTGCGCTGTTCTACCTGATCGGTTTCGGTTCGATCATCGCCTTCAACGCTTATATGTACCTGCTCAAGAACGTTCGCCCGGCGGCGGCCACCAGCTACGCCTACGTCAACCCGGCCGTGGCGGTGCTGTTGGGGATCGTCTTTGCCGGCGAAACCATCGGCATCGAAGAAGCCCTGGCGATGTTGGTGATTATCAGCGCCGTGGTGTTGATCGGCCTGCCGCAGTGGCGGCGGCAGAAACCGCAGTGAATTAGGGTAAACTGCCGCGCATTGCACTCCTTGCGCTGACTTTTCCTACGGTATCCCCCATGACTTTCGCCACCCTTGGCCTGATCGAACCCTTGCTGCGCGCCCTTGAGACGCTCGGTTACCAGACTCCGACGCCGGTGCAGGCGCAAGCCATTCCGGCGGTGCTGGCCGGGCGCGACCTGATGGCGGCGGCCCAGACCGGCACCGGCAAGACCGCCGGTTTCGCCGTGCCGCTGTTGCAACTGCTGGCCATGGAAGGGCCGAAAGTCACGGCCAACTCGGTGCGTGCGCTGATCCTGGTGCCGACCCGCGAGTTGGCCGAGCAAGTTCACGAAAGCGTGCGCCAGTACGCCGAACACCTGCCCCTGAGCACCTACGCGGTGTACGGCGGCGTCAGCATCAACCCGCAAATGATGAAGCTGCGCAAAGGCGTGGACCTGTTGGTGGCCACCCCCGGGCGCCTGCTCGACCTGTTCCGCCAGAACGCCCTCAAGTTCAACCAGTTGCAGACCCTGGTGCTGGACGAAGCCGACCGCATGCTTGACCTGGGCTTTAGCGAAGAGCTGTCGAACATCTACCGCGTGCTGCCGAAAAAGCGCCAAACGTTGCTGTTTTCCGCGACCTTCTCCGATGCCATTCGCCTGCTGGCCGGGCAGATGCTCAACGACCCGCTGAGCATCGAGGTCAGCCCGCGCAACGTCGCCGCCAACACCGTCAAGCAGTGGGTGGTGCCGGTGGACAAGAAGCGCAAACCGGAACTGTTTGTGCACCTGCTGCGCAAAAACCACTGGAAGCAGGTGCTGGTGTTCGCCAAAACCCGCAACGGCGTGGATGCGCTGGTGGAAAAACTCCAGGGCCTGGGCGTGAACGCCGACGGTATCCATGGCGACAAGCCGCAAGCCACCCGGCAACGGGCCCTGGACCGCTTCAAGGCCAGCGAAGTGCAGATCCTGGTCGCCACCGACGTCGCGGCCCGTGGCCTGGACATCGAGGACTTGCCGCTGGTGGTCAACTTCGACCTGCCGATCGTCGCCGAAGACTACATCCACCGCATCGGCCGCACGGGCCGCGCGGGCGCCACGGGCGAAGCGATTTCCCTGGTGTGCGCCGATGAAGTGAACCTGCTGTCGGCCATCGAAATGCTCACCCGCCAGACCCTGAACCGCCATATGGAGCAGGATTTTGAGCCGGAACACCGGGTGCCCGACACCGACGCCAGCGGCCAGGTTGTGAAAAAACCGAAAAAGCCGAAAAAACCCAAGGCTTCCGGTGGCGGCAAACGCAACCTGGGCAAATGGGTGGACAGCGGCGAAGTGGCGGCGGACGTCCCGGCGATCAAGCCTGTGCGCAAGGTGCCGGTATTCAACACCGGGCCGCGCAAGCGCAAGCCTTGAAGGTGTGAGTGCAGGCGCGGCGACGTTTTTTGTGGGTGTGGGCCTGCTCGCGATGGCTGCGTAACAGTCAAATCCTGCTGGGCTGGCCCACTGCTATCGCGGGCAGGCTCGCTCCCCAGCGGTTTGCTCTACAGAGTGGTCGCCTCCACACCGCTTTGGAGCCCTTGGTTCAGCCACCCCAGCAGCCCCAACCCCGCCGCCCGGCCGCTGGCGAAGCAGGCCGTGAGCAGGTAGCCGCCGGTGGGGGCTTCCCAGTCGAGCATCTCGCCGGCGCAGAACACCCCCGGCAGCGCCGTGAGCATCAGGCTTGGGTCCATCGCCTCGAACGGCACGCCTCCGGCGCTGCTGATGGCCTCGTCCAGGGGCCGGGTTTTCACCAGCCTTAAAGGCAACGCCTTGATCGCCGCGGCCAGCCGCGCGGGGTCATCGAAGGCTTCTTTGGGCGCCAGTTCGCGCAGCAACGCGGCCTTGACCCCATCTATCCCCACTTGGCTGTGCAGGTGCTTGCTCATCGAGCGCGAGCCCCGGGGCCTGGCCAATGCCGCTTCGACCTGGCCCAGGGCTTTGCCGGGCAACAAGTCGAGGTGGACGGTGGCGGCGCCATCACGGTTGATGGCTTCGCGGATCGGCGCCGAGAGGGCATAGACCAGGCTGCCTTCGATGCCGCTGGCGGTGAGCACGCATTCGCCCAGGCGCGGTAAGTCGTCATTAAGGCCCATGGCGATGTTTTTCAGCGGCGTCCCGGCGAATTTGCTCACGAGTAATTCGCTCCAGGCCTGCACGTCAAAGCCGCAATTGCTCGGCTGCAACGGCGCCAGCGCTACACCGCGTGCCGCCAGCAGGGGCACCCAGGCGCCATCGGAGCCCAACCGCGCCCAACTGCCGCCGCCCAGGGCCAGCAACAGGGCATCGCTGTGCAGGCGTGTTTCGCCGTCGGGGCCCTGCAGGCGCAGGCTGGCGTCGGCATTCCAGCCGAGCCAGCGCTGGCGGGTGTGGATCGTCACGCCTTGCTCGCGCAGGCGCTTGAGCCAGGCGCGCAGCAGCGGCGCGGCTTTCATGTCGGTGGGGAACACGCGGCCGGAGGTGCCGACGAAGGTTTCTATGCCCAGGTCGTGGATCCACTGGCGCAAGGCGTCGGCGCCGAACTCGCGCAGCAGCGGCGCGATCTGCGGTGCGCGCTCGGCATAGCGCGACAAAAACGCCGGGTAGGCTTCGCTGTGGGTGATGTTCATGCCGCCGACGCCGGCCAGCAGGAACTTGCGCCCCACCGAGGGCATGGCGTCGTACAGGTCCACCCGCACCCCGGCCTGGCTCAGGACTTCGGCCGCCATCAACCCGGCGGGGCCGCCACCGATGATGATGGCGTGGCGAGAAGCGGAGGCGGCGTGGGTCATGGCGTGGGCTGCGGTTTGGCAAAAGAGGGCGGCCATTCTACCTGAGCCCTTGGGTAAAAATCGGCGGGGCGCCAGATTGGTTGGGGGGGCTGCTACAGGGGTGGTTGAAAAATGTACAGAGGGTTGTGAGGCGTGCTGGCTGTGGGGTGTAGAAGCTTTCGCTCAGGTTATCCACAGGCCGCTCCACAGGCATTGTGGGTAACCGCCCACAGCTCAGTGACAACCTGATGACGTCCACACCCGTTGGGCGCTGTGGTGCAGGATGCCGTGGCGCCGGGCCAGGGCCTGGCGGTCTTTGCTGTAGCCGCCGCCGATCACCCCGACCACTGGGATGTCGCGGCCCAGGCAATGGCGCAGTACGGCTTCGTCGCGGGCGGCGACTCCGGCGTCGGTGAGTTTCAGGTAGCCCAGGGCGTCGTCCTGGTGCACGTCCACGCCGGCGTCGTACAGCACCAGATCCGGTTGGTAGAGGGGCAGCAGGTAGTTGAGGGCATCGTCCACCACTTGCAGGTAGGCGGCGTCGCCCATGCCCATGGGCAGGGGGATGTCCCAATCGCTTCTGGCCTTGCGTGCGGGAAAATTCTTTTCGCAGTGCAGGGAAACCGTCACCGCATCTGGGGTGTCTTCCAGAATGCGCGCCGTGCCGTCGCCCTGGTGCACGTCGCAGTCGAAGATCAATACCCGCCCAACCCGGCCACTTTCCAGGAAATAGCGGCTGATGATCGCCAGGTCGTTGAAGATGCAGAACCCCGCCGGGTGGTCGTAGTGGGCGTGGTGGGTGCCGCCGGCCAGGTGACAGGCCATGCCGTGTTCCAGGGCCTGTTCGGCGGCCAGGAGGGAACCGCCCACCGCGCGCACGGTGCGCCGGGCCAGGGCTTCGCTCCAGGGCAGGCCGAGGCGTCGTTGGTCTTCGCGGGACAATTCGCCGCCCATGTACCGTTCGATGTAGGCCGGGTCGTGGGCCAGGGCCAGAATATCCGCTGGGCACAGCGCCGGGCGCAGCAGGTCGGCGTCCCGGGTCAGCCCGGACTCGACCAGGTGATCGCGCAGCAGGCGGAATTTGTCCATGGGGAAGCGGTGCTCCGCCGGGAATTCAGGGCTGTAGTCGTCGTGGTAGATCAGCGGCAGGGGCATGGCTATTTCATGGCGTGAAAGAGTGAAGGATCCTACCAGCGATGTAGACTCGCAGCATGCAAACGGAGGGGCACGATGGAGCCGATACTGCAACTTGAGAGCGCCCGCTTGGTGATGCGCCAGTTTCGTGACGAGGATTTGGCCGATTTTGCGGCAATGAGCGCCGATCCCCAGGTGATGCGTTACTTTCCGGCGCCGTTGTCGCGCCTGGAAAGCGCGGCGTTGATCGGCCGGGTGCGCGGTCATTTCGCCGAGCACGGTTATGGCCTGTGGGCCCTGGAGCGCAAGGACAACGGCGCGTTTATCGGTTTTACCGGGTTGGGCGTGGTGGGGTTCGATGCGCCGTTCACCCCAGCGGTCGAAATCGGCTGGCGCCTGGCCCGCGAGCATTGGGGCCTGGGCTATGCCAGCGAAGCGGCGTGGACCGCTCTGCGCTGCGGCTTTGACCGCTTGGGGCTGAAGCAGGTCGTGGCCTTCGCGACCCGTGCCAACGAGCCGTCGCAAAAAGTCATGCAGGCCATTGGCATGCACCACGACCCGGACGGCGACTTCGCCCACCCGCGCCTGGCCAGCGATGACCCGCTGCGTGACCACGTGCTGTACCGCATCACCCGTGAACAATGGCTGCAAACCTTGCATGGCTAAGCGCGGCGGGATGTTTACAATGTGCCATCAATTGGCCCGAGCCAAGAACCGTGTCGGCCGCCGCAGCCAAGACTGCGCGGTAATGCCTGTGTGAGGAGTGTTTGAATGAGCCATGTGTTGGAAGATCTGGTGGACTTGCTGACCCTGGAACCCATCGAGGAAAACCTGTTCCGTGGCCGTAGCCAGGATTTGGGCTTCCGCCAGTTGTTCGGTGGCCAGGTGCTGGGCCAGTCCCTGTCGGCGGCCAGCCAGACCGTAGAAGAAGCGCGCCATGTGCATTCGATGCACGGCTATTTTTTGCGCCCGGGCGACGCCGCGTTGCCGGTGGTGTACCAGGTTGACCGGGTGCGCGACGGCGGCAGCTTCAGCACCCGCCGCGTCACCGCGATCCAGAAGGGCCACCCGATTTTCACTTGCAGCGCTTCGTTCCAGTACGACGAAGAGGGCTTCGCGCACCAGTTGCCGATGCCCACGGTGGTCGGCCCGGAAAACCTGCCCTCGGAGCTGGAAATCACCCAGCAGCGCGCGCACCTGATCCCCGAGCACATGCGCGAAAAATTCCTCTGCCCCAAACCCATCGAAGTGCGCCCGGTGTCCGAGGCCGACCCGTACAACCCCAAACCGGGCGACCCGATCAAGTACGTGTGGTTCCGCGCCGACGGCGCCCTGGCCGACCTGCCGGCCCTGCACAAATACCTGCTGGCCTACGCCTCGGATTTCGGCTTGCTGACCACCTCGCTGCTGCCCCACGGCAAATCGGTGTGGCAAAAAGACATGCAAGTGGCCAGCCTCGACCATGCGCTGTGGTTCCACGCCGACCTGCGTGCCGATGACTGGTTGCTGTACGCCATGGACAGCCCCTGGGCCGGCAACTCGCGCGGGTTTTCCCGGGGCAGCGTATTCAACCGCGCCGGGCAACTGGTGGCGTCGGTAACCCAGGAAGGCCTGATCCGCCACCGCAAGGACTGGGCATGAGCCTGGCCGGGGTGCGCCACTGGGTGTTCGACATGGACGGCACCCTGACCATCGCTGTGCATGATTTTCCGGCGATACGCGTGGCCCTGGGTATCCCGGCGCAAGACGACATCCTCACCCACCTCGCCGCGTTGCCCGCCGCCGAGGCAGCGGCCAAGCACGCCTGGTTGCTGGAACACGAGCGTGAACTGGCCCTGGGCTCGCGCGCCGCGCCCGGCGCGGTGGCGCTGGTGCGGGAACTGGCCGGGCGCGGCTGCCGCCTCGGCATCCTCACCCGCAACGCCCGTGAGTTGGCCCACCTCACCCTGCAAGCCATCGGCCTGGCCGACTGTTTTGACCCCGCCGACGTATTGGGCCGCGAAGACGCAAGGCCCAAGCCCGACCCAGAGGGATTGCTGAAACTGTCCCAGGCCTGGGACGTGGCGCCTGCGGCGATGGTGATGGTTGGCGACTACCGCTTCGACCTCGACTGCGGCCGCGCCGCCGGCACCCGCACCGTGCTGGTCAACCTGCCCGACAACCCCTGGCCAGAACAGACCGACTGGCATGCGCGCGATTGCGCGGCGTTGCAGCGGATGCTCTAAACCCTGGGGCCGCAACCCTGTGGGAGCTGGCCTGCCATTCCCCTGTGGGAGCGGGCTCTGCCCGCGATGGCGCTTTCAAGACCGCCATCGCGGGCAGGCCAGGCTCCCATTGGGGCCGGGTACAGAGGCCTGCTTTACCGGCTACAAACTCTTGGCCGCAAAGGTATCGCACTGGCTGATCTGGCCCTGGGCGAAGCCGGTTTTGAACCAGCGCACGCGCTGGGCCGAGGTGCCGTGGGTGAAGGAGTCGGGCACCACGCGGCCCTGGCCTTGTTGCTGGAGGCGGTCGTCGCCGATGGCGTTGGCGGCGTTGAGGGCTTCTTCGATGTCCCCTGGTTCCAGCCAGTTCAGGCGTTTTTGCGCACTGAAGGCCCATACCCCGGCCAGGCAGTCGGCTTGCAACTCCTGGCGCACCAGCAACCCGCCATCGCCTTGCAGGTTGCGGCCCTGTTGCCGCGCGGCCTGGATCTTGGCCGAGACGCCGAGCAGGGTCTGCACGTGGTGGCCGACTTCGTGGGCGATCACATAGGCCTGGGCAAAATCGCCGGCAGCGGCGAAGCGCTGGGACATTTCGCGGAAGAAACTCAAGTCCAGGTACACCTTCTGGTCCGCCGGGCAGTAAAACGGGCCGGTGGCCGAATTGGCGAAACCGCACGCCGAGTTCACGCCATTGCTGAACAGCACCAGGGTGGGGTGCTGATACTGGCGCCCGGCCTGCTGGAAGATTTGGTCCCAGGTGTCCTCGGTGTCACCCAGGATCGAGCGCACGAATTCGGCCTGTTCATCGTTGACCGGCGGGGCTTGGCGGGTCTGGGAGGTGGCGGGGGCCGACTGGTCCATTTGCCCGGCCAGTTGGCCAAGGATCTGCATCGGGTCCTGGCCGGTGATCCAGCCGATGCCGACGATCAGCACGATGGCCGTCAGGCTCAGGCCCTTGCCGCCGCCAAAGCGCATCCCGCCCCCGCCGCCCCCTTCGCCACGGGCATCGACCACGTTGTCGCTGCGGCGGCCTTTTTTCCAGAGCATGGGGCGATCCTCTTGTTTTGATGTGGGATGAGTGTTGCTGGTGAGTAGGATAGTTGCCAGTCCGGTCGTCCGGCATTTCCGCGCACGTTACCATTCCCGCCGCGAATGTCACGGGCCCCGAGAAATATTCAAACTCCATGGCTGGCGCACCCAGCGGCCGCAGTTGTATGAGATTCGTAACCGCGAAGGTAAAGGTGCCGCCCGGCGCCTTCCTTCGCCGCCGCCTCCCGGCCCATAATCGCCGCCCTGTGCAGTGATGACCGGGAGCCTAAGAATGACAACAACCTCAGAACTCTCCGCAGTGGCCCAGGCAACTGACGTGCAGCCACGCAAACCCCGCAAGAACAACCCCGAAAAAACCCGCGAGAACATTCTCCAGGAAGCCATTGTCGAGTTTGTTCAGCAGGGGCTTTCGGGGGCGCGGGTGGACGCCATCGCCGAGCGCATCCACACCTCCAAGCGCATGATCTATTACTACTTCGGCAGTAAGGAGCAGCTCTACATCGAGGTGTTGGAGAAGGTCTACGGCGATATCCGCAACACCGAGGGCGCGCTCAACCTGTCGCAATTGGGGCCGCTGGAGGCGATCCGGCGCCTGGTGGAATTCACCTTCGACCACCACGACCACCACACCGATTTCGTGCGCATCGTCAGCGTGGAGAACATCCACCACGCCGAGTACGTAAAGCAGTCCGACGCCATCAAAGCGATGAACCATTCGATGCTCACGGCCCTGGGCGAAGTGCTGGCCAGGGGCGTGGAACAGGGCGTGTTCCGCGCCGGGCTGACGGCGCTGGACGTGCACTTGCTGATTAACTCGTTCTGTTTTTTCCGCGTGTCGAACCGCTACACCGTGGGCGAGATTTTCCAGATCGACCTGGCCGCCGAGGCCATCAAACAGCGCCACCGCGAGATGATCTGCGAGTCGGTGTCGCGCTATTTGCTGGCGTAGTTTTGTGTAGCGGTTCTAGGCAGTAGCCGGGTGGGGGGCTGGAAGTCTTTGGGGCGCTCGTTGTGGGAGCAACTGTCTTACCCCCTACCGCTCGTCAACGCCATTGCGTGCCGCCATCGCGAGCAGGCTCGCTCCCACAGAGGAAAAATGAAAATCCCACCCGCATCACAGTTCAACTGTGGGAGCGGGCCTGCCCGCGATGGCGATGTACCTACCCACATAGATGTTGTGTGTGCTGCCGCTATCGCGGGCGAGCGGAGCGCCGCCCGGCCCGTTCCTACACAAACGCCCAAATACCCATGCGCCTTCAGGGGGCGAACTCAGCGCCGCGTTAGCAGGACTCCGGATTCCATGTGATGGGTCCAGGGGAACTGGTCGAACAGGGCGCAGCGGGTGATGCGGTGGGTGTCGTGCAACTGGGCGATGTTGGCCGCCAGGGTGTCGGGGTTGCACGAGATATAAAGGATGTTGTCGAAGCGCCGGGTCAGTTCGCAGGTGTCCGGGTCCATGCCCGCGCGCGGCGGGTCGACGAACACACTGCCAAATTCGTAGCCCTTGAGGTCCACGCCGTGCAAGCGGCGGAACGGGCGCACCTCGTTCAGCGCCTGGGTCAGTTCCTCGGCGGATAAACGCACCAGGGTCACGTTATCCACCGCGTTGTCGCGCAGGTTGTTGAGCGCGGCGTTGACCGAGGTCTTGCTGATCTCGGTGGCCAGCACGTTGCGCACCCGGGTGGCCAGCGGCAGGGTGAAATTGCCGTTGCCGCAATACAGCTCCAGCAGGTCGTCGCTGCGCTCGCCCAGGGCCTCGAAGGCCCAGTTGAGCATCTTCTGGTTCACGGTGCCGTTGGGCTGGGTGAATGCGCCTTCGGGTTGTTGATAACTGAAGGTGCGGCCGCCGACGTCCAGTTGCTCGACCACAAAGTCGCGGCCGATCACTTCGCGCTTGCCCTTGGAACGGCCGATCACGCTGACCTCCAAATCCGCCGCCAGTTGTTGGGCGGCCACTTGCCAGTGCTCGTCCAGGGGGCGGTGATAGCACAGCGTAATCATCGCGTCGCCCGCCAGGGTGGTCAGGAACTCCACCTGGAACAGCTTGTGGCTCAGGGCGTGGCTGGCTTGCCACGCGGCCTTGAGTTTGGGCATCAGTTCATTGATGCGCAGGCTGGCGATGGGGAAGTCTTCGATCAGGATCGGCGTGCGCTTGTCTTCCTGGGAAAACATCGCGTAGTGGCGCTGGCCGTCTTCGCGCCACAGGCGAAACTCAGCGCGCAGGCGAAAGTGCGCCAGCGGCGAGTCGAACACCAGGGGCTCGGGCGCCTGGAACGGGGCCAATAGGTCACGCAGGCGCGTGACCTTGGCTTCGAGTTGAGCGGCGTAGTGGGCGGCGTCGACAGTCATGCGTTAAACCAACCCAGCTTGACCACGAACAGGATCGACAGGATCACCAACGCCGGGTTCAGCTCGCGGCCACGGCCGGACAGCAGTTTGATCGCCGTCCAGGCAATGAAGCCGAACGCGATGCCGTTGGCGATGGAGTAGGTGAACGGCATCGCCAGGGCAGTGATGACCACCGGGGCGGCGACGGTGATGTCGTCCCAGTCGATTTCCGCCAGGCCCGAGGTCATCAGCACGGCGACGAACAGCAGCGCCGGCGCGGTGGCGAAGGCGGGCACGCTGCTGGCCAGTGGCGAGAAGAACAGCGCCAGCAAAAACAGGATGGCCACGACGATCGCGGTCAGGCCGGTACGGCCACCGGCGCTCACGCCCGCCGCCGACTCGATGTAGCTGGTGGTGGTCGAGGTGCCCAGCAGGGAGCCGGCCATGGCCGCGGTGCTGTCGGCGATCAGGGCGCGGCCCATTTTCGGCATGTGGCCGTCCTTGCCCATCAACCCGGCGCGTTTGGCGACGCCGATCAGGGTGCCGGAGTTGTCGAACAGGTCAACGAACAGGAAGGCGAAAATCACGCTGACCAGGCCAATGTCCAGCGCGCCTTTGATGTCCAGTTGCAGGAAGGTCGGCGCCAGGGACGGCGGCATCGACATCACGCCGCCGAATGGGGTGAAGCCCAGGGTGATGGAGCTGAGGGTCACCGCGAGGATGCCGATCAGCACCGCGCCGCGCACTTTCAGCGCCTCCAGGGCCACGATCAGGACAAAGCCCAGGGTGGCGAGGATCGGCGCCGGTTGCTTGAGGTCGCCCAGGCCCACCATGGTGGCCTGGTTGCTGACCACGATCCCGGCGTTGTGCAGGGCGATCAGCGCGAGGAACAGGCCGATACCGGCGGCAATCGCCGAACGCAGCGGCAGCGGAATGCTGTTGATGATCCATTCACGGATGCGAAAGATCGACAGCAGGAAAAACAGCACCGCCGAAATAAACACCGCCCCCAGCGCCACTTGCCAGGTGTGGCCCATGTGCAGCACCACGGTGTAGGTGAAGAAGGCGTTCAGGCCCATGCCCGGCGCGAGCGCGATCGGGTAGTTGGCGATCAGGCCCATCACGGTGGAACCGATGGCCGCCGCCAGGCAGGTAGCGACGAACAACGCGCCCTTGTCCATGCCGGTCTCGCCGAGAATGCTCGGGTTGACGAACAGAATGTAAGCCATGGCCAGGAAGGTGGTGAGGCCCGCCAGAATCTCGGTCCGCACGTTGGTGTTGTGTGCCTTGAGTTGAAACAGCCGTTCCAGCATGTCCGCTCCCCGTGGCGCGCCTTGCGCCGTGAATGTATCGACCTCAACAGCAAAGCACAGACTGCTTGAAACGCCTGTGGATTTTATGTGGGCCGGAAAAAGCCGCGCATCATACCAGCCCGATAGCGAGATGGCTGCTGGTAGTTGCCAAGGGCTGTGGGCGGGAAAAGTCGATTGTCCGACAGGAATATTCGTAGGGGGAGTGTTTTTGTGGCGGTAAAAAGTCAAAAAAGATGCGGCCCGGCGTAAAGGTCTAGTTCATTAGTTGAATGAGCCTGAATGGGTCGCGAAAGCAGATGAGTTCGCGGGGTTAATGATGTGTTGGGTAAATAAGCGAGTAACGATCGGTTGACCGCTTATTGAACATGTATTAACGGGTCGCTGGAATGGCTGGCTCAAACTTTGGGCGACTTATGCAAATGCTCGAATGGTTTTTCCGTGGTTTCATACTGTTTCTTCGATGCCAGGTACTCCGGCGTTTGCTGTGTGGCAAGCAGGGGCGAGGGTGCGTTGACTGCCTTTGGTGCGGCTTTGTTGTGCTCGGCCTTGAGCGGTGGTGAGGTGGACAGTTGGGTTTGCAGGACTTTCTTGAACTCGCTGGCGGTTTCTTTGCTGGGCCTTTTGTAGTGGGCGCCGTTGGACGCAAGTGCATTTAAAAAAAGATTAACGCCGGATGGGCACATGGCTTTATTCCTTTTATTGGGCTAACTGCATGTTGGCCGGTATGGCAACAGCAGAGGTAGAGCAATGGCTATGCCAGGCGGTTAATTAAATTGTGTTTTTGGCTTTTAAGTTGAAAGTTATTTAATTCAATTGACGGTTTGCCGATGTTTTTGTGGTCCGCTTCTTTGACGGTTGTAGTCGCCGTATGGGGCGTTTGTCGGTTGTGTTTAAGGGCGGTGGGCAGCGGCAAGCGGTCGCCGGGTACCAGGCAAACCCCTGCCGCCGAGTAGCAAGCGGGTTTGGTTTGCCGGGGAGGGGCGGGCATACTGCCATGATGTTTTCTGGGGGCAGTTGATGAACAGCATCAGGCAGTGTTTAGGCGCGATGGCCCTGGCAGCCACGGGGTTATGGGTGTCGGTGGCGGCGGCTGCTCCGGCGGCGCCGTTGAGCCATCTACAGATTTTACGGGTCGAGTCGCCCGCTTGCGGCTTCGAGGACGTTTCCGATGGCCGCGGGCAAACCCGCTGTGACCATGGTGGGGGCTATATCCGGGTGTACGTGATCGAGCAGGGCTACGGCCGTGGCGCCGTGGTGACATTGGACGGCGCCGAGGTGGATGGCACCCGTTCGCCGGTGTGCGCCGACGCCCGGGACAAGCTCGGCGAATGCCCGGTCTCGGGCGCCAAAGTGGTGGGTTACTTGTACGTCATGGACCTGTCGGGCGCACGCGGGGGCAGTTTCAGCTTCAGCAATACGTCTATCAATGTGCCGGGTAATACCCTGTCGGCCGAGCTGTATATCCGCTAACCGTTGTGCTCTTCGTGCATGCGGTCGCGGTTGGCCAGGCCCGGGAACAGCTTGATCCACACCCCGGTCACCACCAACGTGCCGACCCCGCCCAATACCACGGCGGGCACGGTGCCCAGCCAATGGGCGGTGACGCCGGACTCGAATTCGCCCAACTGATTCGACGCGCCAATAAACAACCCGTTGACCGCGCTGACCCGCCCGCGCATTTCGTCCGGGGTTTGCAATTGCACGAATGAGGCGCGGATCACCATGCTAATCATGTCCGCCGCCCCCAACACCACCAGTACCGCCAGGGAAAACCAGAACGAGGTAGAAAGGCCGAACGCGATAGTGGCCACGCCGAACACGCCAACGGCGGTGAACATGATGCGCCCCACCTTGCGCTCCACGGCAAAGCGCGCCAGCCACAGCGACATCAGCAGCGCGCCCACCGCCGGCGCCGAGCGCAACAGGCCCAGGCCCCAGGGGCCGGTGAGCAAAATGTCCTTGGCGAACACCGGCAGCAGCGCGGTGGCGCCGCCCAGCAGCACGGCGAACAGGTCCAGGGAGATCGCCCCGAGCACATCCGGGCGGCTGCGGATAAAGCGGATCCCGGCCAGCAGCGAATCGAGGGTGGCTTTGCCCGTGTGCAGCGCCGCTTGGCGTGCGGGCAGGTTGAGCATCAGCAGGCAGGCAATCAGGTACAGCAGCACGGTTGGCCCGTACACCCAGACACTGCCCAGGGCATAGAGCAGACCGCCCACGGCCGGGGCGACGATGGTCGCCGATTGCTGCGCCGACTGCGCCGCCGCCACCGCCCGGGGGAACAGCGCCGCCGGCACGATGCTCGGCAGCAATGCCTGGGTGGCGGGCATTTCAAAGGAGCGCGCGGCGCCGAGGGCGAAGGCCAGGAGGAAGATCATTTCCCGGGTGACGCTGTCGGTGAGGCTGCCCACTGCCAGCGTCAGGGCGATCAACGCCTGCAACGACTGGCACAGCGCGGCGATCTTGCGCCGGTCATAGCGGTCGGCCACATGCCCGGTGTGGAGCATGAACAGCACCCGCGGCGCGAACTCCACCAAACCGACCCAGCCCAGGTCCATCACGTTGCCGGTCAGTTGGTAGAGGTTCCAGCCAATGGCCACGGTGAGCATCTGGAAACCGCTGGCGGTAAACACCCGGGCCAGCCAGAACGCGAGAAACGGGCGATGGTGACGCAGCAACAACACAGGGGCGTGGGAGGACATCGACGGGCCGGCCTGGACGAGGGGAGGGGCAGATTATCATCAACCTGTAACAAATAGTTGCTGCGCCGGGGCCTGCACAAACCGGTGGGGCGAAGCGCGTTGGCCTCTTTGGCGCGCGCAAAGTACCCAGCCATCAGGGCGGAACCTTCAGCCGCCCCACTTTAAAAACCTATATCGCCCCCGAAACCACCCAAAACCGCACACCCAGTCAGGTCGATACCCATGCTCATCGTGGGCGAGCCCGCTTCCACAAAAGCCGCGTAGGTGGGGGGTGGCATCGGCAACGGCCCTGTTCCTGATGCCAGAACGCTGGCAGACTGCCAATCCTTTCACGCCGTTTGTTCTGGGGCTTTATGCCAGTGTTTTCGCAGCGTCATCTGTTGTTTATCAGTTGGGTGATTATTTTCGGTGGGTTGTTGCTGGTGCTGCCGTTGCGGCTGCTACCCAGCCTGTTGGCCGGGTTGTTGGTGTTCGAACTGGTCAACATGCTCACCCCGCAGCTGCAACGCCTGATCGAAGGGCGTCGCGCCCGTTGGTTGGCGGTGGCATTGTTGGGCACCCTGGTGGTGAGTGCGCTGAGCTTGATCTTCGCTGGCGCCATCAGCTTTTTGCTCCACGAAGCGGAAAACCCCGGTGCCTCCCTGGACAAGTTCATGGGCGTGGTGAGCAAGGCCCGCGGCCAGTTGCCGCCGTTTATCGACGTTTACCTGCCGGCCAGCGCCGCGGAGTTTCGCGTGGCCATCGGCGATTGGCTGGGCAAGCACCTGAGCGACCTGCAACTGGTGGGCAAAGACGCCGCGCACATGTTTGTCACCCTGCTGATCGGCATGGTGCTGGGCGCGATCATCGCCTTGCAGCGCATTCCCGACCTGACCAAACGCAAGCCCCTGGCCGCGGCCCTGTTCGATCGCCTGCACCTGCTGGTCCAGGCGTTTCGCAACATCGTGTTCGCGCAGATCAAGATTTCCCTGCTCAACACCTTCTTCACCGGGATCTTCCTGGCGGTGGTGCTGCCGATGTTCGGCGTCAAGCTACCGCTGACCAAAACCCTGATTGTGCTGACCTTCCTGCTGGGCCTGTTGCCGGTGATCGGCAACTTGATCTCCAACACCCTGATAACCATCGTCGGCCTGTCGCTGTCGATTTGGGTGGCGGTAGCGGCGCTGGGCTACCTGATCGTGATCCACAAGCTCGAATACTTCCTCAACGCCCGCATCGTCGGCGGGCAGATCAGCGCCAAATCCTGGGAGTTGCTCCTGGCGATGCTGGTGTTTGAGGCCGCATTCGGCCTACCGGGGGTGGTGGCGGGGCCGATCTATTACGCCTATCTGAAAAGTGAACTCAAATTGGCAGGGCTTGTTTAGCCGCGTAGCGGCGGGCTTGTAGCTGCAAGTTTTAGCTGCAAGCGGCAAGTAAGCGCGGTGCGCGCAGCTTGCCACTCAACGCTGCCCCTATCCGTAACGCTTGCTCGCCTCGATCGCCAAGCCGCTGCCAATGCTGCCAAAGATGTTGCCTTCCACATGGCGGGCGTTGGGCAGCATGGCCGCCACGCTTTGGCGCAGGGCGGGGATGCCGCTGGAGCCGCCGGTGAAGAACACGGTGTCGACCTGTGCCACGCCCACGTTGGCGTCGGCCAGCAATTGGCTGACGCTGTTGCGGATGCGTTCGAGTTGGTTGTCGATGGCCGCTTCGAACATCGCCCGGCTCAGTTCCACGCTCAGGCCCGGTTCGATGCGGTCCAGGGGCAGGTGGCGGTGGTCGTCGTGGGTCAGCAAGATCTTGGTTTCTTCCACTTCCATGGCCAGCCAGTGCCCGGCGCGTTGTTCGATCAACTTGAATAAACGGTCGATGCCGCCGGTGTCTTCGATGTCGTAGCGCATGCTGCCCAGGGCCAACTGGGATTTTTGCGCGTACACCGCGTTGATGGTGTGCCACGTCGCCAGGTTCATGTGTTGGCTGGTGGGCATGTAGGCGCCGCTTTTCATCCGGCTGCCGTAGCCGAACAGGGGCATCACGCCGCCCAGGGAAAGCTGCTTGTCGAAATCCGTGCCGCCCACGTGTACGCCGCCGGTGGCGAGGATGTCTTCGTGGCGGTGGTCGTGCTGGCGGCGTTCGGGGGACAGGCGCACCAGGGAGAAGTCCGACGTACCGCCGCCGATGTCGACGATCAGCACCAGCTCTTCGCGCTCAATGGTGGACTCGTAGTCGAACGCCGCGGCGATCGGCTCGTACTGGAACGAAATGTCCTTGAAGCCGATGGCGCGGGCCACGTCTACCAGGGTGTTTTCCGCTTCCTGGTCGGCCATGGGGTCGTCATCGACGAAAAACACCGGGCGGCCCAGCACCACTTCCTCGAACTCGCGCCCGGCGGTGGCCTCGGCGCGCAGCTTGAGCTGGCCGATGAACAGGCCCAGCAGGTCTTTGAACGGCATCGCGGTGCCCAACACGCTGGTGTCGTGCTTAATCAGCTTGGAGCCCAAGAGGCTCTTGAGCGAGCGCATCAGGCGCCCCTCGTAGCCTTCCAGGTACTCGTGCAGGGCGAGGCGGCCGTACACCGGGCGGCGTTCTTCAAAGTTGAAGAACACCACCGAGGGCAGGGTGATCTTGTCGTCCTCCAGCGCGATCAGCGTTTCCATGCCGGGGCGTAGCCAGCCGACAGTGGAGTTGGACGTGCCAAAGTCGATACCGCAGGCACGGGCTGGAGATTCGTTTTTCATGTCTTTCGGGTTCCGGGCAAAAAACGGCCGCGCAGTGTATGCCAGAGCGCCGCGGATGCGTAGGCCGGTTATCTGCTAAATCACGGGATTAAGCGGCCTTGAAAGACTACTCTGTGCCCCAACCTTGCTGTCATGGCTTGGCAGTGGTGCCGCGTTCAGTAGAAACGCCGTGCGCTGCCGATAACTTTTCAAGCGTTGCGCGGCGCCGCCCCGACGGGGTGTGAGCACGACCGCCGCGCCCGCGATATTGATAACGGATGGTGATTCCCGCGATGGACTTCAAAGACTACTACAAGATTCTTGGCGTCGAGCCGACGGCGGACGACAAGACGATCAAAGCCGCGTACCGCAAGTTGGCGCGCAAGTATCACCCTGACGTGAGCAAGGAAAAGGACGCCGAAAGCAAGTTCAAGGACGCCTCCGAGGCCTATGAAGCGCTCAAAAGCGCCGACAAGCGCGCCGAGTACGACGACCTGCGTAAATATGGCCAGCATGGCCAGCCGTTCCAGGGCCCGCCAGGTTGGCAGAGCCGTGGCGGCGCCGGCGGTTTCGGCGGCCAGGACACCGGTGATTTCTCGGACTTTTTCAGTTCGATCTTCGGCTCGCGCGGCGGTGGCTTCAACGCCGGCCAGTCGGGCCGCAGCGCTGGGCGCCGGGGCCAGGACGTAGAGATGGAGCTGCCGGTGTTCCTGGAAGAAACCCTGTCGGGGGAGTCGAAGAAGATCAGCTTCCAGATCCCCCAGCACAACGCGGCGGGGCAGCACGTCAGCAACACCAGCAAGAGCCTGAGCGTGAAGATTCCCGTCGGGGTAAGCGATGGCGAACGCATCCGCCTCAAGGGCCAGGGCGCGCCCGGCAGCGGCGGGGCGCCCAATGGCGACCTGTACCTGACCATCCGTTTTGCGCCCCACCCTAAATTTGAGGTCGAGGGCGAAAACCTGGTCATCACCCTGCCGCTGGCGCCGTGGGAACTGGCGTTGGGCGCGGAAGTGGCGGTACCCACCCTGACCGGCAAGATCAACCTTAAGGTTCCGGCCGGCAGCCAGAACGGTCAGCGCATGCGCGCCAAGGGCCACGGTTTGATGAACAAGTCCGGGCAGCGCGGTTATCTGTTCGTGCAGCTCAAGGCCGTGATGCCCAAGCAGGCCAGTGACGAGGTCAAGGCGCTGTGGCAGCAATTGGCCGATAAGGCCGCGTTCAACCCACGCGAGCATTTCTAAGTTCGCGCCACGGCCGCCGATACACAGCCAGCCCCGAACGCCTAGCGCTCGGGGCTTTTTATTGGGTAAGCGAACTAACGGTGTTTTTTTCAACGCCGATCAAAAGCGGTAATTAGTTGTTTTTCTAACTTTAAATATCGAAGGGAAGTTGTGCATTACCCAAGTGCATGAGCAGTTTTTTTCGCGTTTTTTTTGCCAGGGTTATGGCTAGGGTGAAGTTCGACTTTTTTGTTTGGACACTCAGTTAATGTCAGCCCCAATCGATATCAATGTCACCTCTGCAACGTCTTCCGTGCCGGCCTCGTACAAGGGGAGACATTATGGATTCATCGAAAAACAGATCCCTGCCTGGTACAAAAAAATGCGCCCTGAACGCCAACAGGAGCTGCACACCGCGCCCTGGCAGGTAGGGCAGTGGTACACCGGTGCGGCGCCTGCCCTGCGCTCGCGCCTGCATAACCGCCACGAAGTGTTCCGCACGGCCCTGGATGATCTCGAAGCCACCCTGGCAAACCTTCAGGATGTACGGGCGTTTTGTGCGCCGTTGCTGGCTCAGGCGATAACGGAGCACTTCGGCCAGACCCTGGATGTGAACCAGGTGAGCTTCGCCCGCAAATTTCGTCGAGGTGTGGCGGGTGAGAGCTCATTGGGCGGGTTATTGGTGTTTCAGACGGGCAATGAGTGGCAGGCGGATGACTTTTATATAGGCACCAGCTTGTTGCACGCCGCACTGGGTAATTTCGAGGCCGTCGATGCTCGGCGCAGTGAATGTGAAGATTGCCGGGTGATTACCCGCTTCAACTTCAATCAGGGTGATATTCAACCGGATCGGGCGGCGGTTCTCGGCCAGCGGGTGGCGATCGAACCCCACGCCTTCGCCCAACTGTGCCGGGAGTTGGATCTGGGCCGGCGGTATCAGGAACACCTGAAGGCGGTGCTCGCCCCGGCCGATCCGGCCCAGGCGATTCGTCTGCGCGACCAAGTGCGGGACAGCCAGCAGCAGATGCTGGCGGTGTATACCCAGGTGGGCTACATGCAGCGTGCCGTGGCCCCGGGCAGCGAAGGGGGGCTGGGCGACGATACCTATCGCATGCTCCAGGAAACCCTGAGCGGCAACACACAGGTGCGCATCAAGGATCGGCCCGTGGTTTACAGCGAGTTGAAGGTGCTGGGGGTGCCGATGAGCGGCATTCTGTTGATCGGCCCCGAGCGCGACGACAGCACGCGAGTGGAGCCGTTGCTGGTGTACATCCCCGGCGACCCGCTGCAACCGTTGCGCGAGTACGACTCCTCCAGCGCCTTTATGGTGGACCTGAGGGAGCGCCTGCATGGGTTCCAATACCGGCGTTTTTTCAGCCGCTTCGTGCCGCTTGGCCAGCAAGGCGAGTTTTTTGCCGCCCTCCAGCGGCAACTGGACCCTCAGTTGCATCACGACAAAGGCGATGACTTCACACCGCTGCCCAAGCGGTTGCCGCTGCATATCGAGGATGTGCCCATCCAGGGGCCGCTATGGAGTTATCTGGCCCAGGCGCAGCTCAACAAGATGCTCACAGATGCCCGGGCCGTGGCGGTGGCGACGGCGGATGCCGACACCCTAGCCCTGATAAAACACCTTGAAGGCTTCGCCAATACCGTCATGGACGTGCTCAACCTGGCTGCGTTCTGGGTGCCCGGCTTGGGCGCGTTGATGATGGCGGTGGGCGCGGGCCAGTTGGCGTCGACGGTTTTCGAGGGCATTGAGGATTGGGAGGACGGCCAGACCCGGCAGATGTGGGCGCACTTCTCCAGCGTGCTGCTCAACCTGGGGGCGGTGGCGACGGGGGCGGTGGTCCTCCCGGCGGTGCGCACCACGCCTTTTGTCGAGGGCATGCAGGTGGTGGAAACCGCCGAAGGCCAGAGCCGTCTGTGGAACCCGAGCATCGATGCCTACGAGCATCCGATAGACCTGCCGCCGACTTCCTACCCCAACGCCGAAGGTTTACATGAGCATTCGGGCAAGACGCTGCTCAAGCTTGAGGGACGTACCCTGGCCTTGAAAAAAGACTCCGTGCCAGGCAGCTACCGCCTCCAACACCCCACCCGGGCCCATGCCTATCAGCCGCGGATCCGCACCAACGGCCACGGCGCCTGGGTGCACGAGGCCGAGCGGCCCCTGGCCTGGCGCCAGCCGCTGTTGATGCGCCGCCTTGGGTTGCCGGGGGGCGAAACCCTGAGTGACGAACAGCTTGAGCAGGTGCGTGTCGTCAGCGGCGTGAGTGAGGACGAGTTGCGTCGGGTGCATGTGGAAAGCGAGCCCACTCCAGCCATCGTGCTCGATACCGCTCGCCAGTTTCGCGCCTACGCCGATGCCGTGAAGGTGGGCGAGCAGGTGCGCGGGGCGAAGATGTCCAGCGCCCTTTGCACCTATGCCGCGCAGATGATGACGCAGTTGCCGGGCTGGCCGGCCGGCAAGGCGATTGAAGTGTTCGAGCAGGTGGGCCAGGCGCGCAATGTCATCCGCTATGGCAGCGCCACGGTGCTGCCCGCCGATATCGTGCCCATCAGTCGCCTGGACCTGATGCAGGGGCAATTATCACCGCGGGTGCTGGCCAGCCTGAACGAGGAACAGATCAAGTCGGTCCTGGGCCAGTACGTGCCCCGTGATGCGCTGCAACGCAGTAAAACATTGGACACGCGCCTGGCCGACCACATCGACCAGCACCGCTCGCGCCTGTTCATGGGGCTGTACCTGGCCCAGCAACCCGTCGCCGACCCGCTGGTCCAGAGCTGGCAGCGCTCATTCCCCAGCCTGTCCACTCATCAGGTGCAAGAGTTACTCGCCCAGGCGCTGCCCAGTGAGCTGGCGCAGATTGCCGACACTGGGAAGATCCCCCTGCGCCTGGGCGAGCAAGCGCACCGGATGTTGCGCCAGATGCGTGAAGTGCAGGCCTACGAAGGGTTGTACCTGGACGCCCTGGCCGGCCCGGATACCGAGCGCCTGGTGCTGCACACCCTGGAGGCGTTACCCGGTTGGATCGATAACCTGCGCATTGAAGTGCGCGAAGGCGGCCTGACGGGCGAGTTGCGGGCCGCTTTCGGTTCGCCCAGTGCCGAGAACCGAAAGGTGTTGGTGCGCCTCGCTGATGGTTGCTACCAGGCTTACGACGGCCAGGGAAACCAGTTGCACGGCGTCGATGACCTGTATGCCAGCTTGCAGCACGCCTTGCCGGACAAGCAGCGAACGGCGCTCGGCTCGCCCCATGTGGGGCAAGGCGAGCAACTGCGGGCGTTGATCCAGAAACACGTGCTGCCCCGGGACAAATTGCGCGTGGTACTCAATATGCGTGGTGAGGGGCGCCGCTTCTTCAATGCACCGCAGCGCCTGCCCGGCGGGCGATTGGGCTACCCGCTGGCGGGAGGCGGGGGGACCGATTGGGAAGAGGTGCTCCACTCAAGAGTGCAGACCCTCTACCCGCGAATGACCGAGGAACAGCGTCGAGCGTTTATCCTGCACCGCGGTGTGACCAGCGATGAGTGGCTTGTGGGCCTGGAGCAAGACTACAAGCGCTTGGTGCATAGGCTAGGTGTCTGGGCCCATCAAGACATTGAAGGGGTGGGCGCCAAGGGCAGTGAAGAATATACGCAGGCACGACAAGCCAGGCGAAGAGTCGCCAAGGCCATCAAGGACGCCTGGCAGATGATTGGACCGCAGTATTACAGCCCCACCGAGGGCCTGATTGGCATGGAGCTCTCGCTGTCGCAGGAGAGCCTCGCAGGCCAGCTCTCGACCCTGCCGGTGCTGGACGTCAACTTGGACCATGTACTGAGCGTCGATCTGTCGCAGACCGGGATCAGCGATGCGGACATCGGGACCTTCCTGCACAACTTCCCCAAGCTGCGCGATCTCAACCTGGAGGGCAACGAGTTGACCGCCTTGCCCCAGGCGCTGGCCGGCATGCGCCAGTTACGGGTCTTGAGCCTGTCGGATAACGACATCACCCTCACCCTCGATTCCCAGGCCATGCTCAAGAAACTCGGCTACCTGTTCATCCTCGAACTGGGGGGCAACCCCCTTGAGCTGTCGCCAGACATCAGCCGCATGCCAGGCCTGGAGCTGCTGTCCCTGCCCGATACGGGCCTCGACACCTGGCCCACCGGCCTATTCGCGCAACCGCGGGCGCGAACGTTTCAGCTGGACCTGAGCTACAACCCCATCGAGCGTATCCCCGAGGTTGCCCCCGGCTCCGACCGGGCTCAGGTCCTGGCCCGCAGCCAACTGAGCCGGGAAAACCTGTCGCCTGCCAATGAGCGGCAGATGCGCCTCTACATCGAGTCGGTAGGGCTCGATCCGAACCGGCGTTTCTCACCCCGAGGGCAACTGGACAGTGGCCATTGGCGCTATGGCCTGAGCGCGGATCAATGGCTGGACAAGCAGCCGATCTGGAATGCTGTGGAAGAGTCGCTGGGCAGCGAGCACTTTTTTGATGAGCTGCGCAAACTCTCCCAACTGATTGACGGTGTACCCAGCCTTAGGCCCGACCTGACGACCAAGGTCTGGCGCATGCTGGAGGCGATGCAAGGTAATACGCAACTGCGTGAAAAACTGTTTCTCATGGCGGCGTTCCCTACCAATTGCGTAGACGCCGGGGCGCAGTTGTTCAATGCCATGGGGGTGGAAGTGATGCTGCACGAAGCCTATGCAATCCCCAGCAAGTCCTTCGCCACCCTGGAAGTTTTCGAGCTGGCCAAGGGTAAGTCGCGCCTTGACGAACTGGGGCGCATCGCCCATCGCAGGGTGAGCGAGTTGCAAGACGAGGGGCGCCACTTCCCCGAATACGACGATGAGGGCGCCTTGGTCCAGCGTTACGACGCCCAGGGGCGCGGGGTCAAATCCATCGACGAAGTGGAAATCCACCTGGCCTACGCTACCGCCCTGGCCGACCCCTTGGACCTGCCCTGGCAAACCCGGGAAATGCAGTTCAATGAGCCGGATGTGACACCGGCCATGATCGAATCGGCGCGGACCCGGGTGCTGGCCCTGGAGGAGGGTGACCAACTGCGCGACAGCGTGATCGAGCAGCAGTTCTGGTGCGAGTACCTGGAAGGCCTCTACCCCGATTCGTACAAAGACCTGGGCGGCAAGAGCCATGCGCTGAGCGACTTGCAAGTGGCGCGCGCGACGTTGGCCGACGACGGCAACCTGGCAGACGCGGAAAAGGCCCGCCTGCGCCAAACCATCGAGTCATCGGCCAAGGTGCTGGGCAAGGCCGTGGACCGCCGATGGTTCGAGCACCCCATGAGCGCGCAGGAGTACGAAGAAGCATTCAGGAGCCTGGGCGTGCAATTCATGCAAGTGCACAGAGCCCTGACCGACAAAATCATGGGCCGCAGCGCCGCCAGCCACGACGAGCCCCCTTTGGTACATCCCATCATCGTCCCTTGAGGCCAAGGCCTGGGCGCCGACTTTCGGGGCAGCGCCCATAGGGGAGATGCCCTCAAAACAGAAAATAGCGCTGGGCCATGGGCAGCACCTCCGCCGGTTCGCACCACAGCAGCACGCCGTCGGCCTTGACCTGGTAGGTCTGCGGGTCGACGTCGATGTGGGGCAGGTAGTCGTTGTGGATCAGGTCGGTTTTGCGCACGTTGCGGCAGCCCCGAACCACGGCGATTTTCTTTTGCAGCCCCAGGGCCTCGGGCAACCCGGCGTCCAGCGCTGCCTGGCTGATGAAGGTCAGGCAGGTGGCGTGCCGCGAGCTGCCGTAGCTGGCGAACATCGGCCGGTAGTGCACCGGTTGCGGCGTGGGGATCGAGGCGTTGGCGTCGCCCATCAGGCTGGCGGCGATGGCGCCGCCCTTGAGGATCAGCGTCGGCTTGACCCCGAAAAACGCCGGGCGCCAGAGCACCAGGTCGGCCCATTTACCCACTTCCACCGAGCCCACTTCATGGCTGATGCCGTGGGTGATCGCCGGGTTGATGGTGTACTTGGCGATGTAGCGCTTGGCCCGGAAATTGTCGTTGCCCGCGCCGTCGCCCGGCAGCGGGCCACGCTGTTTTTTCATCTTGTCGGCGGTTTGCCAGGTGCGCGTGATGACCTCGCCGACCCGGCCCATGGCTTGGCTGTCGGAGCTAATCATGGAGAACGCGCCGAGGTCGTGGAGGATGTCTTCGGCGGCGATGGTTTCGCGGCGGATGCGGCTTTCGGCGAAGGCCACGTCTTCGGCGATGCTCGGGTCCAAATGGTGGCAAACCATGAGCATGTCCAAGTGCTCGTCGATGGTGTTGCGGGTGAACGGCCGCGTCGGGTTGGTGGAGCTGGGCAGCACATTGGCCAGGCCACAGGCCTTGATGATGTCCGGCGCGTGGCCGCCACCGGCGCCTTCGGTGTGGTAGGTGTGGATGGTGCGGCCCTTGAACGCGGCGAGGGTGGTTTCCACGAAGCCCGACTCATTGAGGGTGTCGGTGTGGATCGCCACCTGCACATCGAACTGGTCGGCCACGCTCAGGCAGTTGTCGATGCTCGCCGGCGTGGTGCCCCAGTCTTCGTGGAGCTTGAGGCCGATGGCGCCGGCGCGGACTTGCTCGATCAGCGGCTCGGGCAGGCTGGCGTTGCCCTTGCCGGTGAGGCCGATGTTCATGGGGAAGGCGTCGGCGGCCTGGAGCATGCGCGCCAGGTGCCACGGCCCCGGCGTGCAAGTGGTGGCGTTGGTGCCGGTGGCCGGCCCCGTGCCGCCGCCGATCATGGTGGTCACGCCGCTCATCAGCGCCTCTTCGATCTGCTGCGGGCAGATGAAGTGGATGTGGGTATCGACGCCACCGGCGGTGAGGATCATGCCCTCACCGGCAATCACCTCGGTGCTGGCGCCGACGGCGATGGTCACGTTGGGCTGGATGTCCGGGTTGCCGGCCTTGCCGATGGCGGCGATGCGCCCGTCCTTGAGGCCGACGTCGGCTTTGACGATGCCCCAGTGGTCGATAATCAGCGCATTGGTGATAAGGGTGTCCACCACCTCGGCAGCCAGCAACTGGCTCTGGCCCTGGCCGTCACGGATCACCTTGCCACCGCCGAATTTCACTTCCTCGCCATAGGTGGTGAAGTCCTGCTCCACCTCCACCCACAACTCGGTGTCGGCCAGGCGCACCTTATCGCCCACGGTGGGGCCGTACATATCGGCGTAGGCTTGGCGGGAAATTTTCATAGATAAATTCCTGGGGTTAGCTGCAAGTTTTTAGCTGCAAGCGGCAAGTAAAAGCGGAGCGTAGCGGCAAGTTTTCAGCGGCCAGCTTCAAATAAAAAGCAACGTGAGAGCGCCGCGTACTGCGCTTTCTTGCCGCTTGAAGCTTGCCGCTGCCCTACAGGGGCCCCATTACCCGCCCGGCAAACCCGAACACCCGCCGCGCGCCGCCCAGCTCGACCAGTTCGACGCTGCGGCGTTGCCCCGGCTCGAAACGCACGGCAGTGCCTGCCGGGATGTTCAGGCGCATGCCACGGCTGGCGGCGCGGTCGAAGGTGAGGGCGTCGTTGGTTTCAAAAAAATGGTAGTGCGAGCCGACCTGGATCGGCCGGTCGCCGCTGTTGGCCACGGTCAGGGTCAGGGTGCGGCGCCCGGCGTTGAGTTCGATATCGCCGGGTTGGATCAGGTATTGGCCAGGAATCATGCCGCAGGCCCCAGGGTCTTGAAGTAAATGGCGGTCGGGCTGTAGCGCCCGTCCGGGCTTTGGCAGTAGTCGGGCAACTCGCCCACCTTGGTGTAATGCAACGCCTGGTAGAAGGCTTCGGCCGGTGAGCCGGCCTCGGTGTCCAAGTACAGCAGGCCGCGCCGCTGCTGGTGCGCGGCCTGCTCCAGGGTGCGCATCAGTTGCTGGCCCAGGCCATGGCGGCGGGCTTGGCTGTGCACCAGCAGTTTTTGCACCTCGGCGCGGTGGCGGCCGTTGGCTTTCTGGCACAGGGCCAACTGCACGCTGGCGACCACCCGCTCATCGCGCAGCACCACCCACAGCAGCAGGCTGGCGTCTTCGATGCTGGCCTGTACGCCGGTGAAGTAATCACGGGCCTGGGCCTCGTCCAGGTCAGCCATGAAACCCACCGACGCGCCGTGGTCGACCGCATCGAGCAGCAGTTCCTCCAGGCCCTGGCGGTAGTAGGCGAAGCTTTCGGCGTTGACTTGGCGTACCTGGGCGGTCATGGCGCGGCCTCCTGGGCGCTGGCCGGCGGCGGGGCGCCGGGGTTGAGGATCAGTTGCATAAAGGTCAGGTCCAGCCAGCGGCCGAACTTGACCCCCACTTGCGGCATCTGCCCGGTGGTGACGAAGCCCTGGCGTTCATGCAGGCGGATCGAGGCGGCGTTGCCGCTTTCGATGGCGGCGACCAGCACGTGTTTGCCGCAGGTTCTGGCGCGTTCGATCAGCGCCGCCATCAACTGTGGGCCGAGGCCGTTGCCGCGTTGGTCGCTGCGCACGTACACCGAATGCTCGACGCTGTGGCGAAAGCCCTCGAACGGCCGCCAGTCGCCGAAGGAGGCGTAGCCCAGCACGCTGTCGTCGGCGTCGGCGATCACCAGGATCGGGTAGCCCTGGGCCTGGCGCGCGCTGAACCAGGCCTGGCGGTTGCCCAGGTCCACCGGTTGGTCGTTCCAGATCGCCGTGGTGTTGAGCACGGCGTCGTTGTAGATGTCGCGCAGCGCCGGCAGGTCGGCGTGCACCGCGTCGCGGATGCGGTAGGTCATGGTGCGCCTCAGGCGATGGGTTGGTGGACGGTGACCAGTTTGGTGCCGTCGGGGAACGTGGCTTCGACCTGGATCTCGGGGATCATTTCGGCGATGCCGGGCATCACCTGGTCGCGGCCGAGCAGGGTGGTGCCGTAGTGCATCAACTCGGCCACGGTCTGCCCGTCACGGGCGCCTTCGAGCAGCGCCGCCGAGATGTAGGCGATGGCTTCCGGGTAGTTGAGTTTCACCCCCCGGGCCAGGCGCCGCTCGGCCACCAGGCCGGCGGTGAAAATCAGCAGTTTGTCTTTTTCGCGTGGGGTCAGGTCCATGGCGGTTCCGTCAAAAAGTGTTCAGTTGGCTGCGCAGCGGTGTGGGCGTTCGGTGAGCACCCGGTGGGAGCGGGCTTGCCCGCGATGGCGTCAGTGCAGGCTACATCGCCATCGCGGGCAGGCTCGCTCCCACAGCACCCACCCTGATAAAGCCCTTGTTCATGTGGCCCAGATTCTCGGGGCCACGGCTTCGCGGCCCAGTAGGGCGGGGCGCAGCAGTTTCCATAAATCGATCAGCCAGTTGCGCGCCAGCAGTGCTTCGCCGGCCAGGCAGCGGGCCACCAGCAGGCCGGGCAATTGGGTCAGGTCGCCGCGCACGGCGTTGGGCAATGAGCGGCAGGCGTGCAGCAGGTCGCTGTCGATCTCGCCGGTGGCCAGCAGGGTGGCGAACACCGGTTGCCCGTCCAGGCCGATGGGCGAGTCGAGCAAACCGTCGTCGCCCTCGATGCGCAGGCGTTCGTGCCACAGCAACCGGCCGTCGCGGCGGATATCCAGGTGGGCCTGCAAGTGCCCCAGGTCGAAACGTTCGCCACTGGCCGGGCGCCCCAGCGCCACCACGTCCCAGTAGAACAACCGGGCGTCGCCGTGCAGTTCGATGCGGGTGTGCAGTTCGGCTTGGGCGGCGCTGAACACGATGGTTTCCTGGGGCAGCCATTCCAGGGTGGCGCCCGTCTCGACCTGCAAATGCAGGCTTTGGTAGGCCGGGCTCGCTGCGCGATACCACTTGGCCGCGCCGGGGCTGGTGAGCTGGGCCCAGGCGTGGGCGCCGACGTGGGCGCGGATGGCCAGGCGATCACCGCCGGCAATCCCGCCGGGCGGGTGCACGATGATGTGTTGGCACACCTGGGGGCCTTCGGCGTACAGGTGTTTTTGCACCCGCAGCGGGCCGAGGTGGCGGCGCAGGGTCGGGCGCGTGCTGTCGCCAAAACGCGCGTAGCCCAGCTCCAGCTCGGCGTGCCAACTGGGGGTGAACAGGGCGGTGGGGGCGGGCAGGTTCATGGTCTGGGCTTGGCTCGGTTGGCAGCAGGTTAGATGGTAACCAGGCCGCGTACACCCTCGGCTTGCATATTTTCGCCACGGCCCTGCTGCACGATCTCGCCCCGGGACATCACCAGGTACTGGTCGGCCAGTTCGGCGGCGAAGTCGTAGAACTGCTCCACCAGCAGGATCGCCATGTCGCCCCGGGCCGCCAGTTGCGCGATGACGGCGCCGATTTCCTTGATGACCGAGGGCTGGATGCCTTCGGTGGGCTCGTCGAGGATCAGCAAGCGCGGGCGGCTGGCCAGTGCCCGGCCAATGGCCAGTTGTTGTTGCTGCCCGCCCGAGAGGTCGCCGCCGCGGCGTTGTTTCATTTGCAGCAGCACCGGGAACAGTTCGTAGATAAAGGCCGGCACCTCTTTGGCCTCGCTGGCAGGAAAGCGCGAAAGGCCCATCAGCAGGTTTTCTTCCACGCTCAGCCGGCCGAAAATCTCCCGGCCCTGGGGCACATAGGCGATGCCTGCGTGTACCCGTTGGTGCGGCTTGAGCCCGGTGATCGGCTGGCCCTCCCACCGCACCGCCCCTTCCTTGGCGGGCAACAGGCCCATCAGGCACTTGAGCAGGGTGGTCTTGCCCACGCCGTTGCGCCCCAGCAGGCACGTGACCTCACCGACCTTCGCCTCAAAAGACAGCCCCCGCAGGATATGGCTGCCGCCGTAGAACTGATGCAACTGATCGACTTGCAACATATAGGCGTTCCTAGTGATTGAGCTGCAAGTAAGAGCAAACGCAAAAAAAACAGCCCCGCCCCTAACTTGCCGCTGCTCTCATCTTCCTAAATAAACTTCGATGACCCTGTCGTCGGCCTGTACCTGCGCCAGCGAGCCCTCGGCCAACACCGCGCCCTGGTGCAGCACGGTGACGTGGTCGGCAATCGCGCCGACAAAGCCCATGTCGTGTTCCACCACCATCAGCGAGTGTTTGCCCGCCAGGCGTTTGAACAGCTCGGCGGTGAATTCGGTTTCGGCGTCGGTCATGCCCGCCACCGGTTCGTCGAGCAGCAGCAGTTGCGGGTCTTGCATCAGCAGCATGCCGATTTCCAGGAACTGCTTCTGGCCGTGGGACAGGAGCCCCGCCGGGCGATGCACCGAGGTGCTGAGGCCGATGGTGTCGAGCACTTCGCCGATGCGCTCGCGTTGTTCGCCACTGAGGCGCGCGCGCAGGCTGGCCCATACGGATTTATCGGTTTTCTGTGCCAGTTCCAGGTTCTCGAACACGCTCAAGGCCTCGAACACCGTGGGTTTCTGGAACTTGCGCCCGATGCCTGCCTGGGCGATCTGCACTTCGTTCATGTGGGTCAGGTCCAGGGTTTCGCCGAACCAGGCCTGGCCGTGGCTGGGGCGGGTCTTGCCGGTGATGACGTCCATCAGGGTGGTTTTGCCGGCGCCGTTGGGGCCGATGATGCAGCGCAGTTCGCCGACGCCGATGTACAGGCTCAGGGCATTGAGGGCCTTGAAACTGTCGAAGCTGACGCTGATGTCTTCCAGGGTCAGGATCGTGCCGTGGCGGGTGTTCAGGCCCTTGCCCGCCGCTTGGCCCAGGCCGATGGCGTCGCGGCTGCTGCCGGCGTCCTTGTTCGCGTCGAGGATAGGTTCAAGCATGAATTGCGCGGTGGCCGTGACGCTCATTGTTCGCCCCTTTTTTTCAGCAGCCCGATCACACCCCGGGGCAGGTACAGGGTGACGAGGATGAACAGCGCCCCAAGGAAGAACAGCCAGTATTCGGGGAAGGCCACGGTGAACCAGCTCTTCATGCCGTTGACCAGCCCGGCGCCCAGCAGCGGGCCGATCAGGCTGCCACGCCCGCCGAGGGCGACCCACACGGCGGCTTCGATGGAGTTGGTGGGCGACATTTCGCCGGGGTTGATGATGCCCACTTGCGGCACGTACAGCGCCCCGGCCAGGCCACACAACACCGCGCTCAACACCCAGACGAACAGCTTGAAGCCGCGCGGGTCGTAACCGCAGAACATCAGGCGGTTTTCCGCGTCGCGCAGGGCCGTCAGCACACGGCCGAACTTGCTCTGCGCCAGGCGCCAGCCGAGCCACAGGCTGGCCACCAGCAACAGCACGGTGGCGCCGAACAGGGCCGCCCGGGTGCCGGGCTCGGTAATGCCAAAGCCCAGGATCGTGCGGAAGTTGGTGAAGCCGTTGTTGCCGCCAAACCCGGTTTCGTTGCGGAAAAACAGGAGCATGCCGGCGAAGGTCAGGGCCTGGGTCATGATCGAGAAGTACACGCCCTTGATCCGCGAGCGGAACGCGAAAAAGCCGAACACCAGCGCCAGCAGCCCCGGCGCCAACACCACCAGGCACAAGGCCCAGAGGAAGTGGTCGGTGCCGGCCCAGTACCAGGGCAGTTCGTTCCACGACAAAAAGGTCATGAACGCCGGCAAGCCGTCGCCCGAGGCCTGGCGCATCAGGTACATGCCCATGGCGTAGCCGCCCAGGGCGAAGAACAGGCCGTGGCCCAGGGACAGCATGCCGGCATAGCCCCACACCAGGTCCAGGGCCAGGGCGACGATGGCGTAGCAGAGGATCTTGCCCACCAGGGTCAGGGTGTACGCCGAGACATGCAGGGCATGCTCCGGCGCCAACAGCGACAGCACAGGCAGGGCCAGCAGCGCCAGCAACACCACGGTGCCCACCAGGGCAGTGACCTTGGGGCCGGCCTTTTGGCTGGCGGTCAGTAATAAAGGCTGGTTCATCAGTCGATCACCCGTCCTTTGAGCGCGAAGAGGCCTTGCGGACGTTTCTGGATAAACAGAATTATCAGCGCGAGGATCAGGATCTTGCCCAGCACCGCGCCGATCTGCGGTTCCAGGATTTTATTGGCGATGCCCAGGCCGAACGCGGCCATGACGCTGCCGGCCAACTGGCCGACGCCACCGAGCACCACCACCAGAAAGGAGTCGATGATGTAGCTCTGGCCCAGGTCCGGGCCGACATTGCCGACCTGGCTCAGGGCCACGCCGCCGAGGCCGGCGATGCCCGAGCCCAGGCCAAAGGCGAGCATGTCCACACGCCCGGTGGGCACGCCGCAGCAGGCAGCCATGCTGCGGTTCTGGGTGACGGCGCGCACGTTCAGGCCCAGGCGCGTTTTGTTGAGCAGCAGCCAGGTGAGCGCCACCACGCACAGGGCGAAGGCGATGATGACGAGGCGGTTGTAGGGCAGCACCAGGTTGGGCAGCACCTGCACGCCGCCGGAGAGCCACGCCGGGTTGGCCACTTCGACGTTCTGCGCGCCGAACAGCAGGCGCACCAGTTGGATCAGCATCAGGCTGATGCCCCAGGTGGCGAGCAGGGTTTCCAGGGGCCGGCCGTAGAGGTGGCGGATCACCGTGCGTTCCAGGGCCATGCCAATGGCGGCGGTGACGAAAAACGCCACCGGCAGCGCGAGCAACGGGTAGAACGCGATGGCTTCGGGCGCCCAGCGCTGCATCAGCCATTGCACGCCGTAGGTGGCGTAGGCGCCGAGCATCAGCATCTCGCCGTGGGCCATGTTGATGACCCCCAGCAGGCCGAAGGTGATCGCCAGCCCCAGGGCCGCCAGCAGCAGGATCGAGCCCAGGGACAAACCGCTGAAGGCCTGGCCGAGCACTTCGCCCAGCAGCAGTTTGCGCTTGACCTGGGCCAGGCTGGTTTCGGCCGCGGTGCGCACCGCGGCGTCGTTTTCTACGCCGGGTTCCAACAACGTTTCAAGGCGCGTGCGGGCCAAGGGGTCGCCGGTTTCCCCCAGCAGGCGCACGGCGGCCAGGCGCACCGCCGGGTTGGCGTCCACCAGTTGCAGGTTGGCCAGGGCCAGGCTCAGGGCGGCGTGGACGTCGTCATCCTGCTCGGCGGCCAGTTGCCGGTCGAGCCAGGCCAGTTGCGCGGGCGTGGCGCTTTTTTGCAGTTGCCGGGCGGCGGCCAGACGCAGCGTGGCGTCGTTGGTGAGCAGTTGATGGCTGGCGCGGGCGGTGTCGATCAGGCCGCGCAGGCGATTGTTCAGGCGCAGGGTTTTGGGCTGGCCGTCCACGGTCAGCGTGCCCTGCTGGAGGCTGTCGAGCAGGGGCCCGCGTGCAGGCTCAGGCTGCGCCGCCCAGGCTTGCAGCAAGCGGGCCTGTTGCGCCGGGTTGGCGCCGGCAAAGTCCTCGGCCTCGCCGGCGTGCGCGGCCAGGGGCAGCAGCAGGGCGAGGGCGAGCAGAACGCGGTAAAGGGCAGTGGGCATAGTCAACAACCTTGCAGGGAACCGGGTGGGAATAAGCCTGAGAGCAAGGGCCAGCGGGACTGTGTGGGAGCGGGCAGGCCCGCTCCCACATAAGCCCTTCCCACACAACCTTTGCCTCGCCAATCAGCGGCTGCACTCAGTTGCTCTTGACCGCATAGTCCGGCTTCTTGTCGTTGCCCGGGATGTACGGGCTCCACGGTTGGGCGCGGATCGGGCCTTCGGTTTGCCACACCACGGAGAACTGCCCGTCGTTCTGGATCTCGCCGATCATCACGGGTTTGTGCAGGTGATGGTTGCTCTTGTCCATGGTCAGGGTGTAGCCCGACGGGGCGGCGAAGGTTTGCCCGCCGAGGGCTTCGCGGACTTTGTCGACGTCGGTGGACTTGGCTTTTTCCGCGGCCTGGGCCCACATGTGGATGCCCACATAGGTGGCTTCCATCGGGTCGTTGGTCACGGCTTTGTCGGCGCCCGGCAGGTTCTTGGCCTTGGCGTAGGCTTTCCACGCGGCGACGAATTTTTCGTTGGCCGGGTTTTCTACCGACTGGAAGTAGTTCCACGCCGCGAGGTTGCCCACCAGCGGCTGGGTGTCAATGCCGCGCAGTTCTTCTTCGCCCACCGAGAAAGCCACCACCGGCACCTCTGTGGCCTTGAGGCCCTGGTTGGCCAGTTCCTTGTAGAACGGCACGTTGGAGTCGCCATTGACGGTGGAGATCACGGCGGTCTTGCCGCCGGCAGAGAACTTTTTAATGTTGGCGACGATGGTTTGGTAGTCGCTGTGGCCGAATGGCGTGTAGACCTCTTCGATGTCCTTGGCGGCCACGCCTTTGGCCTGCAGGAAGGCGCGCAGGATCTTGTTGGTGGTGCGTGGGTAGACGTAGTCGGTGCCCAGCAGGAAGTAGCGCTTGGCGCCGCCGCCTTCTTCGCTCATCAGGTATTCCACCGCCGGGATCGCTTGCTGATTGGGCGCGGCACCGGTGTAGAAGACGTTGGGTGACATCTCTTCGCCCTCGTACTGCACCGGGTAGAACAGCAGGCCATTGAGTTCCTCGAACACCGGCAACACGGATTTGCGCGACACCGAGGTCCAGCAGCCGAACACCACGGCGACCTTGTCCTGGGTCAGCAATTGGCGGCCCTTTTCCGCGAATAGCGGCCAATTGGAGGCCGGGTCCACCACCACCGCTTCGAGCATCTTGCCGTTCACTCCGCCCTTGGCGTTGATCTCGTCGATGGTCATCAGGGCCATGTCTTTGAGGGAGGTTTCGGAGATCGCCATGGTGCCGGACAACGAATGCAGGATCCCGACCTTGATGGTCTCGGCGGCCTGGACGGTCCAGGTCATGCCCATGGCGGCAATCGATGCCGACAGGGTGAAAGCCTTGAGCAAGCTACGACGCTTCATTGTGCGATCTCCGTGATCTCGAATTTTTTAAAGGGGCGGACAGCAACGCTGCAAGGCCTTTTGCAAGGGCTGTGCCTGAATGGCCGGGGGCGGTGTTTGACGGGGTTTGGCCCGTGGTGTGGCGCGGGCATGCACCAATTGGGGGCCTTTGGCGAGGCGGGGTGCGTGGCGGCGCGCCGCGATGGTGCCGGCGCACTAACTATGTAAAGTCATGGCCGGCGGCAAACGCCTGAAGATGGGGGCTGGCGTCATCCCTCATATTTTTCAGGTGCACTTATGGATAAGGATTTTTCACCCCAGCAACAGGCCACTGCCGCCTATCGAGCCGTATTGCCCCCGCTCAGCCCGGCGTTTGCCAACGCCGACGATGCGGCGCGTTACGCCCATGAACAGGTGGGTGACAGGCGCGATGTCGAATATGGCAGCGTCATCTTGCAACGGCTTTCGGACAAGTTTTTTTTTGCCAGTGAACCCTTTGCCGGGAGCGACACGGGGTTTCACTTTCTCTCGATCCTGGAACAAGAGCCCAATGGTTTTTATGCGCACCCGGCGGGTTATCGCATCGTTGGCAGTTTCCACTCCCACCCCAATATCGAACACGTACCGGGCCTGGAGCCGACGTGGCCGGCGCAGCGTAAAGCGGCTTTTGTCAGCTTTTTTTCTGAGGCAGATGTGGTGGTCAACTATGAGGAGCGCGCGCTGTTTTTGGCCGCCTATCTCAGCGGGCCGGATGGGGCTCTGCTCAAGTACGTGCCCAGTGGTTCGGGCAAAGAACGCCTGCTCGTCGAGTGGCTCAAAACCGGCAATCGGCTCTTGGCGCAGCATGGGCACGATGGCTCCTTCGAGGGCTATTACGGCTTTGCGAGGAAAGTCGCTTCGGTGGGCACCTTGACGTTCCTGGCCTCCAGCCAGGCCTGGGGCGGCAGCGTGGGTGAGGTGCCCAGCGATTGGGAGCCGATGAAGCCGTTTGAAGCGCCAGTGTTGCAACCGGCATTTGGCCCCGTGTTCGACACGCTCGCTCGGGTGCGCGACCACGCCCAGGCCGGCATGGCCCGCGGGCCCGGTGGCCGGCAAGTGGTGTTCGTGCTCAGGGCCGTGGACCAGGAGGCGTATATCGCGACCGTGCCCTTTGTGCTGCCCTCGGCGCAGTTTTCCCTGCAAGGGCTGTTTCCCAGCCGCCCCGACGGCAGGCCCAGGCTGCCCTCAGGTTATCGCCTGGAGGCTATCTACTATCGTCCCGATGCGGCCGCGGCGCCCAAACCGGCCACCTGGGCGTGGCTACTGGACAACTTCTTTACGCCCCAGGAGTTGGCGGCTGCCATCACCCAGTCGCGCACCGACACTTACCTGCAAGACCAGGCCCGTGGGTTGAGCCTGTATGTGCAGGCACCGGGGCATGCGTTGCTGCACTACCGGTTTTGCGGCTCGCCGGCGGAAACCGCGCTCATGGCCGGTGAGGGCCAGCCCTTGCAGCAAGCCTTGGAGGACGGCAGCCTGAGCCCGGTGGATTTTGTCCGCCAGGTTGCCGCTGCCGGTGAACTGGTCGTGGTGGAAACGGGGGACGTCTGGGAACGTCCCGGTGCGGTGAGCCAGGACTGGCAGCCCTTCGAGCGCCTGCATGAAGCCCTCAGCCCCGCGTTCTTGAGTGCCGACGATGCAGCGCGCCACGCCCACTATCAGTTGGCGGGCAAGCGCGGCCAGAACCATTTCAGCTATGTGCTGCAACACACCGATGGCACTTTTTGCGTCACGCGGCCCGTACCGCTGACCCAGGACAACGACTTCTGGGGCGCGCCATTCAGGGAGGGTATTTCGCAAGCCATCATGGAGCAGTTGGGCTATCGCTATGCCGCTTACTTCTACGGCTCGCGCGACCATTACAAAGAGATCCAGGCCAAATACCCCACCTGGTCGAATGAGCGCATCCACCTGAACATGAGCATGCTCAGGTTCGGCGATGCCCAAGCGGTGATCGAGGCCAGGGCCGGTATCACTGGGGTCTATCATTCGGCCCCGGATGGCTCGCTGGTCAAATACCTGCGCACGGGCAGCGAGCCGGAGCAGGTGTTCGGCCGCTGGTTGGCTCGCACCTTGGCCGGTGATGCCACGGCCCATCTGGCCTTGGGGGCGATCGATCTGTCGGTCGAGTCGTTCGTCGCGAAAATGGCGGGGTTGGGCGCGCTGACGGTGGTGCTGTCCAGTGTGGCGTGGAAGGATTCGGTGGGCAGGCTGCCTACCACATGGGCGGCTTATGCACCTTTTGTCTCCGCTGCCGCCCGCGAGCCGATACTGAGCTGGCTGTTCCAGGATCGAGAAACCGCCGCCCGCTATGCCCATGACCAGATGCTCGAAAATCCCGGCGCCAGGCAGGTGGCGTTTGTGCTCAAGCAGGCGCAGGCCGAGGCGTATGTGGTCAGTGATCCGTTGGTGATCGCTGCCACGCCCGCGACGCTGCCCCTGTTCAGCCCCGCCCGGGCCTTTGCCACCGATGATCGCGGCCAGCCGGAATTACCCCGCGGGTTTGGGTTGGAGGCGGTCTGTCATTTACTGCTGCCTGACGATGAGGCCTGCACCCGGGAGAAGTGGCTGTACCGCCAGTTTGTCTCGCCCCTGGAATTTGCCCAGGCCATCGCCCAGGCCAGGGCCGGCCTGCCCGAAACCTTCGCCCACTACATCAGTACCCGCGACGGCGCGCAGTTGCGCTATGTGTTTGGCGCGACGCCCCTGGAAGACCAGATGCATGTGCTTTCGCCCGAAGGCGTGGTCAGTGACGGCGGGGATGCCGACGCGTTGCAGGCTGGCACCCTGAGCCCTACCGAGTTCGTCCGGCGCGTGGCGGCGGCGGGGCATTTGCAGGTAATGCGCAGCAGCACCCTGTGGGATGTGGAGGGCCGGGTGACCCTCGACTGGCAGCCTTTTGCCCGGTATCGAAGGCCGGTGCTGGGGCCGGTGTTTATCACCGCCGACGACGCCGCGCGCTACGCCCACCAGCAAATCGGCGCCCGCCGCGACGAGGGGTTTGCCGGCGCGATTCTCAACCTTGGCGCCGAGCGCTATGCCGCCACCGAGCCAACCCCCAGCACCAAGCCGCGCTTTAGCCTGGATGCCATTTACCCTCTCGACGAGCAGGGCGTGCCCATCGTGCTCAACGAGGGCGCGCACCTGCACGCCTTGTACGCCTCGCGCTGGCCGGGTGATATCTCGGGGGCTTTTTGGGCGCCCGAGCAGAACCAGGTGGCCGCGCAAATGTTCAATGACGGCGATATCTACCAGGCGACGTTGATTCGAGAGCTGGTGCCACGGGTGTACCTGTCTGGCGACCCGCAGGTGCTGCTGGCTTACCAGGGGTTTGGCACCGCCCCGCAACGGGCGTTGTTCGCCCGGGTCAAACCGACCCCGGGCGATAGCCTGCTGTACCAGGACCTGGTGGCCGGCCGGATGGTGCCCAGTGACGTGGTCTCGCTGTTGGCCACCAGTGGGGAGTTGACCGTGGTGCAGGGCAACCGCCTGTGGGGCGCACCGGGTAAGGTGCAGTCGGACTGGACACCCTTTTTGGGCATTGACCTGGCCACCGTGGCCGAGCCGCCGGCCATGGGCCCGGTGTTCGCCAGCGCCCAGGCGGCCCTCGAACATGCTTGTGCGCGCCAGCGCACCCGTTATGGTGGCGCGGCGACGGGGTTGGGGGTAATCCTCAGGGCCGTCGACAAAGAAGAGTACGTGGCCACGGCCATGTTCCCCGCCGCGCAGGCTGACGCGCTCTATCGGGCCTGCGACAGTAGTTCGCGGCAACTGCGCGATGACTTCCTGATCCATGGCCTGTATTGCGCAACGCACTGGCTGCCTAATGCCAGCGGGGTGTTGCAGACGCTAATGGGCCGCCATTTTGCGTCGGCGGCGGATATGTTCGCCGGGTTGTTCAGCGCCAACGGTATGCAGCGTAACCGCGATATTTCAGGGTTGCGCTTGTATGTGGCGCCCCTGGATGGCGCCCTGCTGATGTACCAGCCCCAGGCGCGCCTGGCGCTATTCAATGAGGAAAGCGGCGACGCTGGCCCGAAGGGGCTCCAGGCTCGCTTGGACGGTGGCGCGCTGTCGTTCGAGGGCTACATCGCCCAGTTCGCTGCGGCCGGCCAACTGACGGTGCTGACCACCAGCGACTACTGGGACGAAGAGGGCCGGGTAGGGGTGGATTGGCAACCGTACCTGAGCCTGCAACGCCGCCACCTGGGGCCGGCATTTGTCTGGCAGGACGATGCGGCGCGCTATGCACACGCCCGTTGGGCCCAGCGTACCGACAAGGTGTATGGCGGGTTGATCCTGCGGCGCAACGATGGTTTGTTCGTGGCCACCGAGCCGTTGGTGATGGCGGTGGAAAATTTCGACCCCGGTTGGGTACGGCTGAACAAACTGGTGGCCAGCGGGCAGTTTCTGGGGGGGAGCCAGATCGTCGCGCGCTATCACTCGGCGGCAGTGCTGGAGCCGGATTTCCCTCTGTCACACCACGAGTGCGCGGTTTACCAGGGGATGTTCCCTACCGAGTTCCTGCACGGCGCGTTGACCCGCGAAGACTTGCCCCTGGCGCCGATCCCGCGCACCGAATATCGCTTTTGCGCCGACGGTGCCCTGCTGGCGTTCTTCACCAGTGACAACACCCGGGAAACGGCCCTGTTGTATCTGCTCTCGGCGGCTGGCGAACCTACCCTGCACCTCAAGAACAACCAGGCCGAAGCGCAGATGCGTGCCGGCACCCTTGCCCCCAGCGAGTTTGTGCGGCGCCTGGGGCGGGCGGGCCACCTGCGGGTACTGGCAGGCAGCCCGCTATGGGGCGTGCCGCGCATCCCGGCCGACTGGGCGCCCTTTGCACCCGCGAGCGACGGCCCGGCGACACTCGACTCACCCTTGAGCCCGGTGTTCACGCAAATGGAAGACGCGGTGCGCCACGCCCATCGCGTGGCGCCACGGGCGGGCTTGAGCTTTGGCTTCGTCCTTAAGTCGGCCAAGGCCGAGCAGTACCTGGCGTCCCTGCCGCTGGCGGCGGGCAACGCCGCGGCCTTGAGCCTGGAACGGGTGTTCATCGAAGGACGGCTGCCCCAGGGCTATGGCGTCAAGGGTGTTTACCTGTGCACTGGCAAAGTGCAGAAGGACACGGCGCAGGAAGTGGCCGAACACTTCTTCTCCCCTCAGGCCCTCAACCTCGGCCTGGTGGCCAGTAAGGTTTACGGCAACGGCAACGGTAACGGTAACGGCGAGGCCGAGAGCCCCGCCCAGCCCAGCCATTTGCCTTTGTATTTATCCTGCGCCGACAACGCCCTGTTGAAGTACGAGCCGGTGGCGCCCCAGGTGCTGTGGAGCGGCCCCCAGGGTGCCTTGCAGTACCAGCAACTGCTGACGCTGGGAGGCTTTACCCCCCTCGACTATGTGCGCAAGGTGGCCGCAGCCGGCAAGTTGCAGGTACTGGGCGGCAGTGATTTCTGGTTTCACACCACGGTGGTGTCCCAGCACTGGAACCCCTACATCGGCTCGGGTGAGTGGTTTGCCAGTGACCATCGCTTCGCCCTCAGCCCGGTGTTCTCCCACCTCGACGACGCCGCCCGCTATGCCCAGCGCCTGGTCGGGCCGTTCCAGGGCGAGGAATACACCGGCGCGGCCCTGGAGCGTCGGCAGGGGCAATCGATCGTCTATGTGGCAGTGGACCCGTTGGAGGTGCGCGAGGGGGATGCACGCTACACCGAGCTGTTCTACTCCGGGGCCGGAGGGGCAATCGCGCCGGTTAACGTCCCGGGTGCCGACCCGTTGCCGCTGCCGGTGTTTCCCGAGGGCTACCTGTTGGCCGCCGTGCATCATTTCTACAAAACCATGAATAGCCTCGAACAGGACGTGGACGCGCTGGACCGCCGATTGATGAACAACCTGCCGCTGGCCGACATTCCCTTTAGTGCTCAGGTGCTGGAAAAGCGCGCGGTCGCCGGTGCCAGTGTGTATTTCTCCTGCCGTGGTGGTGGGCTGCTCAAGCTCATGCCCGGCTTCACTGCCAAGGAAAAGGCCCTGTTCTTGGAGCCCTGGGGGCCCCGGCCGGCGGGCATGCTCACCCGGCTGGTCGCCGTCAGCCCGTTGTGGGTGCTGGATGCCGATGCCTTCTGGCTGCGGCCGGGCAAGCTGACCACCGGTTGGCGTAACCAGGTGCAAAGGCCTCGTTGAGTGGCTCGGCGTGGCCCCGGGTAAAAATAGATAAGTATCCCTGGGCCACGCCTGGGGTCTTTGAGAATGGCGGGACGCTCCCGATGGCCTGAGTCGGTTCAGGCACATCGGCCCTCCACCCTTGGACCCGAGGTCATGTATGCAAGACCATCTACCGCGAGAAAAACGCGCCGCCGTGGCGGCTCCTGTCACGTTGCCGCCCTTGAGCCCGCCATTCATTCGAGAGGAAGACGCCGCCTACTGGGCGCACCGCCAGATTGGCGCCAAGCGCGAAAAGGAATATGGCGGCGTCATCCTCAGTGCGGACAACCGCTTTTACGCCACCACCCCGATTGTCGGCAAAGAGCTCACCTTCAGTTTGAGAACGGTGCTTAACGTGGACGCGCAGCACCGCTTGCTGGCGCCACCGGGCTATGCCTTGGTGGCCTTTTACCATTCCCATCCCGCGTCCCATGAATTGGTGCAACAGACCAACCCCGGGTTACCCAGCCAGTACATCAAGCCGCATATCAACTTCTTCTCGGGTTATGACTTTGTGTTCATTGTCCAGAACAGGTTGCAGTTCCCCCATGCGTATCTGTCCGGCCCCGATGATTCGCTCATCAGCTACGCCCCCAGCGGCTCGCAGGCTGAGCATCAGTTGGCGCAATGGATAGACGCCGGTCGCCCGCCCAACGACCCTGCGGGCATCTACGAGCCGCCCGATAAAGTGATTGAAAAAATGGCCTCCCTGGGCACCTTGAAATTCCTTATTCCTTGCCCTGTATGGGGCGGTTGGGTGGGCCAGGCGACGGCGGATTGGCGGGTATTTGAAACGCCCGAGGCGCCGGTTACCAGCGATTTGCCTCTGTTCACCCACACCTGCCCGCGCCCCGGCGACGCGGTGACGGCGGCGCTGGCGAATGCGGGCGAAGGCCTGCAATGGGGTTATGTGCTCAAGTACCTCAAAAGTGACCAGTACATCGCCACCCAGCCCATTGCCGCGGGCAGTGAGACATTTGCCCCTGCCAACCTGTTTCCGGCCAGGGCCGACGGCGGCCTTCGATTGGCGTCGCAGTTTCGCCTGCACGGCATCTACTACCGCTCGCGGCCCGAACCGCGGGACTTCCCACCCATCGAAGCATGGTTGTACATCAGCTTTTTCGCCCCGGCCCAACTGACCGCGGCCATGACTCAAAGGGTCGCCACCCAGGCACTGCAAGTGCCGGACGAGGCGCTGACGCTGTACGTGGCGCCTTCGGACGGTTCGCTGCTGAGCTTCAAACTGCCGCCGGCCGGTGCCGCGCAGCCTTTGTTTGACCGGGACGCACAGGGTCATTTCACCGACAACGGTGCCCAGGCTGCGATGCAGGCTGGCCAGTTGACGCCCCGCGACTATGTGCGCCGCTTGATGGGCGTGGGCCAGTTGCAGGTGGAGCAACGCGGTGCGTTGTGGCGCGAGGAAGGAATGATGACGGACGGCCAAGCGATACTGGCCGGTACCCTGGCGCCTGTGTTGCAAGGCCCCTTCCTATCGGCCGACGATGCGGCGATGCATGCCCATGAATCGGTGGGCAGGTACCGCGACCGCTTTTATGGCGGCTACATCCTGCGCAATGGCGACAACCAGTATTTCGCCACCCAATTGTTGGCCAGTGACAGCGACCCGTTCGCCTCGCCCCTGTTCTTCCCGGTGGGGGGCAAAGGGCCGCTGGTGCCTCCCCAGGGCTATGGCATTTATGCCCGCGTGGGCGTGCACCCCCTCCCCGCAGCGGCCAACCCGGACCGGATAGCGCGCTGGCAATGGTCGCAGGAGGATGCCCTGCTCGACCCGCAGCTGTTTTCCGAGGCCCAGGTGCTGTCGATCATCGGCGGCCAGGCAACGGCGTACTTGAGTGGGGCCCACGACAGCCTGATTCGCTTCACGCGCAGCCCCGACGCCAGCACCCTTAACGCGTTGCACCGCCGTTTGCTCAAGGCCAACGGTGGCAACGCTCAGCTCCCGGTGCGCGGCTTCAAGCCCCAGGAGTTGGTGCGCCAATTGGTGCGCGTCGGCGAGTTATGGGTGATCCGCGGCAACCCCGTGTGGGGTGAACGCGGCCGGGTGGAGGAGGATTGGCGCGCAGGTCGCCCGGTCCCGGGCCGAGAGCTGTTGCGCCCGGCTATCCTGGGGCGGGTGTGCGAGAGTGCCGAGGCCGCCGCCAGCGAAGCCCTCGTGCGTCTTGAAGGTTGGCGCCCGAGCGCCGGCCGGTATTTTGCCTTTGTTCTGAAGCACCGCCGCGAAGAGGGGCGGTACGTGGCCACCGAGTGGGTCACGGTGACCGGGCGCAACCATATGTTTTCGCTGCAAAGCCTGTTCGATGTGCAAGGCCCAGGTACCCACCGCAGCGGGGACTACCGTTTTCCGGGTGAGTATCAGCTCCACGGGTTGTGCTACTTCCAGCCCGGTACCGCCTCTGGGCTGAGGGACCCTGAAACCTGGTTGCAGAACTTTTTCCTGCGGCCTTCGGTGTTGCTGGATGTGCTGTACGAAGCTCGGCGTAGGGCGGCGGGGCAGTCCCCCAGCGGTTTGCCGGTATTTGTCGCGACCCAGGACGGTGCATTGTTGCGCTTTGACCAGAACTTGGCCGCCTCGACGCAGGTCATCAGCCTGGCCGAAGTCACGGTGAAGCTCAAAAGCGGCGAGCTGACCGCTGCCGGTTTTGTGCGCGAGGTGGCGAGCAAGCTGGCCCTCAAGGTGCTGGTCAAGGGCCAGTGCTGGGATCGCGAGGGCGACGTCACCGTGCACTGGACACCCTATGCCGACTACCTGCGGCGCTGGCTCGGCCCGGGTTTCAAGCACGTCGACGACGCGGCACGGCATGCCGGGCGCATGATCGGGAGGGAACGCTCGCGGATCTATGGCGGCTACATCCTGCAGCGCCAGAGCGACGGCCTGTTCTTTGCCACCGAACCGCTGGCCAGCAATTGCGAGCTCTTTGACGAGACCTGGGTGTTTCCCATCAAAGAGGGGGGCGAGACCTTCCCGGAAAACTTCAAGATTGCCGCGCGCTACTGCTCCCGGCTGCGGCCCGTGCCAGCGGTGAACCTGCCCGAGGTGGAGCGTGAGCTGTACATCAACCTGTTCTCGGCGCAGCGTGTGGCGAGCCTGTTTCACCAGGACGCCCGTGACCGGCGTAGCGAGTACCTGTTTTGCCCCGATGGCAGCCTCTTGAGCCTCACGCTCGACGGGCGGGCCGAGGAGGCCTTGCTCAAAGCGCGGCTATCACCCACCGCCGGGGCAGGGCACGGCCCCTGGGGCAATCGGGTCGCGCAGCAGTTGGACAGCGGCATGCTCAAACCGGCCGACTGGGTCCGCGAATTGGCTGGCGCTGCCCAGCTCCAGGTGTTGCGAGCCAGCCCGGTGTGGGGCCCGCCGCGCATCGTTGACAAAAACTTCGTGCCTCGGGCGAGCATCCCCCTGCCGCTGGATATCGTTCAGGCCAGCCAGGAGCCGGTGTTCAGCCCGCTGTTCATGCAGGCCGATGATGCGGTGCGCTATGCCCTGGAGTCTCTGGGCGAACGCGAGTGGTTGCAGGGCGGCTATCTCCTGCGGGTCACCGCCAGCGACCAGTACATGGTGACGCTGCCCCTGGCGCGACAGAACTTCACCCACTTGCATCAGGTGTTCCCCCAGGGCGCGGTGCCGCATGGCTGCGAACTGGCGGGGTTCTATTTCGCCGCGCCGGACCAGAGCATCACGGGCGTCGATGACCCGCTGCACAACAGCTTTGTGCGGCCCGTCAGGGTCGTCCAGGGCCTGCGCATTTGCGCGCCTGCGGCCGCTGGCCCATACCTGCCGCTGTACCTGTCCTTTGCCGACGGTGCCTTGCTCAAGTACCGTTTCGACGGTGACTCCACGGTATTGGCCGGAATCGGTGCGCTGGAAGAGCGGTTGCAGCAGAGCCGCCTGCAGCTGTTGGAGCTGGTCCACCTGCTGGGGATTAAGGGCCAGTTGCAGATCCTGCTGCCCAGCGCCGTCTGGGACGGCTATGGCCTGGTGACGGCCGATTGGCTGCCGGGCGAGCGGCGCAGTGTCAAGGCACTGCCCAGGACCGACTTTGTCATGGGGCCGGTGTTCAATGACGCGGATGATGCGGTGCTGTATTGCTCGCGCATCTTCAAGGGCAGCCCCCAGGGCCAGTACCTGAGTGCCATCCGCCTGCGGCGCTACCGCGTGGGCGAGGAGTTTTACTCCTACACCGCGCCGATGGTGGAAGTGGAGTTTCGCGCCAGTGCTTCCTCGATACTCGGGTTCTTCCTGCGCAAGCAGTCCGGGCTGGAACGTATTTACCCGCAGGGCACCCAGATGGTGGCGGCGTATCAGTTGTTCCGCTCCGCCGAGGAGTACCCGCCAGCGCCGGGCGAAGAGGGGCTGCGCCGCAACTTTGCGTCTTGGCGCAACGTTGACCTGTACACCCACGGCCGTGATCGGGAGGAGGGTGGTCAGCTCGATATGTATTACTTGTCCACCCTTGATGGGGCGCTTATCAAGTTCACCCCCGACTACACCCGTGCCGAGGATCAGGTGCTGATGGAACATCGGCAGTGGACGCCAGGCAGCAACCCGGCCAAAGTCCCGCGTATTTCAGAGGTGCTGTCGCTGCTGGCTGGCCGCCAGCAACTGCGGGTGCTCCGGGCCGGGTCGTTCTGGAGTCGGCGCGGGCTGATATCCCAGGACCTCAAGCTAAAACTGTCCCAGCCCTGGGACGAGCCCATCCGCGACCGCGATGAACTCTAACCTGTAGCAAGCGGGGCTGCCCGCTTGCTACGACGGCGGCGTCAGGACTGGGCGCGGTTCCAGCGTGAGAGCAGGAGGCGGTCCAGCACCCAGAGGGCGATCAGCGAGGCGCCCACCAGCGGGAAGATCAGCGCCAGGGCCAGCATGATGGCCATGGCGCTTTTCCATTTCGGCAAGTCGTGGCGCAGTGGCGGCACACCCAGGCGCCCTTGGGGCCGGCGCTTCCACCAGATCACCACGCCGCTCACCGCGCTGAGCAGGATCATCAGGCAAATCAGCAGCACGATGATCTGGTTGAGCGCACCGAACATCTTGCCTTCATGCAGCATCACCCCCAGCTCCGTGGCGCGGGCGACGGGGCCGTAGTCGTGCCAGCGGACATCGGCCAGGACCCGGCCGGTGTATTGGTCCACATGCAAGGTGGCGTCGTTGCGCGGGTCATCGGCGAACACGGCAAGGGTGAACACGCCGCTGGCGGTGGTGGGGAAGGTGATGCTGTAGCCCGGCTCCACGCGGCGCGCGGTGGCGATGTCCTGCACCTGTTGCAGGCTCACGGTGGGGGCGGCCGGGGCGGTTTCGCCGGCGCCGTGGGCCCTGTGTTCGGCGTGGTCGCCGGACATCGGCATCGGCGTGTTTTCCATGGCCCAGGGCACGGTTTGGCGGGTGGCGGTGTTGAGCTCGCGGGCCTGTTGGTCGGAGGTGGGCACGTCGGTCCACATCGCCACCGGGAAGCGGTTCCACAGCTCGGCGTACTGCTTGCCCCAGAACCCGGTCCAGGTCATGCCGCTGAGCAGCATCACCAGCAGCAGGGACGCGCCCCAGAACCCGGTGACTGCGTGCAGGTCGCGCCATAGTAGGCGGCCACGGCTGTTCAGGCGTGGCCACAACACCCCCGCCGACGATTGGCCGCGCGGCCACCACAGGTACAGGCCCGACACCACGAGCACGATGCCCCAACCGGCGGCCAGTTCCACCAGGCGATCGCCCAGGGTGCCGATCATCAGCTCGCCATGGATCGCCCGTGCCACGGCTTGCAGGTTGTACTTGGCGTCCTGCTCGCCCAGCACTTGGGCGCGATAGGGGTCGACGAACACGTTCAATTCGCGGCCAGCGTCGTGCACCACGAACTGCCCGCTGCGCTCGGCGTTAATGGGCGGCAGGTACTGGCTGACGTGGCCCTGGGGGTAGGCGCTGCGCACGGCGCGCAGTTGTTCGTCGGCGCTGGCCAGGTGCTGCCCGGGCTGGACCTTGAGCAGGTCGGCGTACAGCAGCGGGTCGAGCTGGGGCTTGAACAGGTAGATGATCCCGGTCAGGGCCAGCATCACCATGAACGGGGCGACAAACAGCCCGGCGTAGAAATGCCAGCGCCAGGCCAGGTTATAGAAGGAAATCTTGGGTTGACTCATCAGGGTGCTCCGCAAGGGCATGGATCTTTTTTTAATCGGTGGTGGGGCTGTCGCGGGCGAGCCCGCTCCCACCGTTGGGGTGCATTGCCCCTGTGGGAGCGGGCTTGCCCGCGATGCTTTTGCCTAGAAACTCATATCCACCTTGGTCCAGAAGGTACGGCCCGGTTCGTTGAGGGCCTGTGGGTCGTTGGCCGGGTAACCGAACCCGGCGTTGCCTGCCAGGTTCAGGTGCTCGGCGTAGGCCTGGCCGAACAGGTTGTCCACCCCGGTGCTGACCTTGAACTGCTTGTTGATGCGGTAGGCGCCGTTGAGGGAGAACACGCCAAAGCCTGAGCTTTTATCGTAATCCTTGCCCACCACGTTGCCTTTGTTCTGGTCGATGCGGTTTTGCGCCGCGACCACGCGCCACAAGGCCCCGGCGCTCCAGGTGTCCTGGCTGTAGGTCAGGCCGAAGCGGGCATCGAGCGGCGGCATCTGTGGCAGGGCCGAGCCGTCACTGCTGTTTTTGCCCCAGGCGTAGGCCAGGGTGGCGTCGGCTTTCCAGTTGGGCGTCAGCTTGTAGGCCGCGCCCAGTTCACCGCCCATGATCCGCGCGTCGATGTTCTCGGCCCGCGAGGTCATGCCCATCATGCCGCGGGTGTAGTCGAACAGGATGTAGTCGCGCACCTGGCCGATGTAGCCCGAGGCCCAGGCTTCGAGGTCGGCGCTTTTGTATTGCAGGCCGAAGTCGAGCTGGGTGGTTTTTTCCGGCTTGACCGCATCGAACGCGTTCACCGAACCGGCCGGGCCTTTGTTGGGCGAGAACAGCTCCCAGTAGTCGGGGAAGCGCTGGGCGTGGCCGAGGCCGGCGTAGAGGGTAGTGGGGCTGTCCTCCAGGTCGTGCTCAAAGCGCACGAAGCCGCTGGGCAGCGTGTCGGCGCGGGTTTCGTCGGCGGTGGGGTTGGGTCGGGCCATCATCCCGGAACCGGTGCTCTGGCGGAAATCCTTGGCGCTGGCGCGGTCCAGGCGTGCGCCGCTGATGAGGCGGTCACGGTCGGCGGCGTACCAGGTCAGTTCGCCGAACACGCCGTAGTTGTGGAAGTCGGCGTCTTTGTCTCGGGGCAGGTTCTTGTAGGTGTCGATGCCGCTGGCGGCGCGCTTGCGGTGTTCGTTGGTCTGGGCGTCGAGGCCGCCGATCAACTGCACGTCGGCCCAGCGCCAGGTGGCTTTGATGCGCGCGCCGAGGGTGCGGCGGTCGACGTTGGAGGCCATGGGCCCGGCCATCATGCCGGTGCCGGACGGGGTGCGCAGGCTGTAGTTGTCCATCACGTGGTCAGCGTAGTTGTAGTAGACCTGGGCTTCGACCTTGTCCAGCACCTCACCGAGGTTGGACTTCTCGAAACGCAGGCCCAGGCTTTCGCGCAGGAACTGCGAGCCGTCCATGCCGCGCCCGGCGTAGCGTGCCTCGCCGTCACCGCGCCCGGCGGTGAGCTCCAGCAGGGTGTCGGCGTCGGGGGTCCAGCCCAGGGCGACGTCGCCGTTCCATTTGTCGTAGCGCGATTCGACGGTGTCGTTGTTGCCGTCCTTGTAGTCGTCGGAGTGGGCTTGGTTGCCGACCACCCGCACGTAGCCCAAAGGCCCGCCGGCAGCGGCATCGACCACTTTGTCGAAGCGCCCGTTGGAGCCGGCCAGGATGCTGGCGTTCACCCGCGTGCCCAGTTCGCCGAAGCTTTCGGGCTGGCGGTCGAACAGCACGGTGCCGGCCGAGGCGCCGGGGCCCCAGAGCACGGTTTGCGGGCCTTTAATCACGGTCAATTGGTCGTAGGTTTCCGGGGAAATGTACGAGGTCGGCGCGTCCATGCGCCCCGGGCAGGCACCGAGCATCATGCTGCCGTTGGTGAGGATGTTCAGGCGCGAGCCGAACATGCCGCGCAGCACCGGGTCGCCGTTGGTGCCGCCGTTGCGCACCAGGGCAAAGCCGGGGATGGTCTTGAGGTAGTCGCCGCCATCGCTGGCCGGCACCGGTTGGCGCGGGTCTTTGGGGTTGGTGACCACGGTCAGGGGCGAGCTTTGGGCGATGGCGGTAATCACCGTGGGGCTCAGTTCGGTGGCCGGGTGCAGGTGCTCATCGTGTTCGCCGGCCAGGGCCCAGGGCGCCAGCAGGGTGCCGCAGAACAGCGCAATGGCCTGGGTCAAGCGCAGGCGCGGGTGATTGAGGGCGAAGCGGTTGCGTGTGTCAGCAGAAAACCTGGACATAGAGGTTCCATCGAGTCAGTCGTAAACAACACACGGCCAGCAGCCTGCGGCTGTCTTTTCTACAGTCGGCCGGGTGATAAGTGGGTTTTGGGTTTACGCGACGATGGGTGGGGCGCGGCTGCGGGCGCCGGGAAACACGGCCTGCCGGGCATGGCCCAGGCGCGGTGCGGGGGTGGTGACAGCCAGGGGGGGAGGGCTGTCGAAAAGGTTGAAGGCGATGCTGCCGGGTAGCGCGGGGCAGTTGTAGAGCAGGCCACAGTAGCCGCACTTCTCCCACAACATCTGCGGCTGGGCGGGGGATTTGGCGGGGGCGTGGTGCGCGGCGGTGGCGTCGTGGCAGGCCGGGTCTTGCGCGGCCATATCCATGCCCTGATGCGCGGGCATGGGCATGGCGTGATTCATCGGCATCGCTTGGGAAATCAGCGGCCCGATGAAAATCATCAGCATGGCGAACAGGCTGATCCAACTGCCGCGCCGGACCCTCAGGGAGTCGTGGCGCGCAGGGGATCGCCCGGCACGAGGCGTGCGCACGGTGTTCATGCGGCTATCGGCGTTGGCTTACTGGGCGTGGACGTGTTCGCCGCTGCCGGCGGGCGCCTGCTTCTGCACGGCGACATCGACCGTGACCTCGCCGGCCTTCTCGAAGCGCAGGGTCAGCGGGAAACGCTTGCCGTCGGCCAGCAGGCTGCGGTCTTTCAATTCCAGCAGCATCACGTGGTAGGCCATGGGTGCGAAGGTCACCTCGCCGCCGGCGGGGATCACCACGTTGGGCACCTGCTGCATTTTCATCAGGTCGCCCTGCTTCACGTGTTCGTGCAGTTCAGCCTTGGCGGAAATGGGCGAGGTCACGCTTAGGAGGCGGTCGGCGTTCTTGCCGTTGTTGTGGATGACGAAATAGGCCGCCACGGTGGGGGCGTTGGGCGGCAGCTCCTGGGACCACGGGTGGGCGATGTGCAGTTCGCCGCTGGTGTACTCGTGGGCATGGGCAAAGCAGGCAGGCAGCAACAGGGCGGCCATCAACAGGGTTTTCTTCAACATGTCGGTACTCCGGGACGATTCAGGACGCAGGATGGTTGCGAGGTTGAATCAGGCCAGCGGAGAGGCGCGCGGATTGAGGCTGGGCCATTGCTGGCGCGGCGTGGGGCTGGAAAGCAGGGTGGGCGCCGGGCCCTGGGTGGGCTCCAAACGGGTGACGTGCAATTGCGGCACATGCCCGGGCAGAGCCACCAGCGGCGGCGACCCGGAGCAGCACCAGCAGTGCTGCATGTTGGAGTGGTCGTCGTTCTGTGGGGCCTTTTGCTCCAGGCTGCCCAACGACATCGCCACCATTTTGGTGCCACTGGAGGAGCAGAAGCTGCCCCACATCACTTGCTCGCTGGCCGCGCCGCTGGCGCTTTGCGCCATGGCCCCGGAAATCGGCATGGCGAGCAGGTTGAACAGCACTGCTAGGCAGGCGATCCAGGCAAGTGCTAGCCGTTGTCGGGGCATGGGTGGGATCCAGTGAGGTGGACGTTCAAGCGCGCTATTTAGCCTGATCGGCCCGGATAAGTAAAAAGCCCGCCTGCGGTGTGGTGTCGCAGCGCGCTCAGGGGATATCGATCAACGCACCCAGCTCGCGCTCCAACTCCTGCGGGTCGCCCAGGTTCAGCTCGACGAGGCGGCGCAGGTGGCTGATGGACGCAAGGTCGATGTGCTCGCACACAAAACCCAATTGCCCGTGGTCGTCGTGGGCCAGGCGCACGCGCATGTGCACGGGGGTGTCGGGGGCGAGGTGGATATCGACGTCGAAGGCTTCGCCAGGGTCGCCCTGCCAGGGTTGCGGGCGCTGGATCAACAGGCCTTTGAGGGATAGGTCGAGCAATTGCACGCTCCAGGTGCGAGCCTGCTGGTGCAGTTCGGTCCTGGCATTAAAGGCGATACGCTTGAAGCGGCGGCGATCTGCGGCATTTTCGCTCATGGCCCAACCCTCTGGATGTGGGAAGACTATAGACCAGCCGCTTATTTGTGGTTTTTTCCCACAAATGAAGGCTCAAGACCAAAGCAGGGGGCTGGCCTTTAAGGCCGGCCGCGCTAAACTCCGAGGGCTGTCTTTCTGTCCACCCTGGCTGGAATAAAAAAATGAAAAACAATAATAGCCTGCTACGCCACATACCCTGGCTGCTGCTGGCAATCGTCGGAGCGTGCGCCCTTGGCGTCGTGGCCTTGCGCCGAGGCGAGGCGATCAACGCCTTGTGGATCGTGGTCGCGGCAGTGGCCATCTACTTGGTCGCCTATCGTTACTACAGCCTGTTCATCGCCAACAACGTGATGCAACTGGACCCCCGGCGGGCTACCCCCGCAGTGCTCAACAATGACGGTCTGGACTATGTGCCGACCAACAAACACATTCTTTTCGGGCACCACTTCGCTGCCATCGCTGGCGCGGGGCCGCTGGTGGGCCCGGTACTGGCCGCGCAAATGGGCTACCTGCCCGGCACGCTGTGGCTGATCGCCGGCGTGGTGCTGGCCGGTGCAGTGCAGGATTTCATGATCCTGTTCCTCTCCACCCGCCGTAACGGCCGTTCCCTGGGGGATATGGTGCGTGAGGAAATGGGCCGCATCCCGGGCACCATTGCCCTGTTTGGCTGCTTCCTCATCATGATTATCATCCTCGCGGTGCTGGCGCTGATCGTGGTCAAGGCCCTGGCCGAGAGCCCATGGGGCATCTTCACGGTGATGGCGACCATCCCGATCGCGATGTTCATGGGCATCTACATGCGCTACATCCGCCCGGGCCGCATCGGCGAAATCTCGATCATCGGCGTGCTGTTGCTGCTGGGTTCTATCTGGCTGGGCGGGCAGATCGCCGCTGATCCGGTGTGGGCCAAGGCCTTCACCTTCACTGGCATCCAGATCACCTGGATGCTGATCGGCTACGGTTTCGTCGCCGCAGTATTGCCGGTGTGGCTGATCCTGGCCCCGCGTGACTACCTCTCCACCTTCCTCAAGATCGGCACCATCATCGCCCTGGCCATCGGCATCCTGGTGACCATGCCCGACCTGAAAATGCCGGCATTGACCCAGTTCATCGACGGCACCGGGCCGGTATGGAAGGGCGGGCTGTTCCCGTTCCTGTTCATCACCATCGCCTGTGGCGCGGTGTCGGGCTTCCACGCGTTGATCTCTTCGGGCACCACGCCCAAGCTGTTGGCCAACGAAGCGCACTCGCGCTACATCGGCTATGGCGGCATGTTGATGGAGTCCTTCGTGGCCATCATGGCCATGGTTGCCGCGTCGGTGATCGAGCCGGGCGTGTACTTCGCCATGAACAGCCCGGCCGCGATTGTCGGCTCGGACGTGGTCAGCGTGGCGCAAACTGTCAGCAGTTGGGGCTTTGCCATTACCCCCGAAGCGCTGCAAGCGGTGGCCAATGACATCGGTGAAACCACCATCCTGGCCCGTGCCGGTGGCGCGCCAACCCTGGCGGTCGGTATCGCGCAGATCCTGCACAGTGTCCTGCCGGGTGAAAACACCATGGCATTCTGGTACCACTTTGCGATTCTGTTCGAGGCACTGTTCATCCTGACCGCCGTGGACGCAGGCACCCGTGCCGGGCGTTTCATGCTCCAGGACTTGCTCGGCTCCTTTGTGCCAGCGCTCAAACGCACCGAATCCTGGACCGCCAACCTGATCGCCACCGCCGGTTGTGTGGCGATGTGGGGCTACCTGCTGTACCAAGGCGTGATCGACCCTCTGGGCGGGATCAATACCTTGTGGCCGCTGTTCGGCATCTCCAACCAGATGCTGGCGGGTATCGCGCTGATGCTGGCCACGGTTGTGCTGATTAAGATGAAACGCCAACGCTACATCTGGGTGACCATGCTGCCGGCTGTGTGGCTGCTGATCTGCACCACCACCGCAGGCTTCATCAAGCTGTTCGACGCCAACCCGGCGATCGGCTTCCTGTCGCTGGCCAAGAAGTACAGCGATGCCCTTGCCAACGGCCAGATCCTGGCCCCGGCCAAGAGCATCGACCAGATGCAGCACGTGATCTACAACGCCTACACCAACGCCACGCTCACGGCGCTGTTTTTGGCGGTGGTCTTCAGCATCCTGTTCTATGCGCTCAAGGTCGGCATTGCTGCCTGGGGCAACAAGGAGCGCACGGATAAAGAGTCGCCGTTCCAGGCCGTGCCGGATGCGTAAGCGAGGAATGCGCCATGTTCAATGACCTGAGTCGCCTCGGTAAGTACCTCGGCCAGGCTGCGCGCCTGATGGTCGGCATGCCCGACTACGACAACTACGTCGAGCATATGCAGACCAAACACCCGGACAAACCGATGATGGACTACGAGGCGTTCTTTCGCGAACGCCAGGAAGCCCGTTACGGGGGCAAGGGTGGGCCCAAGTGCTGCTGACCCGCTAGCCGGGTCGATGTAACCCCTTGTGGGAGCGTGCCTGCCGCGATGGCGGACTGTCAGCCAACAGCGATGTTGAATCTGGCACCACCATTGCGGGCAGGCCCGCTCCCACATTTGTTTTGTTCCTTGCGTTATTCAGGAGAACTGCTTTTGTCCTCTCCCATCCCCGTTACCGTCCTCAGCGGCTTTCTCGGCGCCGGCAAAACTACGTTGTTGCGCCACCTACTCAAGGCCGAGCACGGCTTGAAAATCGCCGTGATCGAAAACGAATTCAGTGACGCCGGCATTGATACTCAGTTGTTGGGTGATGAGCCGGTACAAGTCATGACCCTGTCCAATGGTTGCGTGTGCTGCACCATCCACACCGACCTGACCAAAGCCCTGTTCCTGCTGCTCGAGCGCCTGGACAGTGGCGAGATCGCCTTCGATCGCCTGGTGATCGAATGCACCGGGCTGGCCGACCCGGCGCCCGTGGCCCAGACGTTTTTCATCGATGAAGAACTGCGCGAGCGCTACATCCTCGACGGCATCATCACCCTGGTGGACGCCGCGCATGCCGAATTCCACCTGACCCAGACCATCGCTCAGGCGCAGGTCGGCTTTGCCGACCGGTTGTTGGTAAGCAAGCGCGACCTGGTGGACGAGCAGGCCTTCACCGCCCTGAGCGAGCGCCTGACCCGGATCAACCGCCGGGCGCCGATCCGGGTGGTCGAGCATGGCCGGATCGACCTGGCCGAGTTGCTGGACGTGCGCGGGTTCAACCTCAACGCTGACCTGGGCGGTGGCCTGAACCTGCGGCCAGTGGCTAAGGCCGCGGCCACCGACCGGATCTGCAGCCTGGTGCTGCGCACCGACAAACCGCTGGATATCGACCGGCTCAGCGAATTCATGAACCAACTGCTGGAAGACCACGGCAAACAACTGTTGCGTTACAAAGGCGTGCTGAACATTGGCGGTGAGGCGCGGCGCCTGGTGTTCCAAGGCGTATTGAAACTCTACGGCTTCGATTGGGATACCGAGTGGGCCGAAGATGCAGTGCGCGAAAGTGTCATTGTGTTCATCGGCGACGATTTGCCCCACGAAAAAATAAAGAAATCTTTCGAGCAACTCTGAAAAACTCGCCTGCCCACAGCAGGCGGCTTTTATATCGATCAAACTTCGTCCGGGTCGCTGATATACGGGGTATTGCGCTCAAGTATCTTCATGCGCCAAGTCAGTTGGGTGCCGTATTCGCCAATGAAGTGATGCACTCTATTTATTTTCGAGAACTTGTTGTTAAGCCCCAAGGGGGCGCCTGCACGGGTTTGGATACGCACGTCCACTTGGTCGGACTGAATGTCGTCCAACGTAATAATGTTGCCGTCCAAGTCCAGAAAGTTAAACGTTGTGGTGTCTCTACCCGCCGCAGGCAGGGCGGCGAACTTGTCATGCTGGTTCTTGCTGATGACCTTGCCGTAGTAAGGGCCTGGAGTGCGGTTGTAGAAGGTGTAGTAGTCGTCTTCATTGCGGCAGTAGAACACCAGGGGCGGGTTCACGTTGACCGCGATCATGGTCAGCACATTGGAGACATCGCGGACTTCCGTGGCGATGGAAGGCGTATCGTAGTGCAGGACGGTGACTTTTTCGTTGAAGGTCTGACCTGGAAAGTGCAGCCAGGAGCCGTTGACGGTGAACGTTGCGAGGAATGATTTGTTTCGGCTGGTACTCATGGTTCTCAAATCCTTTTGAGAGTGTTTAGGAGAAGTGCACTTTTGAGGCTAGTCGAAGGGGCAAACGGTGTTTGCACAAGTCTGTTTTTGGATGTTTCCCCTTACATTCGCCACTCAACGTTCAGACGAAAAAAAGCCCGGTCATAAGACCGGGCTTTTTAGTGCCGCGTAGTAACGGGGTGATTAAGCGCCGTATACCGGCAGCTTGGCGCAGATGGCTTTGACCTTCTCACGTACCGCGTCGATCACGGTTTCGTTGTTCAGGTCGGCCAGGATGTCGCAGATCCAGCCAGCCAGCTCCTTGCACTCGGTTTCCTTGAAGCCGCGAGTGGTCACGGCGGGTGTGCCGAAGCGCAGGCCCGAGGTGACGAACGGCGAGCGTGGGTCGTTAGGCACCGAGTTTTTGTTCACGGTGATGAACGCCTTGCCCAGTGCGGCATCGGCGTCTTTGCCGGAGATGTCCTGCTTGATGAGCGACAGCAGGAACAGGTGGTTTTCAGTACCGCCGGAAACTACGTCGAAACCGCGCTCGATGAACACGCTGGCCATGGCCTGGGCGTTCTTGATGACCTGTTGTTGGTAGGCCTTGAACTCAGGCTGCAGTGCTTCCTTGAAGCAGATGGCCTTGGCGGCGATCACGTGCTCCAGTGGGCCGCCCTGGGAACCAGGGAACACCGCGGAGTTGAGCTTTTTCTCGATGTCGGCGTTGGCGCGCGCCAGGATCAGGCCGCCACGTGGGCCGCGCAGGGTCTTGTGGGTGGTGGTGGTGACCACGTCGGCGAACGGTACCGGGTTCGGGTACACGCCAGCGGCGACCAGGCCGGCCACGTGGGCCATGTCGACGAACAGGTAGGCGCCTACCTTGTCGGCGATTTCACGGAAGCGTGGGAAATCGAGGATCTGGGAGTAGGCGGAGAAACCAGCCACGATCATTTTTGGCTTGTGTTCCAGGGCCAGGCGCTCGACTTCGTCGTAGTCGATCAGGCCATCGGCGTTGATGCCGTACTGGATGGCGTTGTACAGCTTGCCCGAGGAAGAAACGCTGGCACCGTGGGTCAGGTGACCGCCGTGGGCCAGGCTCATGCCCAGAATGGTGTCGCCGGCCGAGAGCAGGGCCAGGTACACGGCGCTGTTGGCTTGGGAACCGGCGTGTGGCTGGACGTTGGCGTAATCGGCGCCGAACAGCTCCTTGGCACGGTCGATGGCCAGTTGCTCAACCACGTCGACGTACTCGCAACCACCGTAGTAGCGCTTGCCCGGATAACCTTCGGCGTACTTGTTGGTCAGGGCCGAGCCTTGAGCTTCCATCACCGCTGGGCTGGCATAGTTTTCCGAAGCGATCAGCTCGATGTGTTCTTCCTGGCGCTGAGCTTCTTGCTCCATGGCGGCAAAAAGATCGGCGTCGAACTTGGCAATAGTCAAATCACGGCTGAACATGGCGGTCCTCAAGGATCGGGGGCAGAAAAGAGGGGCATTCTAACCCATGCGCTTTTAGAAGGGATATGAAACGCGATCAGGTTGTGGGAGAGCGAGCTTCAAGTGGGGAGCTACAAGCGGCAAGTTAAAGCCAACGCGCTACTGCTTGCCGCTTGTCGCTTTAAGCTTGCCGCGCTCTTGCTGTCAGTCGAACAGGAAGAGCGCATCGTTGCTGAATTGGGCTTCGAAACGGTTGGCCGGCATCGGGCGGCCGAACAGGTAACCCTGTACTTCGTCGCAGCCGTGTTCGCGCAGGAAGTCCAGTTGCTCGTGGGTCTCCACGCCTTCGGCGATCACCGCCAGGTTCAGGCTGTGGGCCATGGCGATAATGGCGCGGGCGATCTGGGCGTCCTGTTCGCCGCAGGGCAGGCCATCGACGAAGGTGCGGTCGATTTTCAGCACGTCGATGGGGAACTGCTTCAGGTAGTTGAGCGAGGAGTAGCCCGTGCCGAAGTCGTCCACCGCGATGCTCAGGCCCAGGTTCTTCAGGCTGGCGAGGATTTGCAGGGCTTCGCTGACTTCGCGCATCAGGATGCTTTCGGTCAGTTCCAGCTCCAGGCACGCCGGCGGTAGGCCGGTGTCCCTGAGGATGTTGGCGATGCGGGTGCCCAGTTGGCCGTCGGAGAACTGCCGTGCCGAGATGTTCACCGAGACTTTCGGCACGCGCACCTTCGCCAGGTGCCAGGCTTTGAGCTGGCGGCAGGCTTCGGCGATGACCCAGTCGCCCACATCCACCACTAGGCCCAGCTCTTCGAGCACCGGGATGAAGTCCCCCGGCGGTACCAGCCCGCGCCGTGGATGGCGCCAGCGCAGCAGGGCTTCGGCGCCGGTCAGGCGTTTGCCGTCGCCGCTGAACTGGGGTTGGTAATAAAGGACGAATTCGTTCTGGTCCAGGGCGTGGCGCAGGTCGCTTTCCAGCTCCAGGCGTTCCAGGGCGCTGGCGTTCATGTCGGCCTGGTAGAACTGGAAGTTGTTCTTGCCGCGTTCCTTGGCGTGGTACATGGCGGTGTCGGCGTTCTTCATCAACTGGCTCAGCTCGTTGCCGTCCTGGGGGCTCAGGGCGATGCCGATACTGGCGGTGACGAAGAACTCGCGGCCTTCAAGGACGAAGGGTTTGACCAGGCTGGCGAGGATTTGCTCGGCGACGTGGATGGCGCGGTTGAGGGCCATTTCGCGGCTGGCACGCGGTTGCAGGAGCAGGGTGAATTCGTCGCCGCCCATGCGCGCCACGGTGTCGTCATCGTCAACGCAGCCGAGCAGGCGCGTGGCCATTTCCTTGAGCATACGGTCGCCGGCCGCGTGGCCGAGGGAATCGTTGATTGGCTTGAAGCGGTCCAGGTCGAGGAACATCAGCACCACCCACGACTTCTGCCGCTCGGCCGATTGCAGCGCGGTGTGCAGGCGATCCTGGAACAGCGTGCGGTTGGGCAGGTGGGTCAGGGCGTCGTAGTAGGCCAGGCGATGGATGCGCTGCTCGCTGGCCTTGCGCTCGCTGATGTCGCTGAAAAAACACACATAGCTGGCCAGGTCGCCTTCGTCGTCCAGTACCGCGGTGATGCCGACCCAGGCCGGGTAGTGCTCGCCGTTGCGGCGCTTGAGCCAGACCTCGCCTTCCCAGCTGCTGTGCTGGTGCAGTTGCTTGAGCACATAGCGCAGGTGGGCTTCCTGTTGGTCGTCGACGGTGAGCATGTTGGGCAACTGGTCGAGCACTTGCGCCACCGCATAACCGCTGACGCGGCTGAAGGCCTCGTTGGCCTGCACGATATAGCCGGCCGGGTCGGTGATGAGGATCGCCGAGGTGGAATGCTCGAACACCGTGGCCGCCATGCGCAGGTCTTTTTCCGCGCGGCGCTGCTGGCTGATGTCGCGGCCCACCCCCAACACCCCCTCGAACGCACCGTGTTCGTCCCACACCAGCACCAGGCGCAACTCGATGGGGATCTTGCGCCCGTCGGCGCGCAGGCAGTCGAACAGGAACAACTGGGTCTGCACCTGGTCGCGCAGTTGGGCCAGTTGCTCGGGTTTGTCCAGGGCTTTGCTGACGCGATCCATCAGGCTGTAGATGCCGCTCAGTTGCTGGGGGTTGGCGATGGTCGATTGCCAGCCATTCTGGAAGATCCAGTCCACGGCAAAGCCCAGTACGGCTTGCACCGAAGGGCTGACGTAGTTAAGCGAGAGTTTGTTGTCGGTGGAGAAAATCACGTCGCTGATGCTCTCGGCGAGCATGCGATAGCGCTGCTCGCTGTCGCGCAGTGACTCGCTGGCTTCGATCTGGTCGGTGATGTCCTTGGCCACGCCAATGATGCGCGTGACCTGGTTGTGACGGTCGCGGGCCAGGGCCTGCTCGCGGACCTCGAAGCGCCGCCATTGGTTGTTGCGGTGGCGAAAACGCAACTGGCATTGCAGCAATTGCGCGTAGCCGCTGCGGCGCTGTTCCTGGCGGGCGAGGTGGTAGAGGTCGGCGTCTTCGGGGTGCAGCAGGATCTCCCAGAAGTACTCGCCCATCTGCTGCAACTCGGTCTTGTTGTAGCCCAGGGTCTGGCCCAGGTGATGGTTGCTGAAAATCATCCGCTGGCTGACGACGTCCTGCACGTAGAGGTGATCGGGCACGGTGCGCACCACGTCGGACCAGAAGCCTTCGCGTTCTACCAGCGACAACTCGATCAGCTTGCGGCTGGTGATGTCGCTGATGCTCAGGATCACCGCTTGGTAGTCGCTGCGCTCGCGGGGCAGGCGCAGCACCAGCCACAGATGCTGGTCGTTGCCCTGGGCGTCCTTGAGCTTGATTTCCAGCTCCAGTTGCTGCTGTTGCTCCAGCACCGCTTCAAGCAATTGATTGCCGATGGCATTGCCCACCTGCGGGTCGCCGGCAATCAACAGGCTCCAGGCGTCTTCGCAGGAACTGACGTTGAGCAATTGCAGGGCGACCTGGTTGACCTCGGTGATGCGCAGCTCTTGCAGCAAATACTGGCGCTGGCCCGGTTGGCCTTGCAGCCATTGGCGCAGTTCGTCGCCGGTTTGCAGGTGGCTGTTATTAAAGAAAGCCTTGAGCCCGGACAGGTCCAGCACGCACAAAGCCACGCCCGTGCCTTCAAAAATGTCCTGGTAGCGGCGCCGGCCCTCATGCAACTGGCGCTGGCGGCGGCGCATGTTGAGCAGGGCGACAAGCGGTAGTAGAGAGAACGCCAGCCCTAGCAGGCATTTGCCGATAAACGCCGGCAGTAGTTGCTCGACCACCGCTTGCTCATCAAACAACCCGCGCAGTTGCCAGTCGCTTTTACCCAGGGGTACCACCAGCACGCTGTCTTCGAGGGCTTCGGGGGGCAGGACCTGGTTGTGCGCCGCCGCCAGGTTGGGGCTTTGCCCGATGATCTGTTGGGTCAGTTGGTTTTCCAGCGCCCATTGGGCCGAGGCCGGGTGTTCGCCGCTCTTGCCCAGGCCTTGCACGAAGCGAGGGGCCAAACGTAGCGCCCAGTAGCCTTTGCTGTCGCCGCTGGGTTGGTGCAACAGCAGGTACGCCACCGAGCCATCCGCCGCGCTGCCGTAGAAGTAGCGTTGGGCGCGGCTGCGTTGGGTCATCTGCGCCAGCCATGGGTGGTCGCCGCTGGCGGCGGCGCTGTCGCTGCGCACTTGGCCTTCGCTGTCGAGCAGGGCCAGGCTGCGCAGGTCGGGCAGCGAGCGCTGGAGTTTGGCCAGCAGCGCCTGCAGTTCATCGGATGAGCGGGGTTGTTCGACGATCGGTAGCAGATTCAGGGCGATCTGCGCGTTCAGCGCCATGTTCAGGCTGATGTGGTCGGCCTGATCTGCGCTGTAGTCGATGGTGTATTGGCGTTCGTGTTGCTGGGTTTGCTTGAGCTGGTCGAGCAGTTGCCAGAACAGCAGGGCCAACAGCAACAAGACCATGGTTGCCAGTGCGCCCTTGATGGTGCCGCGCAGAGGCAAGCCGGGCGCAGAGTTTGGCGCGCGCGCAGACGAAGGCGAAGTGACATTGGGCAAGCTGTGACCCTGCGATTTGGCTGGACTGGCGCGACGTGCACTATAAGCCGGACGCCCAAAGGGCGGCTAGCATGCCCTGAGTTGTGGCAAAGTGCCAGCCCCTGCTGGCTGGACTCATATGATCCGTTGAGGTAGCTTTGCCGGTTACGCGAAGGCGCTCCAGCCTCAGACAATCAGGCATTTTCCGCACGCAGGCATTGATCGCGATCAACGGCCCGCGCCGCGCATAGCCTGGCCCGGGCTTCGCCCGCTTTATTCACCCGTCACTGACCCTAGGTTCTCCATGGCTCAATACGTCTTCACCATGCATCGGCTGAGCAAAGTTGTTCCGCCGAAGCGGGAAATCCTGAAAAACATTTCGCTGTCCTTCTTCCCCGGCGCCAAGATCGGCGTGCTGGGCCTCAACGGTTCGGGTAAATCCACCCTGTTGAAAATCATGGCTGGCGTCGACACCGAGTTCGACGGCGAAGCGCGCCCGATGCCTGAACTGAACATCGGCTACCTGCCGCAAGAGCCGCAACTGGACCCGACCAAGACCGTGCGTGAAGTGGTCGAGGAAGCAGTCAGCGTCATCAAGGACGCCCAGGCGCGCCTGGACCAGGTCTACGCCGAATACGCCGACCCGGATGCCGACTTCGACAAACTGGCCGCCGAACAGGCCAAGCTCGAAGCCATCCTGCAAGCCGGCGACGGCCACAACCTGGATCGTCAACTGGAAGTGGCCGCCGATGCGCTGCGCCTGCCAGCCTGGGACGCCAAGATCGAGCACCTGTCCGGTGGCGAAAAACGCCGTGTAGCCCTGTGCCGCCTGCTGCTGTCGGCCCCCGACATGCTGCTGCTCGACGAACCGACCAACCACTTGGACGCTGACTCGGTGGCTTGGCTGGAGCACTTCCTGCACGATTTCCCGGGCACCGTGGTCGCGATCACGCACGACCGGTACTTCCTCGACAACGTCGCCGGTTGGATCCTGGAACTGGACCGCGGCGCGGGCATTCCGTACGAGGGCAACTATTCGGGTTGGTTGGAAGCCAAGTCCGATCGTCTGGCCCAGGAATCGAAGCAGCAATCGGCCCATGAAAAGGCCATGAAGGACGAACTGGAATGGGTGCGCAAAGGCGCCAAGGCCCGCCAGTCCAAGTCCAAGGCGCGCTTGGCGCGCTTTGAGGAAATGCAGTCGCAGGAATTCCAGAAGCGCAGCGAAACCAACGAGATCTATATCCCGGCTGGTCCGCGCCTGGGTGACAAGGTCATCGAATTCAAAAACGTCTCCAAGGGCTATGGCGACCGCGTGTTGATCGACAACCTGTCGTTCTCTATGCCCAAAGGCGCGATCGTCGGCGTTATCGGCGGTAACGGCGCGGGTAAATCCACGCTGTTCCGCATGCTGATGGGCAAGGAACAACCGGATTCGGGCAGCATCGAAATCGGCGAAACCGTGCAACTGGCCTGCGTGGACCAAAGCCGTGACGACCTGGACGGCAGCAAGACCGTGTTCCAGCAGATCTCCGACGGCTCGGACCAGATCCGCATCGGCAACTACGAAATCCCGTCGCGTACTTACGTCGGGCGTTTCAACTTCAAGGGCGGCGACCAGCAGAAGTTCGTTAAGGACCTCTCTGGTGGTGAGCGCGGCCGCTTGCACCTGGCCCTGACCCTGAAAGAGGGCGGCAACGTCCTGCTGCTCGACGAACCGTCCAACGACCTGGACGTTGAAACCCTGCGTTCCCTGGAAGAAGCCCTGCTGGACTTCCCGGGCGCCGCCATTGTGATCTCCCACGATCGGTGGTTCCTCGACCGTGTGGCGACCCACATCCTGGCGTACGAAGACGATTCGCAAGCAGTGTTCTTCGAGGGCAACTACACCGAGTACGAAGCCGACCGCAAAAAACGCCTCGGCGACGCAGCGGCCCAGCCGCACCGCGTACGGCACAAGAAACTGGCCTGATCCGCGCCGGTGGTTTGAACAACGGAGCCCTTGGGGGCTCCGTTTTTATTTGCGTGTTTTTTTCTCGGGGGCAGAGGGGCTTCATCGCGGGCGAGCCCGCGATGGCGGTTTACCTGATGGTGCAACCCTAGAATTGATAATCCCCGTTTAGGTGCAAAACAGCCGAGAAAACCCTGCCGATTTACATCCAATGCACCATTTAATTTCATAACTGCGACATTTTGCGCTGTCGCGGTGCGAAATGAATTGATAAAGTCCCGGGCAAATCTCCTTTAACGACAATAAATTTGCCGAGACTTCCCATGATCGAATCCGTCGAAGACTTCCTTGCCCGCCTGAAAAAGCGCGACCCTGAGCAACCGGAATTCCACCAGGCTGTAGAAGAAGTCCTACGCAGCCTGTGGCCATTTCTGGAGGCTAATCCGCATTACCTGACCTCGGGCATTCTCGAACGGATTTGCGAACCCGAACGCGCGGTGGTGTTCCGCGTTTCCTGGGTTGACGATCAGGGCAAGGTGCAGGTCAACCGCGGTTTCCGCATCCAGATGAACAGCGCCATCGGCCCGTACAAGGGCGGCCTACGGTTCCACCCGTCGGTGAACATGGGCGTACTGAAGTTCCTCGCCTTCGAGCAAACCTTCAAGAACTCCCTGACGTCCCTGCCCATGGGCGGCGGCAAGGGCGGTTCGGACTTCGACCCCAAGGGCAAGAGCGACGCCGAGGTGATGCGTTTCTGCCAGGCGTTCATGAGCGAGCTGTACCGCCACATCGGCGCAGACGTGGACGTGCCGGCCGGCGACATCGGCGTCGGTGCCCGCGAAATCGGCTTCCTGTTCGGCCAGTACAAGCGCCTGAGCAACCAGTTCACTAGCGTCCTGACTGGCAAGGGCATGAGCTACGGCGGCAGCCTGATCCGCCCGGAAGCCACCGGTTTTGGCTGCGTGTACTTCGCCGAAGAAATGCTCAAGCGCAGCGGCCAGCGTGTGGAAGGCAAGCGCGTGGCGATCTCCGGTTCCGGCAACGTGGCCCAGTACGCGGCACGTAAGGTCATGGACCTGGGCGGCAAGGTGATTTCCCTGTCTGACTCCGAAGGCACGCTGTACTGCGAGTCGGGCCTGACCGAGGAGCAATGGCTGGCGGTGTTGGAGCTGAAAAACGTCAAGCGCGGGCGCATCAGCGAACTGGCGACGCGTTTTGCCCTGGAGTTCCGTGCCGGCCAGTGCCCGTGGGACCTGGCGTGCGATATCGCGCTGCCTTGCGCGACGCAGAACGAATTGGACGACAACGCCGCGCGCACTCTGCTGCGCAACGGCTGCACCTGCGTGGCCGAAGGCGCGAACATGCCGACCACCCTGGCGGCGGTGGATATCTTTATCGAGGCGGGCATTTTGTTCGCCCCGGGCAAGGCGTCGAACGCTGGCGGCGTGGCGGTGAGTGGCCTGGAGATGTCGCAGAACGCCATGCGCCTGCTGTGGACGGCCGGTGAGGTGGACAGCAAGTTGCACAACATCATGCAGTCGATCCACCACGCGTGTGTGCATTACGGCGAAGAAAACGGCCGCATCAACTACGTCAAAGGCGCGAACATCGCCGGTTTCGTCAAGGTCGCCGACGCGATGCTGGCCCAGGGCGTGGTCTAAGCCTCGGGCTCGATGCGGATAATCTCCAGCACCTGATCGCCGGCGGGGCGCTTGCATAGCACTTCGTCGCCGAGCCGGGCGCCCAGCAGGGCCCGGCCCAGGGGCGAGCCCCAGTTGATAAGGCCGCGCGCGGCGTCGGCCTGATCTTCCCCCACCAGTTGTACGCGCTGTTGCGCATCGTCTTCATTGGCAAAGGTCACCCAACTGCCGATCTGCACCTGCTCGGTGGAGGTGGCGGGCGCGACGACCTGGGCGCTGCGCAGGCGCTGGTTGAAGTAGCGCAGGTCACGCTCGATCTCGGCCTGGCGCTGTTTGTCGGCCATTTCGCCTCGGGCGCTTTCTTCGCTGTGCAATTGCTGCAGTTCGGCGACTTTCGCCTGCAATTGCGCCAGCCCGCGGGCGGTGAGGTGGTTGGGCTGGGTGCTGACCTGGCGCTCCACCGGGGTGTCGGCCTGGGCAGCGGCCTGGTCTTCGTTGACGAATGCGCGACTCATGGCATTTCTCCTGTCATGCAGGGTTGGGCCATGGTCGCAGCCTTTTGGTTTCATCGGTTGTTGCAAAGCGACCTGTGGGGCGCTGTTTTGCGCTTCAGTAGTGATACCACTTCAATTCCAGCATCACTTCGTTCTCGGCCGAGGCCAGGTGGCTGAATTCGCGCTGGGCACTCAGGCGCAGGCCCAGGTTGCGCGACAACTCCCATTGCTGGTTGAGGCTCAGGCTACGGCGCACTTCGCCGTTGGTGAAGTAGTCGCCGCGCGCCTCCAGGCTCAGGTTGCCCAGGGGGTTTTTCCACAGCAGGCCGGTATTGAACCCGGCGGCCGGGGAGATGAACTCGGCGAAGTCGTTGTTGTGCTCCACGCGTACGGTACCCAGGGCAAAGCCGAGCAGGTCGTCACCCAGTTGCCAGGTGCCGCCGGCGCCACCATTGACGTGGCTGACCAGGGTTTCGTCGTCGTGCTTGCCCGGCACCCGCTCCAGGCCACCAGTGACTTGCCACGACAGTGGTTGCAGCAGCTCGTTGCGCGGGGTCAGGGAGCGGATGGTGGCCAGGTCCAGTTGCTGCAACTGCCAGCGATTGCCTTCGTACTGGCGCACTTTCATTTGCAGGATTTCGATCTGCGCGCCCAGGGGGAAGCCTTCGGCGTTGTCGTTGAGGTCGTGATAGGCCATGCGCAGGCCGTATTCGGCGAAGGCATCGTCGCCCCGGGTGCCGATGGCGGCCTGCCAGGTGCGCGATTCGTGGCCGTCCTCGGGCAGGCCGGGGCGGGGGATGTCCAGCTCCGGCGCAGGGTTCTGGTTGATCGCGCGCAACAGTTCGAAGCTGCGTTGGGCCCGTTGCGGGTCGCGTTCCTGGCCGTTGGCGCGGTAGCGCTCCAGGCGATAGGCGGCGTCGATAATCAACGCCTGGCGCGCGCGGGGCAGGGCCTTGAAGGCCGGGGCCTGGAGCTGTTGTTGGTCGGCGCTGACCTTGAGCACCCATTGCTGTTCGTCACCGTCCAGCGGCTCGGCGCGGCTGAGCAATTCGCGCTCGCGGGAGGGGCGATAGTCGATCTTCTCCACCAGGCCCGCGTCCTTGACCGCTTTCACCGTGTCGGTGGGGATGGCGGTAAGGGGGAATTGCTCGGTCAGCTTCAGGCCCGGGCGGGCCACTTGCAGCAGCTCGAGTAGGCGATAGGAGCAGTTTTCGTCGAAGAAAAAGTAGTCGAACTTGATCTGCTTGAGTTCCCAGACGTGCTCGACCATGCGCTCAGTCTCGGCTTGCGTCAGGTTCAGCCGGTATTCCCACAGGTCGCGGTTTTCCAGGCTGCGGTACTCGGAGAGCTTTTCCTGGTAGGGCACCAGGGCAAAGAGGCCGGGGTAGCCGCCCATCAAGCCTTTCCAGGCGTAGAGGATGCTGTTGTCGGAGCCTTCGATGTAGGCGCCGAAGTTGATCGCGTAGCTGAGCAGGGCGGTCTGGTCGCTTTGCACATCGGCCTGGTCGATGCGCAGCAGGGTATGGCCGAACATCGACGACGGGCTATTGAGGTAAGCCGCCGGGAAAATCATCACCGCGCTGTGGGGCGAAACGTCCTTGAACCACTGGGTGAATTCGGCGCACGCCACCGTGGGCAGGTCGGTGAGGTTCAGTTGCGCCTTGAGCCAACGGGTGCGCGCCGGGTACACGCACTGGGCGTGTTGCTCGCCGGCGCTGGCAGGCGCGTAGAGCGCTTGCAGGGTGGCTTGCAGCTCGGCATCGGGGCGTTCGGCGCCGTTGGCGGCAAGGAAGAACTTGGGGTCGCTGACATAGCTGCGCCAGCCGCCGAGCTTGGCGGTTTCGTAGTGGCCCAGGGAAATCCAGAAGGGGTCGTTGGCCAGTTGCTGCAAACGCGGGTTGTCGATCTGTGGTGCGGCGGACAACGGGGCGCAGACACAGAGCGCCAGGTAGGCAAGGCGTTTGAGCATGGTGGCAACTTAATAAAAAAGAGACCCGAGTCGGGGTGGGGCGACCGGTAAGCCTGGGGCAGGCTTGAGCGGCCAGGTCCAAAAAACAAAACCCGCCCCATGAAGGGGCGGGTGGGCCGAGCTTATGCCGGAGTGGCGTATTTAGCCAGGCGAGCGTCGCCCTTGAGGATGGCCAGGGTGTTGGTATGCACGTCTTCAGCGGTGGCGTCTGCCTTGGTGAAGATCTGTTGGAAGTGTTCGTGGGTGACTGCGGCGAAGTGCGCGCGGTCTTCAGGTGCCACGCCGAGTACCACGGCATAGGTGGTCAGCGCTTCGCCCTGACCCTTGGCCATGTCTTCGGAGAGTTCGTTCATCATGCCGTTCATGGCGAACCAGGATTTGCCGCCGTAGGTCAGCGAAGCGTTGGTGGCGCAGCCGTTGGTGCCGGAAGTCATGCCGAACGTGGCGTTGCCGGAAGTGCCGTTGGTGGTGGATGCCAGGAAGTGAGCCGGGGTGCCACGCTGACCTTCGAACAGCATGTTGCCCCAACCGCAATCCGGGCCGCCTGGCGCCTGAGCCATAGCGTTGATGGATACAGCGGCGAAGAGAGTACCGAGAAGAATCCGTTTCATAGCTTTGTTCTCTTTATGTGCATACCAATGGACAGGAGTCTGGCCCGTATCAGCGCCAGTCGGGCCGGTTATTTGCCCAGCCGCGCAGCTTGGAGTTTAGGCACGATCCCAGGGTTCCGTGATTTTTTGTAAAACAATCGTCGAGGCTCCGGTTTATCGGGGCTTGACCGGGGTTTTGGGTGGTGTTCCTGGCTGGAGGGGGCCGACTGCATGCCATGAGCTGCACGTGTGTGGAGCGGGGCGGCGCTCCGCTCACCCGCGATGGCGTCGGCCTATCCAACGCTGATACAGGCTGATACGCCGCCATCGCGGGCAAGCCCGCTCCCACAGGTGTCTTCATTGCGCCCGGGTGACGGCTACAGTTACCGCGTGCCTTGCCAGCCAGGCATACCCGGCGCCAGAATGCCGCCATCCGCCCCGCCTGATGTAAGGAAGTCCGATGCCTGATCCTGTTGCTGCCAGCTTGCGTCTCGCGCCTGAAGCGCTGACCCGTCCGTTTTCCGCTGAACAGTTCAGCTTCTCGACCACCAATGATTTGGAGCCCTTTCGCGGTGTGCTTGGCCAGGAACGTGCCGTCGAGGCCTTGCAGTTCGGTGTGGCGATGCCACGCCCCGGCTACAACGTATTTGTCATGGGCGAGCCGGGCACCGGCCGTTTTTCTTTCGTCAAACGCTACCTCAAGGCCGAGGGCAAGCGCCTGCAGACCCCAGCGGACTGGGTCTACGTCAACAACTTCGATGACCCCCGCGAACCCCGGGCCCTGGAGCTTCCCTCTGGCGAAGCGGGCGCTTTCATCGCCGATATCAATGGCTTGATCGACAACCTGCTGGCGACTTTTCCGGCGGTGTTCGAGCACCCGTCCTACCAGCAGAAGAAAAGCGCCATCGACCGCGCCTTCAACCAGCGCTACGACCGCGCGCTGGATGTGATCGAACGCCTGGCCCTGGAAAAAGACGTCGCCCTGTACCGCGACAGCAGCAATATCGCGTTCACCCCGATGGCCGAAGGCAAGGCGCTGGACGAGGCGGAGTTCGCCCAATTGCCGGAGGCTGAGCGTGAGCGCTTCCACGTCGATATCTCCGAACTGGAAGAGCGCCTGAACGAAGAGCTGGCGAGCCTGCCGCAGTGGAAGCGTGAGTCGAGCAACCAGATGCGCCAGCTCAACGAAGAGACCATCACCCTGGCCTTGCAGCCGCTGTTGGCGCCGTTGTCGCAGAAGTACGCGGAAAACGCCGCCGTGTGCGGCTATCTGCAAGCGATGCAGGTGTATTTGCTCAAGACCGTGGTCGAGCAACTGGTGGACGACAGCAAGACCGACGCCGTGGCGCGCAAACTGCTCGAAGAGCAGTACTGCCCCAGCCTGGTGGTCGGCCACCCCGCCAGTGGCGGCGCGCCGGTGGTGTTCGAGCCCCATCCGACCTACGACAACCTGTTCGGCCGCATCGAGTACAGCACCGACCAGGGCGCGCTCTACACCACCTATCGGCAGTTGCGCCCCGGTGCGCTGCACCGCGCCAATGGCGGCTTCTTGATCCTGGAAGCGGAAAAAATGCTCAGCGAACCGTTCGTGTGGGACGCGCTCAAGCGCGCCCTGCAATCGCGCAAGCTGAAAATGGAGTCGCCGTTGGGCGAACTGGGGCGCCTGGCCACGGTGACCCTGACGCCGCAGCACATTCCGTTGCAGGTCAAGGTCATCATTATCGGCGCGCGCCAGTTGTACTACACGCTGCAGGACCTGGACCCGGACTTCCAGGAGATGTTCCGGGTGCTGGTGGACTTCGACGAAGACATCCCGATGGTCGACGAAAGCCTGGAACAGTTCGCCCAGTTACTCAAAACCCGCACCAGCGAAGAAGGCATGGCGCCGCTGACCGCCGACGCGGTGGCGCGCCTGGCCACCTACAGCGCACGCCTGGCCGAGCATCAGGGGCGCTTGTCGGCGCGTATCGGCGATCTATTCCAGTTGGTCAGCGAGGCGGATTTCATTCGCCACCTGGCCGGCGATGAAATGACCGATGCCGGGCATATCGAACGCGCCCTCAAGGCCAAGGCCACCCGCACTGGCCGGGTGTCGGCACGGATTCTCGACGACATGCTGGCGGGGATCATCCTGATCGACACCGACGGCGCCGCAGTCGGCAAGTGCAACGGCCTGACGGTGCTGGAAGTGGGCGATTCGGCCTTCGGTGTGCCGGCGCGGATCTCGGCCACGGTGTACCCGGGCGGCAGCGGTATCGTGGACATCGAGCGCGAGGTCAACCTCGGGCAACCGATTCACTCCAAGGGCGTGATGATCCTCACCGGTTACCTGGGCAGCCGCTATGCCCAGGAATTCCCCTTGGCGATTTCCGCAAGCATTGCCCTGGAGCAGTCCTACGGCTACGTCGATGGCGACAGCGCCTCCCTGGGCGAGGCGTGCACGCTGATTTCGGCATTGTCCAAAACGCCGCTCAAGCAGTGTTTTGCCATTACCGGCTCGATCAACCAGTTCGGTGAAGTGCAAGCGGTGGGCGGGGTCAACGAGAAGATCGAAGGCTTCTTCCGCCTCTGCGAGGCCCGTGGGCTGACGGGCGAGCAGGGGGCGATCATTCCCCAGGCCAACGTCGCCACCTTGATGCTCGACGAGAAAGTCCTGGCAGCGGTGCGGGCCGGACAGTTCCACGTGTATGCCGTGCGTCAGGCGGACGAAGCCCTGAGCCTGTTGGTCGGTGAGCCGGCCGGCGAGCCGGATGAGGAGGGGCAGTTCCCCGAAGGCAGCGTCAATGCGCGGGTGGTGGAGCGCTTGCGGGTGATCGCGGAAATGATTAGCGAAGACGATCTCAAGGACGCCGAGAAGGAGTTGGCGCAGCAGGCGTTGGTCGAAGCCAAGCCCGCCTGAGGCCTGTGGCAAGCGGGTCGGCCCCGCTTGCCATTTCGATGCGTCAAAAAGTCGACAATGACCATTCGGCGCCTGGTTAGGCCCGCCAACTTGCTGACTTGGCTTTTCTTCTATGCTCAGGACAGGGAATCGACAGTCATCACTGGATCGAGCCGGCCCCCTCGTGGGGGCTGAACACCGGATCTACCGAGGGTCGCCGCCATGCCGCGCAACCTCTGCCTCACCCGCCAGTGCCTGGGCCTGGTCACCCGCATCGAATGCAGCATTCGCCCGCTCGCCGGGGAAACCGGCATGTGGACGTTGCTATTCGCCGCCGGTATGGCCGGCGAGCAGCCCACGGCGATCAAGGCGCAGGGCCCGTTCCATGGGCCGTTCGTCGCCGAGTCCATTCTGGAAACCATCGTTGAAAGCCTGACGTCCCACGGCTATGAGTTGGCCGACGACCCGCAGATCTGGTGCCTGCACTTGCAGGCGCAACTGCGCGAGATCAATGGCGGGCGTTGCCACCCCACGGCGTTCTAGGCGCGGCACCGCGGTTTATGGGTGTTTGAGCGGCTGCTATACTCGCCGCCATTTTCTGCCCTTGTGTGAGATTCAATGGAACGTTTTATCGAAAATGCTATGTACGCCTCGCGTTGGCTGCTGGCGCCGATCTACTTTGGCCTGTCCCTGGGCTTGCTGGCGCTGGCGCTGAAGTTCTTCCAGGAAGTGCTGCACGTTTTCCCCAACATTTTCGCGATGGCGGAGTCCGAGTTGATCCTGGTGCTGTTGTCGCTGATCGACATGGCGCTGGTGGGTGGCCTGTTGGTGATGGTGATGATTTCCGGCTACGAGAACTTCGTCTCCCAGCTCGACATCGACGACCACAAAGAGAAGCTCAACTGGCTGGGTACCATGGATTCGTCTTCCCTGAAGATGAAAGTGGCCGCCTCGATCGTCGCGATCTCGTCGATCCACCTGCTGCGCATCTTCATGGATGCCAAGAACGTCGATCCCGAGCACTTGATGTGGTACGTCATCATCCACATGACGTTCGTGGTCTCGGCATTCGCCATGGGTTACCTGGACAAGCTGACCAAACACTGATTCCCCGGCGCCAGTAGGCGCGCACTTTGCGCCTACTGATCTCGATCGCGGCAGTGTGCTAGTCTGCTCGCCCTTTTTATCAAGGGTTTTCCGGGAGCCGCCCTTATACCAAGCGGCTTCCAGGGTGCCCCACAGCGGAGCCGTGTTATGTCCGAAGTCAATCTGTCCACCGACGAAACCCGCGTCAGCTACGGCATTGGCCGTCAGTTGGGCGACCAACTGCGCGACAACCCGCCGCCGGGCGTCAGCCTGGACGCGATCCTGGCAGGCCTGACCGACGCCTTCGCCGGCAAGGAAAGCCGTGTTGGCCAGGAAGAAATGTCCGCCAGCTTCAAGGTTATCCGCGAAGTCATGCAAGCCGAAGCCGCTGCCAAGGCTGAAGCCGCTGCCGGCGCTGGCCTGGCATTCCTGGCCGACAACGCCAAGCGCGAAGGCATCACTACTCTGGCCTCCGGCCTGCAATTCGAAGTGCTGACCGCGGGTGAAGGCGCCAAGCCATCGCGTGAAGACACCGTGCGCACGCACTATCACGGCACGCTGATCGACGGCACGGTATTCGACAGCTCCTACGATCGTGGGCAGCCAGCGGAATTCCCGGTGGGTGGCGTGATCGCTGGCTGGACCGAAGCCCTGCAACTGATGAATGCCGGCAGCAAATGGCGCTTGTACGTGCCGAGCGAACTGGCCTACGGCGCTCAGGGCGTGGGTAGCATCCCGCCGCACAGCGTTCTGGTGTTCGACGTCGAACTGCTCGACGTTCTGTAAGGTTGGTTGAAGCGGTGTGGGCCTGCATTGCGATGCAGGCAACTCGATTTCAGGTTTGCGCCGCGGTGAAACAGCCGCGGGCAAGTCGGGTCGCCGCACCGTTTGCTTCTATAGGTTCTGCGGGGTGGTTCATGGGTGGAACTTACCGTTGAGCTCCGTCACCGGGCGCAATGCTCGGGCATAGCAGAACAGAAACAGGTTGCGCACCAACTCCTTAAGCACCACCGGCTCGCTGGAGTTCAGGCCATGGAGATCCAGGTCGCCCTGGTCTTGCAGCTCATTGAGCGCTTCTTCTTCCAATACGGCACAGACTTCCCCGGTTTCCCTGTGAAGGATCCTGAGGTAGGGGTGTGGGCGGTCCAGCCAGGCGTCGATCAAATAAGTCATGGTTCTCATCTCCGTTGAAGGGTTCGATGAGAATAATTCTTATTCAAGTAATAGCAAGCGCCTATTGGCGATTTCTGCATTTTTTTGTGTGGGCATTGCATGGGCTGACAGAGCTATGGCTTTTTGCTATTGCTGGCCGCGGTGCCGTCCCGCATTGCACGGGATGGCAGCCAGCATGGTTCAGACCTTTCTGACGAACTCGGACTTGAGCTTCATCGGGCCGATGCCGTCGATCTTGCAGTCAATGTCGTGGTCGCCGTCACACAGGCGGATGTTCTTGACCTTGGTGCCGACCTTGACCACCAGGGAAGTGCCCTTGACCTTGAGGTCTTTGATGACGGTGATGGTGTCGCCGTCTTGCAGGACATTACCGACCGAATCCTTCTTCACGGTTTCGTCGCTGGCTGTCTCGGCCTCGTCAGAGGCGGACCACTCGTGGGCGCACTCCGGGCAGATCAGCTGTGCGCCGTCTTCATAGGTGTATTCGCAATTGCATTTTGGGCAGGGTGGCAACGTGCTCACTAAGGCTCCTTGGATTCAGGATCGCTAAAAAGCGCACATTGTATAGGGTTTTAGCCGGGGCAGGGGTGCAACGCAAAAGCAAGTGGGAGCAGGCGTGCTCCCACCGGGTGTGGCGGTCAGTGAGTACGGGCGACCGCGAACTCGCTCAATTCGATCAGGGCGTCGCGGTACTCGCTGGCCGGGATGGCTTCCAGGCACTGGATGGCGCGAGCCACGTAATCGCGTGCCAGTTGAGCGGTGTATTCCAGCGAGCCGGACGCTTCCACGGCGGTGCGGATGCTTTCCAGGTCTTCGATGCCGCCCTTTTGGATTGCCTGGCGCACCAGCGCAGCTTGCTCGGCGGTGCCTTCGCGCATGGTGTAGATCAGCGGCAGGGTCGGCTTGCCTTCGGCCAGGTCATCGCCGACGTTTTTGCCCAGGGTGTCGGCGTCGCCACGGTAGTCGAGCAGGTCGTCAACCAGTTGGAACGCCACGCCCAGGTGATCGCCAAAGGTGCGCAACGCCTCTGCCTGTTCGGCGGTGGCGCCGGCCAGGACGGCGGCACTGTGGGTAGAAGCCTCGAAGAGCATGGCGGTCTTGCCACGAATGACTTCCATGTAGGTTTCTTCGCTGGTGCTGGCGTCGCGCACCTTGGACAGTTGCAGCACCTCGCCTTCGGCGATGATGCGCGTGGCCTGGGAGAGGATCTTCATCACTGGCATGGAGCCCAGCTCGACCATCATCTCGAACGAGCGCGAGTACAGGAAGTCGCCCACCAGCACGCTCGGGGCGTTGCCCCACATGGCGTTGGCGGTGGAGCGGCCACGGCGCATGCCGGACATATCGACCACATCGTCATGCAGCAGGGTGGCGGTGTGCAGGAACTCGATGGTTGCGGCGAGCAGGCGCATGTCGTCGCCCTCGCGGCCCAGCGCCTTGCCGCACAGCAGCACCAATAGAGGACGCAGGCGCTTGCCCCCGGCCGAGGTAATGTAGTCGCCGATTTTCGATACCAGCGGTACTCGGGAAGTCAGCTGTTTCTTGATGATACCGTCGACGGCGCTAAAATCGTCCGCCACCGCGCGGTAGAAAGCTTGGGGTTGCATCAGCGACAGGTGCTCCAGAAGGGTTGCGCGGCATGCTAGGACCCGTGCCCCTGGGTGTCAAGGCGCGTTGGACGCCCCCTTGCAAGGTGCGGGTGCCTTGCGTACAATCGCGCACCCTGAACTTCCTGGGCAGCACCTGCCTTACGCAATTGCATCTGGGCCGTTCCAGCCTCATGCAGCCATGCCAGCCAATACCTCTTCTTATAAAGAGCTGGGTGAGCAGGATTATCGGAGAAATACCATGTCTTACGCAGTAATCGTTACAGGCGGCAAGCAGTATAAAGTCGCTCCAGGTGAATACCTGAAGATCGAAAAGCTGGAAATCGCTACCGGCGAATCCGTCACTTTTGATCGCGTTCTGTTGGTTGCCAATGGCGACGACGTAAATATCGGTGCCCCAGTTGTTGCTGGCGCTACCGTTGTGGCTGAAGTGATCTCCCAAGGTCGTCACGATAAAGTCCGCATCATCAAGTTCCGTCGTCGTAAGCACCACATGAAGCGTATGGGCCACCGCCAGTGGTACACCGAGATCAAAATCACCGGTATTCAGGCTTAATTTCAGCCTAATTCCTCACTAGGAGAATTGAACTCATGGCACACAAAAAAGCTGGTGGTAGTACCCGTAACGGTCGCGACTCAGAAGCCAAACGCCTTGGCGTGAAGATGTATGGCGGCCAGGTCATCGTTCCAGGCAACATCATCGTGCGTCAGCGCGGCACCCAATTCCACGCCGGTTACGGTGTTGGCATGGGTAAGGATCACACCCTCTTCGCTAAAATCGAAGGCGTGATCAAGTTCCAGGTTAAAGGCGCCTTCGGTCGTCGTTACGTAAGCGTTGTCCCGAAGACTGAAGTCGTCGCGGCATAATTACGTAGTTGCTGGAAAAGCCCTGTCTTGCGACGGGGCTTTTTCGTTTGTGGGGTGAGTCTCTTGCAAAACTGTTTGTATGGGCTGCCAGCGCTGGATTGTGCGGTCGTTGATTGAGGTCGCTGCGCTCATTTTTGCAAGAGTCTTATGTCTTGGTGATTTTTGGCTCGTCCATGCGGCGAGAGGCGTTTTGTTATGAAGTTTGTTGATGAAGTTTCGATTCGAGTAAAGGCCGGCGACGGCGGTAACGGTTGCATGAGTTTCCGTCGGGAAAAGTTCATCGAAAACGGTGGCCCCAACGGCGGTGACGGCGGTGACGGCGGTTCGGTGTTCATGGTCGCCGACGAAAACCTCAATACCCTGGTGGACTACCGCTACACCCGGCATTTTGATGCCGAGCGCGGTTCCAACGGCGGCAGTACCGATTGCACCGGCAAAAAAGGTGAGGAGTTGGTGCTGCGCGTACCGGTGGGCACCACGGTGATCGACTCCGCCACCCAGGAAGTGATTGGCGACCTGACCAAGGCCGGCCAGCGTCTGCTGGTGGCTCACGGTGGTTGGCACGGTCTGGGCAATACCCGTTTCAAATCCAGCACCAACCGCGCGCCGCGTCAGACAACCCCTGGCAAGCCGGGCGAGCAGCGTGACCTCAAGCTGGAAATGAAGGTTCTGGCTGACGTGGGCCTGTTGGGTTTGCCGAATGCGGGAAAAAGTACCTTTATCCGTTCGGTTTCGGCCGCCAAGCCGAAGGTGGCGGATTATCCGTTCACCACCCTGGTGCCGAACCTGGGTGTGGTCAGTGTCGATCGCTGGAAGAGCTTTGTAGTTGCGGACATCCCGGGCCTGATCGAAGGGGCTTCCGACGGTGCGGGCCTGGGGATTCGCTTCCTCAAGCACTTGTCTCGCACTCGTCTGTTGCTGCACCTCGTCGACATGGCGCCGCTGGATGAAAGCAGTGCGCCAGACGCAGCTGAGGTGATTGTCAGTGAGCTGACCAAGTTCAGCCCGTCCCTGGTCGAGCGCGATCGCTGGTTGGTGCTGAACAAGTGCGACCAGATCCTTGAGGAAGAGCACGAAGAGCGGGTCAAGGAGATCGTTGATCGTCTGGAGTGGACTGGCCCGGTCTACGTGATCTCGGCCATTGCCAAAGAAGGCACTGAGCGTCTGACCCGCGACATCATGCGTTACCTGGAAGATCGTGCCGATCGCTTGGCTAACGACCCGGTCTACAAGGCAGAGTTGGCGGACCTCGATCAGCGTATCGAAGACGAGGCGCGTGCCCAATTGCAAGCCCTGGATGACCAGCGCGCACTGCGCCGCAGCGGCGTCAAGTCGGTTCACGATATTGGTGATGACGACTGGGACGAGGAAGATGTGGATGACGAAGATGGTCCGGAAATCATTTACGTCCGCGACTGATTCGTTGCAGTAAACTACAAGCGCCGCTCACTGAGCGGCGTTTTAGTATCTGTAAAAACTCCTACTAATAATCGCGCGGGTGGTGCTGGGTCGCGCCGCTCGCAAGCTAAGGTTGAAGATGATGCGGAGCAAGGTGACAGGTGCGCAGCGTTGGGTCGTGAAGATCGGCAGTGCGTTGCTGACGGCGGATGGCAAGGGGCTGGATCGTGCGGCCATGGGTGTCTGGGTCGAGCAGATGGTGGCCCTGCATGAGGCGGGTGTGGAGTTGGTGCTGGTGTCCTCCGGGGCCGTGGCTGCCGGCATGAGCCGCTTGGGCTGGACGGCGCGACCCAACGCGATGCACGAGCTCCAGGCTGCTGCTGCTATCGGTCAGATGGGCTTGGTGCAGGCCTGGGAGTCGAGCTTTGCCGAGCATGGTCGCCATACTGCGCAAATCCTGTTGACCCATGATGACCTGTCTGATCGCAAGCGTTACCTCAATGCCCGCAGCACGCTGCGTGCCCTGGTCGAACTCAAGGTGATTCCGGTCATCAACGAGAACGACACGGTGGTCACCGATGAAATCCGCTTTGGCGACAACGATACCCTGGCGGCGCTGGTGGCTAACTTGGTGGAGGCGGATCTGCTGGTGATTCTCACGGATCGCGACGGGATGTTCGATGCCGACCCGCGCAACAATCCCGATGCCCAGATGATTTACGAGGCGCGCGCGGACGACCCGGCGCTGGATGCGGTGGCGGGCGGCACGGGTGGCGCCCTGGGGCGCGGCGGTATGCAGACCAAGCTGCGTGCGGCGCGCCTGGCGGCGCGCTCCGGCGCTCATACCATCATCGTTGGTGGGCGCTTGGAGCGGGTACTGGACCGGCTCAAGGCTGGCGAGCGCATCGGCACGTTGCTGTCGCCGGAGCGCGGCATGCTGGCGGCGCGCAAGCAATGGCTGGCGGGGCATCTGCAGACGCGCGGTACCTTGGTGCTGGATGAAGGGGCGGTTTCTGCCTTGTCTCGGGGCAACAAGAGCCTGCTGCCGGTGGGTGTGAAACTGGTGCAGGGTAGCTTCCGTCGCGGTGAAATGGTGGTGTGCGTCGCGCCGGATGGTCGTGAGATCGCGCGCGGGCTGGCCAATTACAGCGCCCTTGAGGCGCAAAAAATCATCGGGCAGTCGTCTGAGGCGATTGTCGGTCTCTTGGGTTACATGGCGGAGCCGGAACTGGTTCACCGCGATAACCTGATTCTGGTTTAAGGGAAACCTGTATGCGCATGGCTAAAGGGTGGTTGGGGCTGTTGCTGGCGATGCCGTTGCTGGCATCGGCCGAAGAGATTGGTCGGGTGTCGACGGTGTTCAAGTTTGTCGGGCCGAACGACCGGATTGTGGTCGAGGCGTTCGATGATCCGAAGGTCGAAGGTGTGACCTGCTACCTGTCCCGCGCCAAGACGGGCGGTGTAAAGGGTGGTCTGGGGTTGGCCGAGGATCGTGCTGAGGCGTCGATTGCTTGTCGCCAGGTCGGGCCGATCAGCTTCAAGGGCGAGCTCAAGGATGGTGATGAAGTGTTCAAGGAGCGCACGTCGCTGGTGTTCAAGACCATGCAGGTGGTGCGTTTCCTCGATAAGAAGCGCAATACCCTGGTGTACCTGGTGTACAGCGACCGCTTGATCGAAGGCAGCCCGCAGAATGCGGTGACGGCCATCCCGATCCTGCCGTGGGCCAATAGCGCGCAGTAAGTGGGTGTGATTTATGGGGATGGGAGTGGCGTTGCCGGCTCCCATTTTTTATGCCGGTATAAATCCTAGGCAATAAAAAACCGACCCTGGGGTCGGTTTTTTAACAAGCGTGTCGCTTAGGCTGCTACAGCAAGGTTCAATGCCTTGATGTGGCCATTCAGGCGGCCTTTATGGCGAGCAGCTTTGTTTTTGTGAATGATGCCTTTGTCAGCCATGCGGTCGATGACTGGCACGGCCAGAACGTAAGCGGCTTGTGCTTTTTCAGCGTCTTTTGCGTCGATGGCTTTGACTACATTCTTGATGTAGGTGCGAACCATGGAACGCAGGCTGGCGTTGTGGCTGCGACGCTTCTCAGCCTGTTTTGCACGTTTTTTGGCGGAAGGTGAGTTGGCCACCGTCGAGCTCCTCGAAAGACTTTTTAGGGAATAGCAAACAAAATAGGCCGCGAATCATGCCGATGAGTTGAAGTCTTGTCAAGGGCGGTTGATGCGTTCCGCTAAGTGGTAGGTGTGGGGCACCCGGATATTTCTTTCCGGCGCCTGACCTGTAAACTCGCGAGCTTTGGCTCTGTGCTGCTGCGGCGCGGAGTATCGCATAAGTGGGCGCGTTGTTCGCCTGCTGTTTATCGACAGGCGAAAACTCTTTCCATGAATCTGCTTAAATCCTTGGCCGCCGTCAGCTCTATCACGATGATTTCCCGGGTCCTGGGGTTTGTCCGTGACACCCTTATTGCGCGCATATTCGGTGCCGGTATGGCCACGGATGCGTTCTTTATCGCGTTCAAGTTGCCCAATCTGTTACGCCGCATCTTTGCCGAAGGGGCGTTTTCCCAAGCGTTCGTGCCGATCCTGGCGGAATACAAAAGCCAGCAGAGCGACGAAGCGACCCGCACTTTCATTGCCTACGTCTCGGGCCTGCTGACGCTCGTACTGGCGCTGGTCACGGTGTTGGGCATGGTAGCGGCGCCCTGGGTGATCTGGGCGACGGCACCGGGGTTTACCGATGAACCGGAAAAATTCACCCTGACCGCCGACCTGCTGCGAGTGACCTTTCCTTATATATTGCTGATCTCCCTGTCGTCCCTGGCAGGCGCGATCCTCAACACCTGGAACCGGTTCTCCGTACCGGCCTTCGTGCCGACGCTGCTCAATGTCAGCATGATCCTGTTCACGTTGTTCCTGACCCCTTACTTCGACCCGCCCATCATGGCGCTGGGGTGGGCGGTGCTGGCCGGTGGCCTGGCGCAGTTGCTCTATCAACTGCCGCACCTGAAAAAAATCGGCATGCTGGTGTTGCCGCGCCTGAACCTGCGCGACTCCGGCGTATGGCGGGTGATGAAGCAGATGCTGCCGGCGATCCTAGGTGTGTCGGTGAGCCAGATTTCCTTGATTATCAACACGATTTTCGCTTCGTTCCTGGTGGCGGGCTCGGTGTCCTGGATGTACTACGCCGACCGTTTGATGGAGTTGCCCTCCGGCGTCCTCGGGGTGGCGTTGGGCACGATCCTGTTGCCCACGTTGGCCAAGACTTACGCGAGCAAGGACCGCCACGAGTATTCGCGCATTCTCGATTGGGGTCTGCGCCTGTGCTTCGTACTGGTGCTGCCCTGCGCTCTGGCCTTGGGCATCCTGGCTGAGCCTCTGACGGTTTCGCTGTTCCAGTACGGTGAATTCGGCGCCCATGACGCCGCCATGACTCAGCAGGCGTTGGTCGCCTATTCGGTCGGGTTGCTTGGGATTATCGTCATCAAGGTGCTGGCGCCGGGCTTCTACGCCCAGCAAAACATCCGCACGCCGGTGAAAATCGCCATCTTCACCCTCGTGGTCACGCAACTGTTCAACCTGCTGCTGATCGGGCCGCTGGCCCATGCGGGCCTGGCGCTGGCCATCAGTGCCGGCGCCTGCCTCAATGCGGGGCTGCTGTTCTATCAGTTGCGCAAGCAGCAGATGTATCAGCCTCAGCCAGGTTGGGGGCGCTTTGGCCTGAAGTTGCTGGTGGCGGTGGCGATGATGTCGGCGGTGCTGTTGGTGGCGTTGCACTTTATGCCGGCCTGGAGTGAGGGTCACATGCTGGAGCGGTTCCTGCGCCTCGGTGCGTTGGTGCTGGCGGGGGTGGTGACCTATTTCGGCATGCTCGCAGCGATGGGCTTTCGCCTGCGTGATTTCAATCGCAAGGCCCTGAACTGACGGGTTTTTGCGCTTAAGTGCGCGTCAGGCATCAGTTCGAGGCATTTGGCGGCGAGCTTGCCTGTCGTCAGCCGCCGGGTGTGGTTATAATCGACCACTTTATGAGCAAGAAGCGCGTTATGCAGCTGGTTCGAGGCCTCCACAACTTGCGCCCCCAGCATCGGGGCTGCGTCGCCACTATTGGCAACTTTGACGGTGTTCACCGTGGTCACCAGGCGATCCTGGGTCGGCTGCGTGAACGTGCGCTTGAGTTGGGCGTACCCAGCTGCGTGGTGATATTCGAGCCACAACCGCGGGAGTTCTTTGCGCCGGACACCGCCCCGGCACGCCTGGCGCGTTTGCGCGACAAACTGCAATTGCTGGCCGAAGAAGGCGTCGACCGGGTGCTGTGCCTGGCCTTCAACCAGCGCTTGAGCAAACTCAGCGCCACCGAGTTTGTCGATACCATCCTGGTCGATGGCCTGGGCGTACAGCACCTGGAGGTCGGCGACGACTTCCGCTTCGGTTGCGACCGGGTGGGGGATTTCGACTTCCTGCAGCAGGCCGGTGGTGCCCGGGGCTTTACCGTTGAAGCCGCACAGACCGTCGAACTCGATGGTTTGCGCGTGAGCAGCACCCAGGTCCGTAACGCCCTGGCCGCGGCGGATTTCCCCCTGGCCGAGCGTTTGCTCGGTCGCCCGTTCCGCATCGCCGGGCGGGTGCTGCACGGGCAAAAACTGGCGCGCCAACTGGGTACGCCCACCGCCAACGTGCAACTCAAGCGCCGCCGCGTGCCGCTGACCGGGGTTTACTTGGTGAGTGTCGATATCGATGGCCAGCCGTGGCCCGGCGTTGCCAATATCGGCGTGCGGCCAACGGTGGCCGGCGATGGCAAGGCCCACTTGGAAGTTCATCTTTTAGATTTTGCCGGCGATCTGTATGACCGGCGTTTGACGGTGGTTTTCCACCAAAAGCTGCGTGAAGAGCAGCGTTTCGCCTCTCTGGAGGCGCTGAAAACGGCGATCAATGCGGATGTCGCCGCCGCCCGTGCCCTAGCCGCACCTAGCGCCAATCGCTAACTGAAGAGCCATAAATGACCGACTATAAAGCCACGCTAAACCTTCCGGACACCGCCTTCCCAATGAAGGCCGGCCTGCCACAGCGCGAACCACAGATTCTGCAGCGCTGGGACAGCATTGGCCTGTACGGGAAGTTGCGCGAGATTGGCAAGGATCGTCCGAAGTTCGTTCTTCACGACGGTCCTCCCTACGCCAACGGCACGATCCACATCGGTCATGCGCTGAACAAGATTCTCAAGGACATGATTATCCGCTCCAAGACCCTGGCCGGTTTTGATGCGCCTTATGTTCCGGGCTGGGACTGCCATGGCCTGCCGATCGAGCATAAGGTCGAAGTGACCCACGGCAAGAACCTGGGCGCGGACAAGACCCGCGAACTGTGCCGTGCCTACGCCACCGAGCAGATCGAAGGGCAAAAGTCCGAGTTCATCCGCCTCGGCGTGCTGGGCGATTGGGCCAACCCCTACAAGACCATGAACTTCAAGAACGAGGCTGGCGAAATCCGTGCCTTGGCTGAAATCGTCAAGGGTGGTTTCGTGTTCAAGGGCCTCAAGCCTGTGAACTGGTGCTTTGACTGCGGCTCGGCCCTGGCCGAAGCGGAAGTCGAGTACGAGAACAAGAAATCCTCCACCATCGACGTCGCCTTCCCGATCGCCGACGAAGCCAAACTGGCCGCAGCCTTTGGCCTGCCCAGCCTGGGCAAGCCTGCGTCCATCGTGATCTGGACCACCACCCCGTGGACCATCCCCGCCAACCAGGCCCTGAACGTCCACCCGGAGTTCACCTACGCCCTGGTGGATGTCGGCGACAGGCTGTTGGTGTTGGCCGAAGAGTTGGTAGAAGCCTGCCTGGCCCGCTACGAGCTGCAAGGCTCGGTTATCGCCACGGCGACCGGCAGCGCGCTGGAGCTGATTAATTTCCGCCACCCGTTCTACGATCGCCTCTCGCCGGTGTACCTGGCCGAGTACGTCGAACTGGGCGCCGGCACTGGCGTGGTGCACTCTGCGCCAGCCTATGGCGTGGACGACTTCGTGACCTGCAAAGCCTACGGCATGGTCAACGACGACATCATCAACCCCGTGCAGAGCAACGGCGTGTACGTGCCGTCCCTGGAGTTCTTCGGCGGCCAGTTCATCTGGAAGGCCAACCCGGCCATCGTCGATAAACTGAGCGAAGTCGGTGCGTTGCTGCACACCGCCGTCATCGAACACAGCTATATGCACTGCTGGCGCCACAAGACCCCGCTGATCTACCGCGCCACCGCGCAGTGGTTCATCGGCATGGACAAACAGCCAGCCACCGGCGATACCCTGCGCCAACGGGCCATCAAGGCCATCGAAGACACCCAGTTCGTCCCGGCCTGGGGCCAGGCGCGCCTGCACTCGATGATCGCCAACCGCCCGGACTGGTGCATCTCCCGCCAGCGCAACTGGGGCGTGCCGATCCCGTTCTTCCTGAACAAGGAAAGCGGCGAGTTGCACCCACGCACCGTTGAACTGATGGAAGAAGTCGCCAAGCGTGTCGAAGTCGAAGGCATCGAAGCCTGGTTCAAGCTCGACGCCGCCGAACTGATCGGCGAAGACGCACCGCTCTACGACAAGATCAGCGACACCCTGGACGTGTGGTTCGACTCCGGCACCACCCACTGGCACGTGCTGCGTGGCTCGCACCTGATGGGCCACGACAGCGGCCCGCGCGCCGACCTGTACCTGGAAGGTTCCGACCAGCACCGCGGCTGGTTCCATTCCTCGCTGCTGACCGGTTGCGCCATCGACAACCACGCACCGTACCGCGAACTGCTGACCCACGGTTTCACCGTTGACGAAGCGGGTCGCAAAATGTCCAAGTCCCTGGGCAACGTGATCGCACCGCAAAAGGTCAACGACACCCTGGGCGCCGACATCATGCGCCTGTGGGTCGCGTCCACCGATTATTCGGGCGAGATCGCGGTTTCCGACCAGATCCTGCAACGCAGCGCGGACGCCTACCGGCGTATCCGCAACACCGCGCGCTTCATGCTCTCGAACCTGACCGGTTTCAACCCGGCCACCGACCTGATGCCTGCGCAAGACATGCTGGCCCTGGACCGCTGGGCCGTGGACCGCGCCCTGCTGCTGCAACGCGAGTTGCAAGAGCACTACGGCGAGTATCGCTTCTGGAACGTCTACTCCAAGGTGCACAACTTCTGCGTGCAAGAGCTGGGCGGTTTCTACCTGGACATCATCAAGGACCGCCAGTACACCACCGGCGCCAACAGCCAGGCCCGGCGTTCCTGCCAGACTGCACTCTTCCACATCAGCGAGGCGCTGGTGCGCTGGATCGCGCCGATCCTGGCGTTCACCGCCGATGAGTTGTGGGAATACCTGCCGGGCGAGCGCAACGAATCGGTGATGCTCAACACCTGGTACGAAGGCCTGACTGAGTTGCCCGAAGGCGTCGAGCTGGACCGCGCCTACTGGGAGCGGATCATGGCGGTCAAGGCGGCTGTCAACAAAGAGCTGGAAAACCAACGCGCGGCCAAGGCCGTCGGTGGCAACCTGCAAGCCGAAGTCACGCTGTTCGCCGAAGAGGCGCTGAGCGCCGACCTGGCCAAGCTGAGCAACGAACTGCGCTTTGTTCTCATCACCTCCACCGCCACCCTCGCACCGTTCGTGCAGGCCCCGGCTGACGCGGTAGAGACCGAAGTCAGCGGCCTCAAGCTCAAAGTGGTCAAGTCTGCTTTCGCCAAGTGCGCCCGTTGCTGGCACTGCCGCGAAGACGTTGGCGTGAACCCAGAGCACCCGGAAATCTGCGGTCGTTGCGTCGATAACATCAGCGGTGCCGGCGAGGTACGTCACTATGCCTGAGGCCACTAGCCGTTTCGGGCGCTCGGGCTGGCTGTGGTTGAGCCTGCTGGTCCTGGTCATCGACCAGGCCAGCAAGCATTACTTCGAAGGTTCGCTGACCATGTACCAGCAGATCGTGGTCATTCCCGACTACTTCAGCTGGACCCTGGCCTACAACACCGGCGCCGCTTTCAGCTTCCTCGCCGACAGCTCTGGCTGGCAGCGCTGGCTGTTTGCGCTGATCGCCATCGTGGTCAGCGTGGTGCTGGTGGTCTGGCTCAAGCGGCTGGGCCGCAACGACACCTGGCTGGCGATTGCCTTGGCCCTGGTGTTGGGCGGCGCGCTGGGCAACCTATACGACCGCATCGCCCTGGGCCATGTGATCGATTTCATCCTGGTGCATTGGCAGAACCGCTGGTACTTCCCGGCGTTCAACTTTGCCGACAGCGCCATCTGCGTGGGCGCAGTAATGCTGGCCCTGGACATGTTCAAAAGTAAGAAAACCGGAGAAGCCGTTCATGACTGAAGCCTCGCAACGCATCGGCCAGAACACGGAAGTCACCCTGCACTTTGCCCTGCGCCTGGACAATGGCGACACCGTCGACAGCACGTTCGACAAGGCCCCAGCGACTTTCAAGGTCGGGGATGGCAACCTGCTGCCAGGCTTTGAGGCAGCTTTGTTCGGCTTCAAGGCGGGCGACAAGCGCAACCTGAAAATCGAGCCGGAGAACGCCTTCGGCCAGCCCAACCCACAGAACGTGCAGGTTATTGCGCGTTCGCAGTTCCAGGACATGGACCTGTCGCCCGGCCTGCTGGTGATCTTCAACGATGCGGCCAACACCGAATTGCCCGGTGTGGTGAAGGCGTTCGACGACACCCAAGTGACCATCGACTTCAACCACCCGCTGGCAGGCAAGACCCTGACCTTTGATGTCGAGATCATCGGCGTCAAAGCGCTGTAAATAAGTGTGGGAGCGGGCTTGCCCGTGATGAGTGCCTGACATTCAGCATCGATGTTGACTGACACGGCGCTATCGCGAGCAGGCTGGCTCCCACAGATGGTTTTCTACGGTTTTCGCTATTTCTTGCGCGCAAGACACGAGGCACAGCATGCAAATCAAACTCGCCAACCCCCGTGGCTTCTGCGCCGGTGTGGACCGGGCGATCGAAATCGTCAATCGCGCCCTGGAAGTCTTCGGGCCGCCGATTTACGTGCGCCACGAAGTGGTTCACAACAAGTTCGTGGTCGAAGACCTGCGCGCGCGCGGGGCGATTTTCGTCGAGGAACTGGACCAGGTGCCCGATGACGTCATCGTGATCTTCAGCGCCCACGGCGTTTCCCAAGCCGTGCGTACCGAGGCGGCGGGCCGTGGCCTGAAGGTGTTCGACGCCACTTGCCCGTTGGTGACCAAGGTCCATATCGAAGTGGCGCGCTATAGCCGCGACGGCCGCGAATGCATCCTGATCGGCCACGCCGGCCACCCGGAAGTCGAAGGCACCATGGGCCAGTACGACGCCAGCAACGGCGGCTCGATTTATCTGGTGGAAGATGAAAAAGACGTCGCCGCGTTGCAGGTGCGCAACCCGGAGAAAATCTCCTTCGTGACCCAGACCACCCTGTCGATGGACGACACCAGCCGTGTCATCGATGCCCTGCGCAGCCGTTTCCCGGCCATCGGCGGGCCGCGTAAGGACGACATCTGCTACGCCACGCAAAACCGCCAGGACGCGGTCAAGCAACTGGCAGACGAATGCGATGTGGTGTTGGTGGTCGGTAGCCCCAACAGTTCCAACTCCAACCGCCTGCGTGAGCTGGCCGAGCGCATGGCGACCCCGGCCTATCTGATCGACGGCGCCGAAGACCTGCAACAGAGCTGGTTCGAGGGCGTCGAGCGCATTGGCATCACTGCGGGTGCGTCGGCGCCGGAAGTGCTGGTGCGGGGCGTGATCCAGCAACTGCACGCTTGGGGCGCCACCGGTGCTGATGAACTGGCCGGCCGCGAAGAAAATGTCACCTTCTCCATGCCCAAAGAACTACGCGTTCGTTCCCTGCTGTGAACACAACGCCTGTTCGGCCTTATCGCTGCGCAGGCTGACCCGGCCGCTGCGTGAGAGCACCACTTGATGGTGGCTCACGCCTCCCTCCCTGGCGCAGATGTGCAGCGTCCCGGCCTGGAACGCCCCGCCCGGTAGTAGCGGCTCGCCCAGGCTACTGAAGCGTACGTACTGGCGCACCGGGCGATTACCCACAATCGACACCCGCCCATCCTGATACCGCTCGGACAGCACCGGGTTGTTTTTGTCCTCGTGGCCTGCGCCGCTGATATCCAGAATCACGTTCCAGCCGTGGCTCCAGTCACCCTCCACACCGTGGATAACCACGGTCTGGTTGCGCAGGATGGCCTGGGTGCGGGCGTGGCCCATGGCGCCGGCCAGTTGCCGGGCGGTGTTTTCTCGGCTAACGGACTCAATCAGCCCCGTGACTGGCGGTACGGCCACGTTCACGGCAATGGCCGCGATGGCCATGCCGGTCAGCAGCTCAATCAGGCTGAATCCTTTCTGACTCATGCTTCTTCCTCCTTGGGCGGGGGCTTGCGGTAGGACTAGTTATAGACCCTGTCTTGCGCCTCTCCGGGACCGAGGCGCGGGGATTATGTTGCCGCGTGTTCCGCTGCCGGGCGTGCCGCAAATCTTGCCGCTACCCTTGTGCCTGGCCCGCTATTGATCTCGCTGGTTCCAGGAAGGGAGCCGACGATGGTGGCAATTGGCGCCCCCTCAAGGACGATCGACTCATGACTCAAACAACGGGTGTTCCACTCAAGGCGCAGCAGGGGATGACCCTGATTGAAGTATTGGTGTCCCTGGTGATTCTCGGCGTAGGGCTGCTGGGGGCGGCGGCGATCCAGCTCAATGCGCTGAAGTACACCGACAGTTCGCGCATCAGCAGCCAGGCCAGTTTTGTCGCCTACGACATGCTCGACCGCATTCGTGCCAATCCCTTGGCCGACTACAGCGCCCCGTCTGGCGTCGGCGCCATGAGCGGCATTGCTCAACAGGACTTGGACGACTTCAGGCGCAATATCCTCGACTTCGGCGGCCCCACCGCGACCGGCAGCATCGCCATGAACGGGCCCCACGTCACCATCAACCTCAAGTGGGATGACGCCCGGGCCAGCCATCCGGGCACCGCGCCGCTACGCAGTTTCGTGCTGACCAGCCGCGTCGCGGAGGCTCCGTGAGGCGCCGCGTTTATGGGGGCTTTGGCCTCATTGAGCTTTTGCTGGCCATGGCGTTGAGCCTGGTGGTAGTGCTGGGAGTGGTGCAGGTGTTTATCGCGGCCAAAAGCACTTACCTCAGCCAAAGCGCATCGGCTGCGCTGCAGGAAGACGCCCGTTACGTGCTGAGCAAAATGCTCCAGGAAATCCGCATGGTGGGCCTTTCGGGTTGCCTGGCCAGCATCGAAGACCTGAGTGCGGCGGGGGACTTTTCCTGGCATATCCGCCGGCCCATCGAATGGGACGCCGCCGCGCGGCGCCTGACGCTGATCGCTGCGGATGTGGGGCAGGGTGGCGGGTTGCCGACCTGGACCGTGCTGACCGATTGCATGACCGCCGCCCGGGCCTACACCGGTAGCCGCCGGCCCCCGCCCGGCCAGTGGGCCTTGCCCATCCGACGGCTGACTTACACCGTTCAGGATGGCCAGTTGTATACCGGCACCGGAACCGGCCCTAACCAAGCCGTACTGGTGAGCAATGTCGAAGGTTTTGACGTGAGTTTCGGCGTGGCCAACGCTCCGGCCGATCTGGCGGCGGCCTACTACACCGACACGCCGGGCGACCCCTCCCTCATTCGTAGCGTGCGTTTGGGCCTGGTTCTCAAGGACCCGACCGGTCGGGTGCGCAGCCAGGCATTCAATGGGCTGGCCGCACTGCGCAACCGGCTGCCGTAGGGGGTTGCCATGAGGAACCCCGCGCAGCGCGGCATGGCGTTGCTGGCCAGCCTGGTGTTTTTACTGCTGTTGACGCTGATCGGCCTGTCATCGCTGCAAAACGCCACCCTGCAGGAAAAAATGACGGGCAACCTGATGGCCCGCAACCTGTCCTTTCAGATCGCAGAATCGGCACTGCGCACGGGTGAAAGTGCGGTGCGGGTCGAAGGCGCAGGCGTGCCCCTTTGCGTGGCCACGCAGTGCCTACCCCCGGCGGAATCGGCGTTGGTCACCGAGCCCGGGTTCAATGCTGCCTCCGGGGTGATGTGGGTGGCAGCGGCCCAAGGCCTTTACGGGTTACAGAACCTGGGCCCGGTGCTGGGGGCCGTCAACGTGCCCGCCGAGACGCAAGCGAACCTGTTCCGCGTCACGGCAGTGGGCATTGCCGGCCAGTCGCGCAGTGTGGTGGAGAGTGTCTATGCCCTGTATTGAGCGGTACGCCGGGCGGCTGGCGGCTTTTTTCGCCGCCTCGGCCCTTGCATTCACTGATCTGGGTTATGCCGGTGAGCCCGTGCCGGTGGCAAGCTTGGCGCCGCTGGCAGTGGCCGATGAACGCTCGCAGGCGCGCAAATACAGCGCTAAAACGCCCGCCACCCCGGCGTTCGGCGTTAAGATGCGCAACCCGCGGGCACCGGGCGGCTGGGGCGATGAACTCATCCCCGATGGCCAGGCCCGCTACCCCGCCGCCAACACCGTGCCCAGCGCGGAACCGAGCGGCACCGGCCGCCGGATCATGTGGCGACAAATCCAGTAAGTGAGAGCTTGAGGCATGCGCAGATCCAACCAAGGTTTGACCCTGATCGAACTCATGATCGTGGTCGCGATCATCGGCATCGTGATTACCATCGGTCTTCCCATCGCGACCGAGTACGTGAAGAAAACCCACCGCACCGAAATCGCGGCGTTGTTGACTGAACAGGCGCAGAACCTTGAGCGCCTGCACTCCAAAACCAATCAATACAGCGGTGCCACCGACCTGAGCCCGGGCAACGACTACTACAACCTCAGCGCGACACTGGCCGAGCAGACTTTTCTGCTGACGGCGGTGCGCAAGCACGAGGCGTTGATGGTCGATGACAAGTGCGGCGATTTCACCCTCAGCCATACAGGCCAGCGCGGCAACATCAATACCGCCGAAGGTGTGAGCGAAAAAGACTGCTGGGGGCGTTGAGCCCGCTGGCCGGGCGCCCTGGGCGCTCGCTGTTTTTTCATTGTGGGAACTGAAAATGGCCAATCAAGAACAAGTGCTGATTGTTGGCGGCGGCGTTATCGGGCTGTTGACCGCGTTTAACCTGGCGAGCGCGGGGCGCAGCGTGCTGTTGCTGGACCGCAGCGGTCTCGGCCAGGAGGCGTCCTGGGCGGGCGGCGGCATCGTCTCGCCCCTGTACCCGTGGCGCTACAGCCCGGCGGTCACGGCGCTGGCGCATTGGTCGCAGGATTTCTATCCGCGGTTGGCCGAGCAACTGTTTGCCACCACCGGGGTCGATCCCCAAGTGCATACCACCGGCCTGTATTGGCTGGACCTGGAAGACGAAGCCGAGGCCTTGGCCTGGGCCGAGCGGGAAAATCGACCGCTGCGTGCCGTGAACCTGTCGGCGGTGCAAGAGGCCGTGCCGGTGCTGGGGGAGGGGTTCGCCCGGGCCATTTACATGGAAAACGTCGCCAACGTGCGTAATCCGCGGCTGATTAAAGCCCTTCGCACGGCGCTGGAAGCCCTGCCGAATGTGGCCATCATGGAGCACTGCGAGGTCAGCGGTTTTGTCCTGGAAGGCCAGCGGATCGTAGGGGTGCAAACCTCCATCGGCGAGGTGCGGGCCTATCAAGTGGTGCTGACGGCCGGGGCCTGGAGCGGCGAATTGCTCAAGACCGTGGGGCTGGAACTGCCGGTCGAACCGGTCAAGGGCCAGATGATCCTCTACAAGTGTGAGGCGGACTTTCTTCCGAGCATGGTCCTGGCCAAGGGGCGTTACGCAATTCCCCGCCGCGACGGCCATATTCTGGTGGGCAGCACCCTGGAGCACGAAGGTTTCGACAAAACGCCCACCCTATCGGCCCTGGAAAGCCTGAAAGCCTCGGCGGTGGAGCTGATTCCAGCGTTGGCGCACGCCGAGGTGGTCGGCCATTGGGCGGGATTGCGCCCCGGTTCGCCCGAAGGCATTCCCTACATCGGCCAGGTGCCGGGTATCGAAGGCTTGTGGCTCAATTGCGGGCATTACCGCAATGGCCTGGTACTAGCGCCGGCCTCATGCCAGTTGTTCGCGGATTTGCTACTGGGCCGCGAGCCGCTGATCGACCCGGCGCCTTACGCCCCGGCCGGGCGGATTTAGTCCAGGCCGAGTTTTTTCAGGCGATAGCGCATCGAGCGAAAGGACAGGCTCAGGCGTCGGGCCGCCGCGGTACGGTTCCAGCGCGTTTCCTCCAGGGCCTGAAGGAGCAGGCTGCGTTCGATGTGTTCCAGGTGTTCTTCCAGGTTGTTGACGTGCGCCAGGCTGATCCCCTGCAGTTCAACCGGGCCCGGCGACGCTGGCAGATAGAGGTCGCTGGCCTCGATCAAAGGGCCGTCGCACAGCGCATAGGCGCGTTCCAGCAGGTTCTCCAGTTCCCGTACGTTGCCGGGGAACGGATAGTTTTTCAGCACTTCAATGGCTTGCGCATGCAAGCGTGGGCGGGCGGAACCTGGGCGGCGGGGCATTCGCCCGAGGATGTGGTTGGCCAGCAGTTCGATATCCTCGCGCCGTTCGCGCAATGGGGCGACCCGCAGTTCAATCACATTCAAGCGATAGAACAGGTCCTGGCGAAAGCGCTGGGCGTGGACTTCGGCCCGCAAGTCCTTGTGGGTGGCGCAGAGGATGCGCACGTCAACCGGTTCCTCGCGCTGCCCACCCACCGGGCGCACGGCTTTTTCCTGCAGGGCCCGCAGGAGCTTGACCTGCATTGCCAGCGGTAAGTCCGCCACTTCGTCGAGAAACAGTGTGCCGCCGTGTGCGGCCTGGAACAGCCCCGGTTTGTCATCGCCCGCGCCACTGAAACTGCCTTTGCGGTGGCCGAAGAACTCGCTTTCCATCAGCTCGGCGGGAATGGCGCCGCAGTTGATCGGCACAAAGCCGTGCCCGGCCCGGTGGCTGCGTTGGTGCAGGGCCCGGGCCACCACCTCCTTGCCGCTGCCGGATTCGCCGCTGATGTAGATCGGCGCATGGCTCTTGGCGAGTTTGTCGATGTGTTGGCGCAGGCGTTTGATGGCCGGAGAGTCACCGAGTAGACGCGGGGCGTCTTCGGCGGCGAGGCGCGGGTGTCGGGAATGTGGGTTCAACGCGATGTCCGTCCATGGGCAAACAGCAGCCGCCTCCTTGGCGTGCTTTGCAGTCTAGGCATGCAGGGCCGACTTTACCGGCCCTGGTTGTCGCAAGTTATGTGGCGCCTTAGGGCTGGCGCGGGCCTTGCTCCAGGTGGGGCTGGCTGCAATACCATTGCTGTTCCAGGCTCAGGGCGCGGTCCCTGGGCAGGTGTACGCCGCAATGGGCGCAACGCACCATGGGCGCGGCGCTTTGCTCGGGCGGCGGGGTGGTGGCGGATGTCGAGCGCTTGAATTTGCGCCAGAACCATACCGCAGCGGCAATCAGGGCGATCCAGAACAGTAGACGAAGCATGGCAGTCAGCTTTTTGACGAAAGAGCCGGCAGTTTAGCCAAGGTGCCGGGCAGCGCCCAGCGCAATAAAGCGCGGGCACAAAAAAGGAGGCTCGAAAGCCTCCTTCTTGATATCGCCCTGGCGTCAGTCGAACACGCCAAAGGTCATATAGCTGAACCACGAGCGGTCGCTGTTGTTGCCTTCGGCTTCGTGCTGTTCTTCTTCCATCACGTCGCCATTGGCGTCTTTAGGTTTGAGCTCGGCCGGGATCGCGTCTTTGGCGTCCTGGTACTGGCGCATCACGTCCTGGTTGGCGCGGGTTTCGCCCGGCGGCAGCGGTGGACGGGATTCGATCAGGCCCAGGGTGGCCTTGCTCAGCCACGAACGGTTGTCCGCTTCGGCAACGCTTGGCACGAACTGACCGTCCACCAGGGTGCGGTGGTCCGGGTAGTTGAGCTTGAGGGTTTCCAGGCTGGTGTTGGCCAATTCGTCCAAGTGCAGGCGCTGGTAGGACTCGACCATTACCGCCAGGCCGTCGCCGACCGAAGGGGTTTCCTGGAAGTTTTCCACCACGTAGCGACCACGGTTAGCCGCGGCGACGTAGGCCTGACGGGTCAGGTAGTAGTCGGCAACGTGGATCTCGTAGGCCGCCAGCAGGTTGCGCAGGTAGATCATGCGCTGCTTGGCGTCCGGCGCGTAGCGGCTGTTGGGGTAGCGGCTGGTGAGCTGGGCGAACTCGTTGTAGGAGTCGCGCGCGGCACCGGGGTCACGCTTGGTCATGTCCAGCGGCAGGAAGCGCGCCAGCAGGCCCACGTCCTGGTCGAAAGAGGTCAGGCCCTTGAGGTAGTAGGCGTAGTCCACGTTCGGGTGCTGGGGGTGCAGGCGAATGAAGCGCTCGGCGGCCGACTTGGCAGCCTCGGGCTCGGCATTCTTGTAGTTGGCGTAGATGAGCTCGAGTTGAGCCTGATCGGCGTAGCGACCGAACGGGTAGCGCGATTCCAGGGCCTTGAGCTTGGCGGTGGCGCTGGTATAGCTGTTGTTGTCCAGGTCGGCCTGCGCCTGCTGGTACAGCTCGACTTCGCTCAGGTTTTCGTCGACGACTTCCTTCGATGAGCAAGCAGCGGTCAATGCGAGGATGGCGATCAGCAGCAGGTGTTTCACTTGCATGGCGGCTTGCGTCCCTATGACGGCCGCTGTCTTGGGCGGGGCCGTCCTGTTATGATGAGCGCCCCGTTGAAAAGCCTCGGGGCAAAAGACGCCGTATTTAACCACAAGCGCGCAGCCGAAACCAAAGGCTGTGCCGACGCCCAGTCCGAGCATGTCCGATAAAATTGAACTTCGCGCAGAGGTGCCGTCCGAATTGGGCGGCCAACGCCTCGATCAAGTCGCCGCACAATTATTCGCTGAGCACTCGCGCTCGCGCCTTTCCGCCTGGATCAAAGACGGCCGCCTGACTGTGGATGGAGCGGTTATCCGCCCGCGAGACACAGTTCATGGCGGTGCGATTCTTGAGCTGACTGCCGAGCAGGAAGCCCAGGGAGAATGGATCGCTCAGGACATCGAGCTCGATATCGTCTACGAAGACGATGACATCCTGGTCATCAACAAACCCGCAGGCCTGGTGGTTCACCCGGCGGCCGGGCATGCCGATGGCACCTTGCTCAATGCCCTGCTGCACCACGTGCCGGACATCATCAACGTGCCGCGTGCCGGCATCGTGCATCGCCTGGACAAGGACACCACCGGCCTGATGGTGGTGGCCAAGACTATCCAGGCGCAGACCCAGTTGGTGACGCAGCTGCAGAGCCGCAGCGTCAGCCGGATCTACGAGTGCATCGTGATCGGTGTCGTGACGGCGGGCGGCAAGATCAACGCGCCCATCGGTCGCCACGGCCAGCAGCGCCAGCGCATGGCGGTAATGGAGGGGGGCAAGCAAGCCGTCAGCCACTACCGCGTGCTGGAGCGTTTCCGCTCCCACACCCACGTGCGGGTCAAGCTGGAAACCGGCCGGACCCACCAGATCCGCGTGCACATGGCCCACATCAACTTCCCATTGGTGGGCGATCCGGCCTACGGCGGCCGCTTCCGCATCCCGCCGGCGGCCAGCGTGACCATGGTCGAGTCCCTTAAAAGCTTCCCGCGTCAGGCGCTGCATGCGCGTTTCCTGGAGCTGGACCATCCGACCACCGGTCAGCGCATGAGCTGGGAGTCGCCGCTGCCGGACGACTTTGTCTGGTTGCTGTCGCTGCTCAAGCAAGACCGCGAGGCGTTCATCGGATGAATGACTGGCTGATCCCCGACTGGCCTGCACCGGCCGGGGTACAGGCCTGCGTCACCACCCGTACGGGCGGCGTCAGCCTGGCGCCGTTCGACAGCCTCAACCTCGGCGATCACGTTGATGATAGCCCCGCGGCCGTTGCCGAAAACCGCCGGCGCCTCACCGACCATTTCTCCATCGCGCCTGCCTGGTTGCAGCAAGTCCACGGCATAGACGTGGTGCATGCCGACCCTTCGCAGGTCGCCCGGGCAGACGCCAGCTGGACCGCTACCCCAGGCATTGCCTGTACCTCGATGACCGCCGATTGCTTGCCCGTGTTGTTCTGTGACCGCGCCGGCACCCGCGTGGCCGCGGCCCACGCCGGTTGGCGCGGCTTGGCGGCGGGCGTGCTCGAAGCCACTCTGGACAGCCTCGCCGTGGCGCCGGATCAGGTGCTGGTATGGCTGGGGCCCGCCATCGGGCCTACGGCCTTTGAAGTCGGCCCGGAAGTGCGCGAGGCCTTCGTGCGGCAGATGCCAGAAGCGCAGCAGGCCTTCGTACCCAGTGCCAATGCGGGCAAGTTTATGGCCGACATCTACCTGCTGGCGCGCCTGCGCCTGGCGGCCCGTGGTGTCACGGCGGTGTATGGTGGCGGCTTCTGCACGGTCAGCGACCCACGCTTCTTTTCCTATCGCCGCAGCCCCCGCACTGGTCGATTTGCCTCCCTTATTTGGCTCGCGCACTAGACTCTGCTGACCTGCGTCAACCTTACAGCGCTTGAATCTCCCAGAATCGACCGCATCTATAGCGGTATCTGGCAGGTTTCTTCATTCAGGATGTGTTCATAGCTCCGGCCTGCTCAAAAGGAAGGTGACTCATGCGTATAGACCGTTTAACCAGCAAATTACAGTTAGCGTTGTCCGACTCCCAATCCCTGGCGGTCGGCCTCGATCATCCGGCCATCGAGCCGGCGCACTTGATGCAAGCGCTGCTTGAACAGCAGGGCGGCTCGATCAAGCCTCTGCTGATGCAAGTGGGCTTTGACGTCAACAGTTTGCGCAAAGAGCTGAGCAAAGAGCTCGACCAACTGCCGAAAATCCAGAACCCCACCGGGGACGTCAACATGTCCCAGGACCTGGCGCGCCTGCTTAACCAGGCCGATCGCCTGGCCCAGCAGAAGGGCGACCAGTTCATCTCCAGTGAACTGGTGCTGCTCGCCGCGATGGACGAAAACAGCAAACTGGGTAAGTTGCTGCTCGGCCAAGGTGTGAGCAAGAAAGCCCTGGAGAACGCGATCAACAACCTGCGCGGCGGCGAAGCGGTTAACGATGCCAACGTCGAGGAATCGCGCCAGGCTCTGGACAAGTACACCGTTGACCTGACCAAGCGCGCCGAAGACGGCAAGCTCGACCCGGTGATTGGTCGCGACGACGAAATCCGCCGCACCATCCAGGTGCTGCAACGGCGCACCAAGAACAACCCGGTGCTGATCGGCGAGCCTGGCGTGGGTAAAACCGCGATTGCCGAGGGCCTGGCCCAGCGCATCATCAACGGCGAAGTGCCGGACGGCCTCAAAGGCAAGCGCCTGCTGTCCCTGGATATGGGCGCGCTGATCGCCGGTGCCAAGTACCGCGGCGAGTTCGAGGAGCGCCTCAAAGGCTTGCTTAACGAACTGTCCAAGCAGGAAGGGCAGATCATTCTGTTCATCGATGAACTGCACACCATGGTCGGCGCCGGTAAGGGCGAAGGCTCGATGGATGCGGGCAACATGCTCAAGCCTGCCCTGGCGCGCGGTGAACTGCACTGCGTGGGCGCCACCACGCTCAACGAGTACCGCCAATATATAGAGAAGGACGCGGCGCTCGAGCGACGCTTCCAGAAAGTGCTGGTGGAAGAGCCGAGCGAGGAAGACACCATCGCGATCCTGCGTGGCCTCAAGGAGCGGTACGAGGTTCACCATAAAGTGGCGATCACCGACGGCGCGATCATCGCGGCGGCCAAGTTGAGCCATCGCTACATCACTGACCGGCAGTTGCCGGACAAGGCCATCGACCTGATCGATGAGGCGGCCAGCCGTATCCGTATGGAAATCGACTCCAAACCCGAAGTGCTGGATCGCTTGGAGCGGCGCCTGATTCAGCTCAAGGTCGAATCCCAGGCCTTGAAGAAAGAAGACGACGAGGCGGCGAAAAAACGCCTGGAGAAACTCCAAGAAGAAATCGAACGCCTGGAGCGCGAATACTCGGATCTGGAAGAGATCTGGAACGCGGAGAAAGCCGAAGTGCAAGGCTCTGCGCAGATCCAGCAGAAAATCGAGCAGTCGCGCCAGGAACTGGAAGCGGCACGCCGTAAAGGCGACCTGAACCGCATGGCGGAGTTGCAGTACGGGGTTATCCCGGACCTGGAGCGCAGCCTGCAAATGGTCGATCAGCACGGCCACAGCGAAAACCAGTTGCTGCGCAGCAAAGTGACCGAGGAAGAGATCGCCGAAGTGGTGTCCAAGTGGACCGGCATTCCCGTGTCGAAAATGCTCGAAGGCGAGCGCGACAAGCTGTTGAAGATGGAAAGCCTGTTGCACCAACGCGTGATCGGCCAGAACGAAGCGGTGGTGGCGGTGGCCAACGCGGTGCGGCGTTCCCGTGCCGGGTTGTCGGACCCTAACCGCCCCAGCGGCTCGTTCATGTTCCTCGGCCCAACCGGTGTGGGTAAGACCGAGTTGTGCAAGGCCTTGGCCGAATTCCTCTTTGATACCGAAGAGGCGATGGTGCGGATCGATATGTCCGAGTTCATGGAGAAACACTCCGTGGCTCGTTTGATAGGTGCGCCACCAGGCTATGTGGGTTACGAAGAGGGCGGCTACCTGACCGAGGCCGTGCGGCGCAAGCCTTACTCGGTGATCCTCCTCGATGAGGTCGAGAAGGCCCACCCGGACGTGTTCAACGTCTTGCTGCAGGTGCTGGAGGATGGCCGGTTGACGGACAGCCACGGGCGTACGGTGGATTTCCGCAACACGGTGATCGTCATGACCTCCAACCTGGGCTCGGCGCAGATCCAGGAACTGGTGGGTGATCGCGAGGCGCAGCGTGCGGCGGTGATGGATGCGGTATCGACGCACTTCCGTCCGGAGTTCATCAACCGGATCGACGAAGTGGTGATCTTCGAGCCTCTGGCCCGGGATCAGATTGCTGGCATCACGCAAATCCAGTTGGGCCGCCTGCGCAGTCGCCTGGCTGAGCGCGAGCTGCAACTGGAACTGAGCGGCGAAGCGTTGGATAAGCTGATCGCGGTGGGTTACGACCCGGTGTACGGCGCACGGCCGCTCAAACGAGCGATCCAGCGCTGGATCGAAAACCCGCTGGCGCAGTTGATCCTTTCTGGCAGTTTCCTGCCGGGAGCGAGCGTGACGGCCACGGTGGAAAACGACGAGATTGTTTTCCATTAAGGTGCAGTCCTGACGCGCCAAGTAGAGGCCCTGCATCGCGGGGCCTTTTTTTTCGGTAGGGCGTTGAACTCAAAGGAAAAGGCTTGTAAAGTGCGCCCCGCAGTATGTCAGCCCAAGGCTTTCTTCTCCCCAAGAAGAAAACTGAAAGAAGTCGCAAATCATTGTCTTAAAAGCAATTTAAAGGGTTGACAGGGGTTTTTAAGATTGTAGAATAGCGCGCCTCAGACACACGAACGCAGCGATGTGAACGGGTAGAAGAGACTGAAGTAAGCAGTAGATGTAATTGAAATATGTAGTTCCGTGATAGCTCAGTCGGTAGAGCAAATGACTGTTAATCATTGGGTCCCAGGTTCGAGTCCTGGTCACGGAGCCAATTTCAAACCGGGGTATAGCGCAGTCCGGTAGCGCGCCTGCTTTGGGAGCAGGATGTCAGGAGTTCGAATCCCCTTACCCCGACCATTTTTGGGTCGTTAGCTCAGTTGGTAGAGCAGTTGGCTTTTAACCAATTGGTCGTAGGTTCGAATCCCACACGACCCACCATTTTTGAAACCAGCGTTGCTGGGATCGAATCTTAAGATCAGCGGCCAAAAGCCATGATCGAAGAAGGCGACTTGAAAAGGTCGCCTTTTTTTTCCGGGGTATAGCGCAGTCCGGTAGCGCGCCTGCTTTGGGAGCAGGATGTCAGGAGTTCGAATCCCCTTACCCCGACCATATTGAAAATCCCCGTATCGACAGATACGGGGATTTTTTTTGTCTGCGCAAAAGTTGAGTGCCGATCAGACCCGCTCCCTGTGGGAGCGGGCCTGCCCGCGATGGTGATCTGCTAGCTCATGCACGTGTGAGAGGTACACCGCCATCGTCGGCTGGACCAAGCCCCACAAAGTGTGTGGATCAGTGCAGCTTCAGGCGCGGTTCGGTGCCGCGGCCAATGCGGCTGCCCAGCATCAGCATTGCCGTGCGGAAAGGGCCGTACAGCGCCATTTGGTGCATGCGATACAGCGAGATATAGAACATGCGCGCCAACCAGCCTTCGAGCATTACGCTGCCGGTCAGGTTGCCCATCAGGTTGCCCACGGCGGAAAACCGCGACAGCGAAATCAGCGAGCCATAGTCGGTGTACTTGTAGCTGGGCAGTGGCTTGCCTTCGATCCGCAGTTTCAGCGATTTGGTCAGCAAGGACGCCTGTTGGTGGGCGGCCTGGGCCCTGGGCGGTACGTTGCGGTCGGTGCCCGGTTGCGGGCAGGCCGCGCAGTCGCCGAAGGCGAAGATGTTTTCGTCGCGGGTGGTTTGCAGGGTGGGCAGCACCTGCAACTGGTTGATGCGGTTGGTTTCCAGGCCATCGATGTCCTTGAGGAAGCCTGGCGCGCGAATTCCGGCGGCCCAGACTTTCAGGCTGGCGTTAATCACCTGGCCGTCGGCCGTTATCAGGCTGTCGGCGGTCACTTCGCTGACGGCGGCGTTGGTCATCACGTTGACCCCCAGCTTCTCCAGGGTTTTATGCACCGGTCCGCCGATCCGCTCCGGCAGGGCGGGCAGCACCCGTGGGCCGGCCTCGATCAGGGTGATGTGCATGTTTTCCGGGAGAATCCGGTCCAGGCCATAGGCCGCCAGTTCATGGGCGGCGTTATGCAGCTCGGCGGCCAGTTCCACCCCCGTGGCGCCGGCGCCGACGATGGCCACGCTGATCTGCTGCACCACATCGGTTTGCCCGGCGTGGGCGCGCAGGTAGTGGTTGAGCAGTTGCTGGTGGAATTTCTCGGCCTGTTTGCGGGTGTCGAGGAACAGGCAATGCTGCGCCGCGCCCTGGGTGCCGAAGTCGTTGGTGGTGCTGCCGACGGCGATCACCAGGGAGTCGTAGCCCAGTTCGCGGGCCGGCACCAGCTCCAGGCCTTGTTCGTCGTAAGTGGCGGCCAACTGGATTTTCTTCCGCTCGCGGTCGAGCCCGCTCATGCGCCCAAGCTGGAACTCGAAGTGGTTCCATTTCGCCTGGGCAACATAGTTGAGCTCGTCTTCGCTGGAGTTCAGCGAACCGGCGGCCACTTCATGCAGCAGCGGCTTCCAGATGTGGGTGAGGTTGGCGTCTACCAGTGTCACGCTGGCGGTGCGACGTTTGCCCAGGGTCTTACCCAGGCGGGTCGCCAACTCCAGGCCGCCGGCGCCGCCGCCGACAATGACAATTCGATGAGTCATGGGGATATCTCGCAAGGCTAAAAAAATCGGTGCGGTTACCCGAGCGAGCGCCAGGCAGCTCATAGCGTCAGGTAACTCAAGAGGCGGCTCAGCAACCCGAGCGCGATCACCGTCACCAGCACCACCGCCAGCAGCAGCCACGGCCGAAAAGGGCGGCGCTCCACGCGGTTCTGGGACAGTTGCAGGTACTGTTCGACATGCTTTTGGTCGTCGGGGTTCAGGCGGCTGGTCATAAAGGCCTCGTCGGTAGACGTTGCTGAATGAAGGGGCGGTACAACGGTTTATCCGGGGTTGAAGGGAGCATAGCCCGTCTCGGACAGCGGCTCGACGCACAGTGGGTCATCGACGCGGATGATGCCGCTGTGGATCACCCGGGCAGTGATTCCGCCATGGCCGCGTACTGCTTGAAAGGTGCCCAGGCCCAGGCGTTGCTCCAGGCGTGCGCAGGGCTGGCACCAGCCCGTAGTCTCGAAAATCGCCTGGCCGATGCGAAAGCGCCGGCCCTTGAGGCTGAACAGGTTGATACCGCTGATGACCAGGTTGCGCCGCAGGTCCTGGGCCTGGACGGGCTGCTGCGGTGCCCGGCCGAGCAAGGCGCTGATAACGGCCAGATGCTCCCACTGGATCAACGTCACCTGCCGTGCGTTGCGCGGGCCTGGCCGGGCATGATCGCCCGTCAGCCCCGCTTCGCGGCGGGCTTCGACGGCCTCCAGTTCGACCATGGCCCCGCGTGATTCGGGGCGCACGCCAATCCAACGCACCCGGCCCTGCTGCGGTACTTGGGCAATCAGCTCTTGCAAGGGGCTCATCACAGGCTGATCCCGACATCGAACACGATGCTGCGCCCCAGGTTGTTGCGCAAAAAATCCGGCGCGTCGGGGTGGGCGAACAGCACGCGGGCGAACGTGGGGCCCACCAGCGATAGCGAACGCCAGCCCTGGCGCAGGTATTCGGTGGGCGGCGGGAAGTGGCTGTTGAGGTCCAGCACTTCGCGCTTGAGGCTGGCGAAGGCGATGATGTCCAGTTCGCCCAGGTCCATGCCGCGCTCTTTATAGTTGTGGGCTTTTTTGCGCAGGGTCGGCGCCAGCCGCAGCAGGAAGTCGTTGGCCGGGATGCGTCGGGGCTTGGCTTCGCGGCGCACCAATTGGCTCAGGGAGAACGCCGTGCGCCGGCGCTGTAACTCGTCGCGCCATTCATCGTTGAGGCGCCGGCCCTCGTCGAGGACGAAAAACACCTCGAAATTGGCATCGCGAAACAGCACGTCCGGCGGTTCGCCCGCGGGGCTGAATTCTTCGAGGCGATAGGGGATGTTCAACCCCTGCAAAAGCCGCTGGCACACCCAGCGTTCACGCTCCCATTTGCGGGCGTTGGACAAAAAGGCGTTGGCCTGCTCGGCCGCGATGGTCAGCAGGCGTAGGTAATCTGAGTCATCCATCGCCCCAGCTTAGCGCCCAAATGGGCTTTTGAAGACCCCCCATTTTCCTGGCGCCGGCCGCAAACAGGCGAAACACCCCTGCACAAAACGGATAGCGATCTGCACAAAGCGGATATTGCAGGGCGCAGGGCCTGCCTACCCTGCGATGGCCTGCCTATAAAAACGAGGGCGTTCTCGCTCATCGTTTACAAAAACAACAACAAGAGACAGATGCCATGCGCAAAATCGACGTTCATGAGGTTATCGACAAAGCTCGGTTCAACCGCTTCCACTGGATGGTGCTGTTCTGGTGTGCCCTGATTATCATTTTCGACGGCTACAACCTGGTGATTTACGGCGTGGTCCTGCCGGTACTGATGAAAGAGTGGGGCCTCACCCCCCTGGAGGCTGGGGCGCTGGGCAGTTATGCGTTGTTTGGCATGATGTTCGGGGCGCTGTTTTTTGGGCCGTTGTCCGACAAGATCGGGCGTAAGAAAGCCATCACCATTTGCGTCATCCTTTTTAGCGGCTTCACCGTGCTCAACGGTTTTGCCCGCAACCCCACGGAATTCGGCATCTGCCGCTTCATTGCCGGGCTCGGCATTGGCGGGGTGATGCCCAACGTGGTGGCGCTGATGAACGAGTACGCGCCGAAGAAAATCCGCAGCACCCTGGTGGCCATCATGTTCAGTGGCTATTCAGTGGGCGGCATGTTGTCGGCGGGCCTGGGCATTGTGCTGATCCCCAGTTTCGGCTGGCAGTCGGTGTTCTACGTGGCGGTGCTGCCGCTGCTGATGCTGCCGCTGATTATGTATTTCCTGCCGGAATCGGTGGGTTTCATGCTGCGCCAGGGCCGCAACGAAGAAGCGCGCAAGGTGCTGGAGCGGGTCGACCCGGGCTACGTCGCGCAAAGCAGCGACCAACTGCACATGAGCGAAGTCAAAGGCACCGGCACCCCGGTGTTGCAGTTGTTCCGCGAAGGCCGCGCCGTGCGCACGCTGATGCTGTGGGTGGCGTTTTTCTGCTGCCTGCTGATGGTTTACGCCTTGAGTTCCTGGCTGCCGAAACTGATGGCCAACGCCGGCTACAGCCTGGGTTCGAGCCTGTCGTTCCTGTTGGTGCTCAACTTCGGCGCGATCTTCGGCGCGGTGGGCGGTGGCGTGCTGGGCGACAAGCTCAACCTGCCGCGGGTGCTGGCGGTGTTCTTCGCCGTGGCCGCCATCTCCATCACCTTGCTGGGCTTCAAGAGCCCGACGCCGGTGCTGTACCTGCTGATCGCCATTGCCGGGGCCACCACCATCGGTTCGCAGATTCTGCTGTACGCCTGCGCCGCGCAGTTCTACTCCATGGCCATTCGTTCCACGGGGCTTGGCTGGGCTTCCGGGATTGGCCGCAACGGCGCTATCGTCGGGCCACTACTGGGCGGGGCGTTGTTGGGCATCAGCCTGCCGCTGCAACTGAATTTCATGGCCTTTGCCGTACCGGGCGCGATTGCGGCGGTGGCGATGACCTTGTTTGCCATCAGCAGCCAACGTTCCACCCGCGCCACTGCGGCCCTGACGCCCACCCGCGCCTGAGCCGGTGCGACACGGCGCCGTGCCGTGTCGCCCACGTTCGATAGAACAAGAGCACCCAGGCCCTGTGCCACGGGTTGCCAGATGAGTCTTGCGGTGAGGTGCCATGAAAGCGTTTTTCCATGACTTTTCCCTGTCTGCGGCAGTGGCCGGGTTTATTGCCACGGTGATTTCCTATGCCGGGCCCCTGGTGATTATTTTCCAGGCTGCCGAAAGCGCGCAGATGTCCCGGGAGCTGCTGTCGTCCTGGGTTTGGGCGATTTCCATCGGCAGCGCCGTGTTGGGCATCGGCCTGAGCCTGCGCTACCGGGTGCCGGTGATTATTGCCTGGTCGGCGCCGGGTTCGGCGCTGCTGGTGGCGTTGCTGCCGGGGATTTCCATGGAAGAGGCCGTGGGCGCCTACCTGGTCAGTAGCCTGATTATTTTCGCAGTGGGCATTTGCGGGGCCTTTGACCGGATCATCAGCAAACTGCCCAGCGCCATTGCGGCGGCGATGCTGGCGGGGATTCTGTTCAGCTTCGGCACCGGCCTGTTCGTGTCCTTGCAGGGCAAGCCGTTGCTGGTGCTGGCGATGTTCGTCACCTACCTGGTGTGCAAGCGCATGATGCCGCGCTATGCGGTGCTGATGGTGTTGTTGGTGGGTTGCGCTATCACGTTTGCCGCCGGCGATTTGCACCGTGAAGCCCTGGTCATTGGCCTGGCGACGCCGGTGTGGGTCACCCCGCAATTTAGCCTCAGCGCGACCCTTAATATCGCCTTGCCCCTGGTGATGGTGGCGCTGACCGGGCAGTTTGTGCCCGGCATGGCGGTGCTGCGCGCCAGCGGCTACAACACCCCGGCCAGCCCGATCATCGCCAGCAGTGCCCTGGGCACCGCGTTGCTGGCGCCGTTTGGTTGCCACGGGCTGAACCTGGCCGCCATCACCGCGGCCATCTGCACTGGCCGTGAGGCCCACGAAGACCCAAGCAAGCGCTACGTTGCCGGGGTGGTGGGCGGGCTGTTCTACCTGGTGCTGGGGATTTTTGGCGCCACCTTGGTTTCGCTGTTTTCGGCCTTTCCCAAGGAGCTGATCGCAGCGCTGGCGGGGCTGGCGTTGTTCGCCGCCATCGGCGGCGCCCTGGCCGGCGCCATGGCGGTGCCCAACGACCGCGAAGCGGCGCTGGTGACCTTCCTCACCACGGCCTCGGGTATGTCGCTGTTCGGTTTGTCCGCCGCATTCTGGGGCCTGATCTTCGGCATTGCCGCCCATGTCCTGCTCAACGCCCGGCGGCCCGCGCCGGTCGTGGCCGCCCCCGGCGAGGTGGCGCGCCGCCCCTGATCCACGCCTGATTTTCCACCCCGTTTCCATGCCCTCGGCCGCCCGGGCGCTGCCGCGTTCGTGTGCCACCTGTCGATCAATAACAATAAGAGCCAAACGATGAAACAGACCTTCCAGAGCACCCCTTGCGTCCTGTCCCTGGCTATCGGCCTGGGCTGTTCCACCTCCGTGCTGGCCGCCGACAGCGGCTTTATCGAGGACACCACGGCGACCTTGCAGGCGCGTAACTACTACTTCAGCCGCGACTTTTCCGACATCGTCGGCGCCAATCAACAGTCCAAGGCAGAGGAGTGGGCCCAGGGTTTTATCCTCAACGTTAAATCGGGCTACACCCAGGGCACCGTCGGTTTTGGCCTGGACGTGATCGGCTTGCTGGGGCTTAAGCTCGACAGCAGCCCCGACCGGGTCAACACCGGGTTGTTGCCGGTGCAGGACGACGGCCGTGCGGCGGATGACTACAGCCGCCTCGCCGGGGCGTTGAAAGTGCGCGTCTCCAAGACCGAACTGCGCATCGGCGAATTGCAGCCCAACCTGCCGGTGCTGGCCTTCAGTGATATCCGCCTGCTTCCCCCGAGTTATCAGGGGGCCAGCGTCACGTCCGGCGAAATCAACGGCTTGACCTTGCAGGGTGGCCATTTGAAATCCACCAGCCTGCGCAACGAGGCGGGCGACGACAAGCTGCAAGCCATGCTCGGCCACGTGCCGCAACGCCAGGTCAGCAGCGACGGCTTCAACTTTGCCGGGGCCGACTATGTGTTCAACGACAAACGCACCTCGGCCAGCGCTTGGTTCGGCCAGTTGGAAGACATCTACCACCAGCGCTTTTTGGGCCTCAAGCACAGCGAACCGTTGGGCGACTGGACCCTGGGAGCCAACCTAGGCTTTTACGATTCGCGCGAAGACGGCAAAAAACTACTGGGCAACATCGACAACCAGGCGTTTTTCTCCCTGCTGTCGGCCAAGCGCGGCGGTCACACCTTTTACGTCGGCTACCAGGGGATGTTCGGCGACAGCGCGTTCCCGCGGGTGTTCGCCAACGTCACGCCCCTGGGCAACGAAGTGCCCACCTATGAATTTGCCTACACCGACGAACGCTCCTGGCAGGTGCGCCACGACTACGATTTCGCCGCCCTGGGCGTGCCCGGCCTGACCAGCACCGTGCGTTACATTTCCGGTAACAACGTCGACACCGGCAAGGGGTTCGAGGGCAAGGACCGCGAGCGCGACCTGGACCTGGGCTACGTGATCCAGAGCGGCACCCTCAAAGGCCTGGGCATGCGCGTGCGCAACGTGATGGCGCGTTCCAACTACCGCAGCGATATCGACGAAAACCGCCTGATCCTCAGCTACACCTGGACCCTGCTGTGACCGGCGCCGGGGCGGCCAACCTGGCGTTGGCCTGGCGCGGCGCCAATCGGTTGCGGCGGGCTTAGGCCGGGCCGCCGCAATCGCCCATCACCATGTAAGTGACGCTATGGGTTTGCCCTTGGTGGTCGATATAGACCATGGTGGCCGGCACCACGTCGCAGACGTTGGGGATATCGCTGATAGACACGACTTTGGCGACGTCCAGGGTGGGTTCGCCGGCCAGGGCGCTGGTGGCGACAAGGGCGAGGAACAAACTGAGCAGGGTTTTCATGGTGGCCTCTTGTATATGTGAGCTGATGTGTACAGTTTAGCCCTCGCTGCTGTAGGAAAAAGCCGCGTTCGCCTGATGCAGCCTTACATCAAACGCAACAGTCACAGGCCCCGGAGGCTTTATGGATGTACTCAATAGCCTGCGGGTGTTCGTGCAGGTGGTCGATAGCGGCAGCTTTACGGCTGCGGCACAGGCCCTGGATCTTTCGACCGCGCAGGTCTCGCGCCTGGTGGCGGACCTGGAGCAGCACGTGCAGGCGCGCCTGCTGCAACGCACCACCCGGCGCCTGGGCCTGACTGACGCCGGCGAGCGCTTTTTGCTGCGCGGGCGGCAGATCCTCGAAGAAATGCAAGTGGCCACCGCCGAAGCCCGTGGCGCCCACCTCAAGCCCAGCGGGCGCTTGCGCGTGCATACCCTGCACGGCCTCGGCATGCTGATAACCCCGCTGATCGCCCGCTACTGCGAGCTGTACCCGGACGTGGTGTTCGAACTGAGCCTGTCCCAGCGCAACCCCGACCCGTTGGAAGAAGGCCACGACGTGGTGATTTCCATCGCCCAGGAACTGGCCGATTCCCAGTTCGTCGCCCAGGTCATCGGGCAGATCTACAGCGCGCCGTTCGCCTCGCCCGCGTACCTGCAGCGCCACGGTGTGCCGGCCAGCCCGGCGGCGCTGAACGAGCACTGCTGCTTGCGCCTGCTCGACCCGATGTACAGCGACCAATGGCAGTTTCACGATGCGGCGGGCGAGCAGGGCGTCCTGCCGGGGCCGACCTTCCAAAGCAACGTCGCTGAATCCATGGTCAACGCCTCGGAGGCGGGCATGGGCGTGAGCCTGGTGCCGTTCTACGCCGCCACCCGCCCGCTCAGTGAAGGCCGCTTGCTGCGCTTGCTGCCCGCCTATCGCCTGCGCGAGCGCAACGTCTACGCGCTGTACCCGTCGCGGCGCTTTCTCGACGCCAAGGTGCGCACCTGGGTGGACTTTCTCCAGGCTGAGCTGCCCCAAGTCTTCGCCGCGCACGAAGCGGTGATGAACGACCCGCGACACTGGGCTTGACGCTCGCGCGGCGGGGCGGGTGTAGACTGGCGGCTCGTTTATCCAGGCAAGGAGTCGGCAGTGAAATTTTTCCCGGTGGTGATCTTGAGCCTCATGCCCCTGTGGGCGCAGGCGTTGGAAGTGGGCGAGAAACTGGCGCCCTGGACCCTGCTCGACCAGTTCGACCAGAGCTACAGCCTCAACGACCAGACCCGCACCCTGCTGGTGGCGCGCACCATGGACGGCGCCAAACTGGTCAAAGCCGTGCTGCTGGACCAGCCCAAGGGCTACCTCGAAGCCCGCGACGCGGTGTTCGTCGCCAATATCGAACCGATGCCCAAGTTGATCGCGCGGATGTTCGCCATCCCCGCCATGCGCGATTACCCGTATCGGGTCATGCTCGACCGTGATGGCCAGGTAGTGGCGGCATACCCGGGCGCGGCGGACAAAGTGCTGTGGCTGCAACTGGACCACGGCCAGGTGCAGCAGGTGCGCGAATTCGATAACGCCGCCAGCCTGCGCGAGGCGCTGGAGAAGCCGCTGCCATGATCGGCGCCGAACTGCTGTCGGGCACCAGCCTGCTGGTCGGTTGGCTGATTTACCTGCCGGTACTGGCCTGGGCCCTGCTGCGTTCGCCGTGGGTCGAGTTGTTCAGCGACACCCGCCGCCAGCACCTGCTGTTCGGCACGGTGTTCGCACTGTTTTTGCTGTGGCTGATGCGCCGCGACTTCGACACCGGCGTGTCCTACCACTTTATCGGCATGACTGTGGTCACCCTGCTGCTGGACTGGCCGTTGGCCATAGTCGGCGGCCTGGTGGCGCAAATCGGCCTGGCCCTGCTGGGGCGCCAGGACTGGGTGGCACTGGGGGTCAACGGCAGCCTGTTGATCCTGTTGCCGGTGCTGGTCACCGAATGCTGCGCCTTGCTGGTGGAACGGGCGCAGCCGCGCAACCCCTTCGTGTACATTTTTTGTTCAGGTTTCTTCGCGGCGGCGCTGGCCGCCTTGTTGTGCCTGCTGGCCACGCTGGGGCTGCTGTGGGTTGACGGCGTGTTCGCCATGCCTGAGTGGCTGGAGGATTTTGTCGGCTACCTGTGGCTGATTATTTTCCCCGAGGCCTTTATCAACGGCATGTTGGTCAGCGCCCTGGTGGTGTTTTGCCCCGAATGGCTGGAAACCTTCAACCGCACACGCTACCTCTCGGCGCCCTGGAACGACGACGACCAACGGCGCCCGCGAGGTTGATCCACGTCAAGGACGGCCCGGGGGCCGCGTCGCATGCTCTGGGAAATTTCTCAGGAGCAGCGTCATGAGCGTTTACGAATGGGCACGGCAGGAACTGCGGCAAAGTCTCGATTGCGCACAAGAGGTGGGTTTTGACCCGGGCCTGAGCCTACGCGCCTTACTCAGTGCGGTGGTGCAACAGAGCAAGGGCGTGCGCAGCCTGGAAGACTTGGCCGATGAACTGCAGTTCTTGGCCGAAAACCTGGACGACGGCCAGGATTACGGTTTTATGCGGCCTTAGGGCTGGCACCCCTGAGCCGGTGGGAGCCGGCGGGCCCGCTCCCACAGGGGCCGCAGCCTTAGTGCGCGCGCGGCGGCAGGTCGTCGCTGAACAGGTCGTCTTCGGCGTCCGGGGCGACCGGGATCTTGTGTTCTTCGGCCGCCCAGGCGCCGAGGTCGATCAGTTTGCAGCGGTCTGAACAAAAGGGCCGGTTGGCATTGCTGGCGTTCCATTCCACGGGTGCGCCGCAGGTTGGGCATTCGACGGTCAGGGGTTGGCTCATGACTGGCCTCCACGCAAGGTTAGGTAAAAGTGATGCAACCGCTCGACTTCACTGTGCAGCCAGGCGAGGTCGCGGTCGTTGACCAGCACGTCATCGGCATGACGCAGGCGTTCTTCGCGGCTGGCCTGGGCCTTGAGAATCGCCTGCACCTGTTCTTCGCTGGTTTGGTCGCGCAGCAGGGTACGCGCAATTTGCAGGGGCTGCGGCGCATCCACCACCAACACCCGCTGGGTTATCGCCCGCTGCCCGGCCTCGATCAACAGCGGCGACACCAAAATGGCGTAGGGCGATGTGGCGCTGGCCAGGTTGTCGGCGATTTCCCGGGCGATCAGCGGGTGTAGCAATGCCTCCAGCCAACGCCGCTCGTGGGGCTCCTGAAAGATCAGCGCACGCAACGCGCCGCGGTCGAGTTGGCCGTCGGCCTGGAGCACGCCGGGGCCGAAATGCTCGGCGATCTGCGCCAGGGCCGGGCGCCCCGGTTCCACCACCCAGCGCGAGGCGTGATCGGCGTCCACCACGTGCACGCCCAATTCGATAAACCGCTGGGCCGCCGCGCTTTTACCGCTGCCGATGCCGCCAGTCAGGCCCAGGACCCAGGGTGTGTTTACAGAGGTATTCATCAGTAACCGACAAACTGCCAATAGAAGTCGGCCATTTGACCACCCCAGAGCAAGGCAATCCAGCCGGCAATCGCCAGATACGGGCCAAACGGAATGGGCGTGGTGCTTTGCGCACGCCGCAGGCGCAGCCAGATCAGCCCAAGCACGGCGCCCACCAGGGACGACAGCAGGATCGTTAAAGGCAGCACCTGCCAGCCGCCCCAGGCGCCGAGCAGGGCCAGCAGTTTGAAATCACCCTGGCCGATGCCGTCCTTGCCGGTCAGTAATTTGAACAGCCAATACACCGACCACAGGCTCAGGTAACCGGCCACCGCACCCCACAGCGCGTCGCCCAGGGGCACGAACAGGCCGAAGCTGTTGACGATCAACCCCAGCCACAGCAGCGGCAGCACCAGCACGTCCGGCAGCAATTGGTGCTCGGCGTCGATCAGGCTCAAGGCCAGCAAGCCCCAGGACAGCACCAGCAACGCGGCGCAGGCCCAGCCCGGGCCCAGGTGCCAGGCGACAAAAGCCGAGAGCACGCCGCAGGCCAGTTCCACCAGCGGGTAGCGGGGGCTGATGGGGTGTTGGCAGTCGGCGCAGCGGCCGCGCAGCAGCAGGTAGCCGAGCAGCGGAATGTTGTGCCACGGCCGCACCGGTCGGGCGCAATGGGGGCAATGGGAGTGGGGCAGCAGCAGGTTGAAGGTGGGGCCGGGTGGTTCGGCGGGCAGTGCCAGTGCTTCAAGGGCCTGGGCGCGCCAGTCGCGCTCGAGCATCGTGGGCAGGCGCCAGGCCAGCACATTCAGGAAACTGCCGACCACCAGCCCCAGCACCAGGGCCAGGGTGGCGAACGCTACGGGGTGGGCGGCGAGGAAATCACTCAAGGGCATGTTCAGATCGCTGTGCCGAGTTGGAAAACGGGAAGGTACATGGCAACCACCAGGCCGCCGACGATCACCCCCAGAACCGCCATGATGAACGGTTCCAGCAGGCTGGTCAGGTTATCGACCCAGTGATCGACTTCATCCTCGTAGAAGGTCGCGATTTTTTCCAGCATCAGCTCCAGGGTGCCGGATTCTTCGCCAATGGCCGTCATCTGGATCGCCATCGGCGTGAATAACCCGCAGTGGCCCATGGCGACATGCAATTGGGTGCCGCTGGCCACCGCTGCGCTCACCTCGCGCACGGCGTCGCTGAAGCGGCGGCTGCCCATGGCCCCGGCCACCGAGTTCAGCGCCTGCACCAGCGGCACCCCGGCGGCGAAGGTGGTGGCCAGCGTGCGGGCGTAACGTGCCAGGGCGGACTTATAGAGCAAAGTGCCCACCAGCGGCAGGCGCAGCAGGCAGCGGTCCAGGGCATCGCGGCACCACGCCGAGCGCCGCAGGCCCTGGCGCAGTGCGGCAGCGGCCGCCACGGCTACGGTGAACAACACTGCCCACCAGGCCTGGAGAAACTCGGCCAAAGCAATCACCAGCAAGGTGAATGCCGGCAGCTGCGCACCAAAACTGCTGAACAGGCTCTGGAATTGCGGCACCACCTTGATAAGCAGAATCGCGCTGACGATCACCGCGACCACCACCACTGCCAGCGGATAGACCAGGGCTTTTTTCACCCTGGCCTTGAGCCGCTCGCTTTTTTCCTGATAGGTGGCGACGCGGTCGAGCAGGGTATCGAGGGCGCCGGCCTGCTCCCCGGCGTCGATCAGGTTGCAGTAGAGCGTGTCGAAGTACCGCGGCTGGTTGCGCAGCGCCGTGGCCAGGCTGCTGCCGGCGGCGATGTCCTGTTTGAGCTGGCGCGCCAGTGGGCCCAACTGCGCCTCGGCACCGCCCTGGGCCATCAGCTCCAGCGCCTGCAATAGCGGCACGCCGGCCTTGGCCAGGGTGGCCAGTTGGCGGGTGAAGCGGGCCATGTCCATGGCGTTGATCCGGTGGCGCGGGGCGAACAGCGGCGCGGTTTTTTTGCGCACCCGGTGCGCCGTAATGCCCTGCTGGCGCAAGCGGGCCTTGACCAGCGGCAGGTCGGCGGCGCTGAGTTTGCCGGTTTTACGCAGGCCCTGGCGGTCGATGCCTTCCCAGGTGAATACGGAGGTTTTCGTGCTCATCCTTGAGTCCTTGGGTCGCCCTGACGAAGTGCCTAAGCCTAGCCGCCAGCATGGGCCCGGCACATGGCAGGGCGGTGACGGAAAAGGGCAGGTTGGGCGCGGATTTGCCAGGGGGCAAAACGCCAGCCTGGGCCGAACGCCCCGTAGCGGTGGGGCTGTAGCCTTGGCACAAGCTATGCACCGTGGGCTTCCCGGTCACATGACCTTACGCAAAACCAGGAGTTGGCCCATGCCTCGCCAGAAAGGATTCTCCCTGCTCGAACTGCTGATCGTGGTCGCGATCATCGGCATTCTGACCACCGTGGCCTTGCCGCTGTATTCCAAATACCAGGCCAGGGCCACGGTTACCGCTGCCCTGGCCGAGGTCGCGGCGCTGAAAGTGGCCTTTGAAGACCTGATAAACCAAGGCACCGACCCCACGCTGGCGCTGATTGGCGGCCGCCCCAGCACCGCCAACTGCACCCTGGACGCTTCCGGCTCCGCAGCCACCGGGGCGGGGGCCATCACCTGTACCCTGGCCAATGCCCCGGCGCCGGCTCTGGGCGAAACCGTCACCCTGAGCCGTACCCAGGCCGAAGGCTGGAGCTGCGCCACCAGTGTGCCAGCCGATTACGCGCCCAAAGGTTGCGGCGCCAGCAGTACCTGATGGCAGAAGCCGCAACTTGCACGCAAGAAACCTCGCGGTCATGCAAATTGCATGACCGTGGTTTTTTGTGTTTTTTATAACGTGTTGATTAATAAGGGATTATTTGCTGTGCAAAAGTTGGCACAGCCCCTGCAATAACCCTGTTAACCCTGACGCCACACAGCTCTACGGCGCAGACCTTCTAGAAAAACAGGAGTTACTCGTATGAAGAAGTTCGCTATCGCTGCCGCAACTGCTACCGCACTGACCCTGACCATGGCCAACGTGGCTTTCGCCCAAACCTCCCAGGCACCAATGACCCTGGCGGCCGGTGAAGTGACCAAGGCGAAAGAAACCACTACCGACACTTGGATCACCACCAAGGTCAAGGCTGACCTGCTGACCGAAAAAGGCATTCCAGGCACCGATATCAAAGTCGAAACCAACAAAGGCGTGGTTTCCCTGTCTTCCGAAGTGGCGGTAACCGACGCTCAGAAGGACATCGCAGTAGCCATCACCAAGAAAATCAAAGGCGTTAAAGCGGTATCGGCTGACGGCCTGAAATCCGAGTAACACGCAAGCTTCTCGCTTGGACCGGGAGAAGGGGAGCGATCGGCGATCCAGTATTACGTCATCGCTCCCGAGTGGTTCACGCGCAAGGCCATAGGGATATGGCCACTGAAGGCCCCGGCAGTTTCTGCCGGGGCCTTTTTCATTGGATTGGCGGCCGCCAGGCTGATGGCGAATTGCTGTAACGCTGCCCATCTCTATAGAATGAGAACTATTCATATTTATGCCGTGGGATCTGTGCCCGTGTCCGCCCCTTCCAACAAGCTCGGTTTCTTCTTCAGTGACCATCACCGCTGGCTCTTGCAGCATGTGCAACGGCACCTGCGCAACCACGCCGATGCCGAGGACACGGCGGCGGAAACCTTCTGCCAGGTGCTGGCCTCGCGCATCGACCCGGAGCAGATCCTGCAGCCGCGGGCGTACCTGTCGACCATCGCCCGGCGCCTGATTTTCGACCGCCACCGGCGCCGCCAATTGGAAATCGCCTACCTGGAACGCCTCGCCGCGTTGCCCGAGCAATTGTCGCCCTCGCCGCAAGAACAGGCCTTGCTGATCGAAGCCTTGAGTGCCATTGACCGTGCTCTGGCGGGGTTGCCCGCGATTGTGAAAAGCGCCTTCCTCTACAGCCAACTCGACGGTTTGAGCTACGTGGCGATCGCCCGGCGTTTGGGCGTGTCCGAGCGCACGGTCAGCCGTTATATGAAGCAGGCCCTGCGCCAGGTGTACCTGGCCGAGGTGGCGCCGTGAGCCGCGCCGCCCTGGACCGGGCGGGCGAGCAGGCCATCGATTGGATGGTGCGCCTGCGCAGCGGCCAGGCCGACCCGCAATTGCAGGCCGGTTTGGCCGCGTGGTTGGCCCGCGACCCGGCCAATGCCCAGGCCTGGGAGCATTTGCAGCTGCGCCTGGGCGGCGCCTACGACACCTTGCGCAGCCTGGAGCCACGCGCCCCCGGCCAGGCGCGGGAAGTGCTGCTGCAACCGGGCACATCGCGGCGCCAGGTGCTGCGCGGCCTCGCCGGGTTCGGCGTGCTGGCGGGGGGCCTGTGGCTGGGGGCGCAGAGCACACCCGGGCAGATGTTACTGGCGGACAAACGCACCGGCACCGGCGAGCGCCGCCAGTTCAGCCTGGCCGATGGCAGCCAGTTAAGCCTCAACGCCAACAGCGCCGTGGATGTGCGTTTCGAGGCCGGCCAGCGCTTGCTGTACCTGCGCGCCGGCGAGTTGATCGTGCAAGTGGCCCCGGACCCCAACCGCCCGTTTCGCGTGCGCACTGCCCAAGGCGAAATCCGCGCCCTGGGCACCCGTTTCCTGGTGCGCCAAGAGGCCGAGGCCACCCGCGTGGTGGTGCTGGAACACGCGGTGCGCGCCAGCCTCGCGGACGGCACCTCGCGGGATGTGCAGCAAGGCCAGGCTGCGTTGCTCCACGCCGCGCGGATCGAGGCGTTGAGTAGCGACGAAAGCCACCGCGGCGATTGGCTGCAAGGGCGCCTGAGTGTGCTCGACGAGCCGCTGCTGGCGGTGGTCGATGCGTTGCGCCCGTACCGGCGCGGCATCATTCGCGTGGCCCCCCAGATCCGCCAGTTGCGGGTGCAGGGTGTGTTCCCCCTCGACGAGCCGGACCGGGCGCTGACCGCGTTGGCCGAAACCCTGCCGATTACGGTCGAGCACTACGGCCCGTGGCTGACCTTGCTCGGCCCGCGGCGTTGAAACTATTTTTGTGAATTCTTCTCATTCGTGTCCGGTTTTCATTTCTCGGCCCACCTATCTCCTGATATCGCCCACTTAAATTCAGGAGAACGCCGTGTACACACCCTGGCCCCGTGCCCTCGCTGTGGCTATTGCCCTGGCTGCCGCCAACCCGTCGCTGATGGCTATCGCCGCCCCTGAGGCGGCGCAGCAGGTGCTGCATTTCGACCTGCCGGCCGCGAGCCTGGCGCGCACCCTCAACGCCATCGCCAGCCAGAGCGGCCAGGTGATTTCCCTGCCCTCGGCCCTGGTGGCCGACAAACGGGCCGCCGCCCTGCGCGGCGACATGACTGTCGTGCAGGCCCTGCAACAGGCCTTGGCCGGCACGGGCCTGGAGTTGCGCATCACCGACAGCGGCAACTTCAGCGTACAGCCCCAGGCCCAAGGCGGTAGCGCCCTGGAGCTGGGGGCCACCACCGTCAACGCCCAGGCCTTGAGCGCCACCAGCGAGGGCACCCAGTCTTACGCGGCCCGCGCCGTGACCATTGGCAAAGGCACCCAGACCCTCAAGGAGATCCCCCAGTCGGTCACGGTGATGACCCGCAAACAAATGGACGACCAAGGCCTGGTGGACCTGCGCGATGCGGCCAACCAGACCACTGGCGTAGTCGGTGTGCAAGGCGTGGGCAAAGGCATGGTGCTGTCGGCGCGGGGTTTTCAGATCGATCTATGGCAATACGATGGCGTGGCCATCCCGCGCAACACCTACGCCCTGGGCAACTGGGGTATCCAGGACCTGATTTTCTTCGACCGCATGGAAATCCTGCGCGGCGCCGCCGGCCTGCTCCAGGGCACCGGCAGCCCGGGTGGCGCGGTGAACCTGGTGCGCAAGCGCGGCCAGGCTGCGCCCACCGTGGCGCTGACCGCCAAGGCCGGCAGTTGGGACCACTACGGCCTGCAGCTGGACGCGGGCGGGCCGCTCAACGCCGAGGGCACGGTGCGCGGGCGGTTTGTCGCCGACGAAGACCAGAGCCAATCGTTCATCGACTACGAACACAGCAAAACCCACTCGCTGTATGGCGCCCTGGATTTCGACCTTACTCCCGACACCACCCTGGGCGTGGGCATGAGCTACACCGACGACGACTCGCGGCCGATGATTCGCGGCTTGCCCCGTTACGCCAACGGCTCGCCGCTCAAGGTGCCGCGCTCGACCTACACCGGCGCGCGCTGGAACCAGGCCGATATCGAGCAGAGCACGGTCTACGCCGACCTGGAGCACCGCTTCAACGACGACTGGAAACTCAAGGTCGCGGCGGTGGGCATGAAGGAAACCAATTCGTCCAAGCAGCAACGTATCCAGAGCGCCGGCAATGGCCTTGAGCCCGATGGCAGCGGCGTGGAGTACGCCGACTGGATCACCGATTTCGACTCCACCAAGTTGGGCCTGGACCTGTTCGTCAACGGCCGGTTCGAGGCGTTTTCCCTGGCCCAGGAAATCACCTTGGGCGGCAACTACTCCAAGCTCACCTCCGATGACATGTGGGCACGCCAGTTCGAGGACCGTGGCACGATTTTCGACATCGACCACAACCGCCCCGAGCCCAGCTACGACGAGATCATGAGCAAGAACGGCGGGCGCAGCAGCTTCAGCGAATACGACATCCGCCAGAAAGGCATGTATGGCAGTTGGCGGGTCAAGTTGGCCGAACCGCTGACCGCCGTGGTCGGTGCCCGCGTGAGCGAGTACGACTACAGCTACAAAGACACCGTGTACCGCGCCACCTTCCCCGGCAGTGCGGCGCAGGCCAGCGCCATGACCGAAACCGGCGAAGTCACGCCGTACCTGGGCCTGGTTTATGACCTGAGCCGCGAGTGGGCGGTGTACGCCAGCTACACCGACGTGTTCGAGCCGCAGAGCGTGCGCTCCACCGATGGCGCGGTGCTCAAGCCGATCATCGGCAGCAACTATGAGTTGGGCCTCAAGGGCGAGTTGCTGGACGGGCGGGTCAACACCTCGCTGGCGGTGTTCCGCTACGACCACAAGAACCGCGCCGTGACCGACATGGCCGGCGGGCGTGAATGCGACGGTTGGTATTGCTCGGCGGCGTCCGGGAAAGTGCGCAGCCAGGGTGTGGACGCGGAAATCAGCGGCGAAGTGTTCAGCGGCCTGCAACTGTTTGCCGGTTATACCTTCAATACCACCAAGTTCCTCGAAGATCCCGACAAGAAAGGCCAGGTATTCAGCCCCTGGACGCCCAAGCATATGCTGCGGGTGTGGAGCGACTACCAGTTGCCGGGTGACTTGAGCCGCGTCAGTGCGGGCCTGGGCTTTACCAGCCAGAGCCACACCCTGGGCGATGAGCGCACCTACAAAATCCCCGGCTACACGGTGTGGAATGCGCGCCTGGCCTACCAGGCCACCCCGCAAATCGGCCTGGCGGTCAACGCCAACAACCTGTTCGACAAGCGCTACATCATCTCCGGGTACAGCCAACTGGACGGCAACAACAACTTCGGCGACCCGCGCAACCTGATGTTCAGCGTCAAGTACACGCCGCAGTTCTGATGGCGGCGTTGGGCGAGCCTGCCGCAAGGGGCTTGCCCGCGCTGGCGGGCTGCCTGATGCACCGTTATCGCGGGCAAGCCCGCTCCCACAGACCGGCCTCTACAGGGTGATTTTGGTCTGCCAGTCAGGCGCAGCAGGGGCCGCTGGCCAGTTCCTTGAGGATCGGGCAGTCGGGGCGGTCGTCGCCCTGGCAGTGCTCCACCAGGTCCTGCAAGGTGTCGCGCAATTGCCCCAGTTCGCGGATTTTCAGCTCCAGCTCCAGAATATGCTGGCGCGCCAGCGCCTTCACGTCGGCGCTGGCCCGTTGCCGGTCCTGCCATAGGGTCAGCAACTTGCCGACTTCTTCCAGGGAAAACCCCAGATCCCGCGAGCGCTTGATAAACGCCAACGAGTGCAGGTCGTCGCTGCTGTACAGGCGATAGCCGCTGTCGCTGCGCTGTGCGGGTTTGAGCAGGCCGATGGACTCGTAGTAGCGAATCATTTTGGCGCTCAGACCGCTTTGGCGGGCTGCTTGGCCGATGTTCATTCTGCTTTCTCCAGGTCTTTGGGTTTCCAGGTTTTGAGCAGCAGGGCGTTGCTCACGACGCTGACGCTCGACAGCGCCATCGCCGCGCCGGCCAGTACCGGGTTGAGCAGGCCAAACGCGGCCAGCGGAATGCCCACCAGGTTATAGATGAAGGCCCAGAACAGGTTCTGGCGGATTTTCGCGTAGGTCTTGCGGCTGATTTCCAGGGCCGCGGGCACCAGGCGTGGGTCGCCGCGCATCAGGGTGATGCCGGCCGCTTGCATGGCCACGTCCGTGCCGCCGCCCATGGCGATGCCGATATCGGCCGCCGCCAGCGCCGGGGCGTCGTTGATACCGTCGCCGACCATCGCCACGACGCCGGTTTTCTTCAGGTGCGCCACGGTGGCGGCTTTGTCGGCGGGCAGCACTTCAGCGTGCACGTCGCGGATGCCCAGGGCCTCGGCCACCACTTTGGCGCTGCCACTGTTGTCACCGGTAAGCAAATGACTGCTGATGCCTTGTGCGGTCAGTTCGCGCACGGCCAGCAGGGCGCCGGGCTTGAGGGTGTCGCCAAAGGCGAACAGGCCCAGTACACGGGGTTGCGGGCTCTGTTCGATCAGCCAGGACAGGGTGCGGCCTTCGGTTTCCCAGTCTTGCGCCAGGGCGTTGAGCGCGCCTTGGTCCAGGCCGCTTTCCACCAGCATGCGGCGGTTGCCCAGGGCCAATTGGCGGCCATCGAGGGTGCCGGCGATGCCGCGCCCGGTCAGGGATTGGCTGGCGCTGACATCGGCCACCGGCAATTGACGTTCGTCACAGGCGTCGAGCACGGCTTTGGCCAAGGGGTGTTCGCTGCCGCGTTGCAGGGCGCCGGCCAGTTGCAGCAGGGTGTTTTCATCACCGTCCAGGGCTTGCAGGTGGGCGATCTGCGGTTTGCCGGAGGTCAGGGTGCCGGTTTTGTCGAAGACCACGGCGCTGACTTCGTGGGCCCGCTCCAGGGCTTCGGCGTCTTTAATCAGGATGCCGTGGTGCGCGGCCACGCCGGTACCGGCCATGATCGCGGTGGGCGTGGCCAGGCCCAGGGCACACGGGCAGGCGATCACCAACACGGCGACGGCGTTAATCACTGCCACTTCCAGCGGCGCGCCGTACCACCACCAGCCAATCAGGGTGGCGAGGGCGATCAGCAGCACCACGGGGACGAACACCTGGCTGACTTTATCCACCAGTTTCTGGATGGGTGCCTTGCCGGCCTGGGCGTCTTCGACCAGGCGAATGATCCGTGCCAGCACGGTTTCGGCGCCCAGGGCCTGGGTGCGCACCAGCAAGCGGCCTTCGCCATTGATGGCGCCGCCGGTGACTTTGTCGCCCGGTTGCTTGGGCACGGGCAGGCTTTCGCCGCTGATAAGGGCTTCGTCGGCGTGGCTTTGGCCTTCGACCACTTCACCGTCCACGGGGAAGCGCTCGCCGGGCTTGACCAGCACCAGGTCATCCAGGCGCAGGGCGCTGATGGCCACGTCCTGCTCGCGGCCGTCGATCACCTGGATCGCCCGCTCCGGGCGCAAGGCTTCGAGGGCGCGGATGGCGCTGGCGGTCTGGCGTTTGGCGCGGCTTTCCAGGTATTTGCCCACCAGGATCAGGGCGATCACCACGGCGGAGGCTTCAAAGTACAGGTGCGGCATGTGCCCGGCGGGGGCCACGGCCCATTCGTAAATACTCAGGCCATACCCGGCGCTGGTGCCCAGGGCCACTAGCAGGTCCATGTTGCCGGCACCGGCGCGCACGGCTTTGAACGCGGCGACGTAAAAACGCGCGCCGAGGATGAATTGCACCGGGGTGGCCAGGGCGAATTGCGCCCACGCCGGGAGCATCCAGTGCAGGCCGAAGGGTTGCACCACCATCGGCAGCACCAGCGGCAGCGCCAGGAGCACGGCGATAATCACCGCCCAGCGCTCGCGGCGCAGGCGTTGTTCCTGGTCGTTGGCGGGTGGTTGGTCGGCCTGCCAGAGGCTGGCGGTGTAACCGGCGCGGGTCACGGCGTCGATCAGCACGCCAGGCTCGACGTGGCCGAGCAATTGCACATGGGCACGCTCGTTGGCCAGGTTGACGCTGACGCTGCTCACCCCCGCGACCTTGCCCAGCGCCCGCTCGACACGGCCGGCGCAGGAGGCGCAGGTCATGCCGCCGATGTTCAGTTCCACGCTTTGGCTGGGCACGCTGTAGCCGGCCTGCTGCACGGCTTCGAGCAGGGCCGGCAGGCTGTCGCCCGGCGCTTGGACGCGGGCTTGTTCGGTGGCCAGGTTGACACTCACGGCACTGGCGCCGGGCACCTTGCTCAACGCCCGCTCGACACGCCCCGCGCAACTGGCGCAGGTCATGCCGGCAATCGGCAGATCGAAGGTAATAGATTCGGACATGGGTGCTACTCCCTGTAGAAATGGCCTACAGGATCAACCTTGCCATGCGGGGAAGGTCAAGGGGCAATAAATGTGGGAGGGATCTGGCATCTATAAGTGGCAGATAAAAAGGTGGGAGCGAGCCTACTCGCGATGAGGCCGGCCCATTCAACTGCCGTGTGGCCTGACATACCGCCACCGCGGGCCAGCCCACTCCCCCCCGATGAAACTCAGTAGCCCAGCTCTGCCGGTTTGAGGTACATGCCGCTTTCGCTCATGGCGATGCGGTACTTCACCACGTCGCCGGCCTTGAGGCGGATGTCTTGCGAACCCGGCGCGAGCAGCCCGGCATTGCAGCCCGGGGCTTGGCCAGGGAGCAGTTTCAGGCGCAGGGAGACGTTGCCCGGCGGCAGGTTGAACGAGGTGCTCTGTTCCTGGAAGAGCCGGGCGGCGAGTTGGTCTTGGAGGTAGATGCCGATCTCGCACGAGGTGGCCACTTCCAGACGCTCGCGGGAAATTATCAGCACGCCGTAGTCCGGTGGCGCGGCGGTGGCGGCCGGGACGGCGGCCACCAGGCTAAGGATGCTGAGTAGGCTTACGGCGGGCCAGCCCATGGGGAAATCTCCTGCGTGGTGTCATTCAGATGGCAGCTTGCCCCTGCGGCGCGACGATTGCCAGCCCGGCAGTGAATCGCAGAACTTGACCTTGCCATGGTGGCAAGGTCAAGACTGCCGGCAACCCTCAAGCAATGGAGAAGCGTCATGCAAGTATTCAACGTTCAAGGTATGTCGTGCGGTCACTGCGTCAAGTCGGTGACCCAGGCGATCCAGGCTAAAGACCCGGCGGCCAGCGTCAATGTCAATTTGGCGGCCAAGGAGGTGGGTGTAGAGAGCCGCTTGTCCGCCGATGAAGTCATCAGCCTCATCAGTGCCGAAGGCTACCCGGCCAAACTCGCTTCTTGAGGCTATTTATTAGTTAGCGACCTATCGGAATGTTCAAGACATCCGGGCGCGGCTAGACTGTCGGGCTGCCGACTCTGCTCAACCTGGATGTCTGATGAATCTGCGCACCATTCTGATCCTCGGCGCCCTGAGCGCTTTCGGCCCTTTGGCCATCGATTTCTATCTGCCCGCGTTCCCGGCCATGGCCCTGGCGCTGGGCACCGACGAAAAACACATCCAACTGACGTTGGCCGTGTACTTTCTGGGCCTGTCCATCGGCCAATTGGCCTACGGGCCGGTGGCCGACCGCTTTGGGCGGCGGGTGCCGCTGCTGGTGGGCGTGAGCCTGTTTACTCTGGCCTCCCTGGCGTGCGCCTTTGCGCCGAGCCTGGAATGGCTGATTGCCGCGCGTTTCGTCCAGGCCCTGGGCGGTTGCGCGGGGATGGTGATTGCCCGGGCGGTGGTCAGCGATAAATGCGACGCCGTGGCCTCGGCCAAGGTCTTCTCGCAGTTGATGCTGGTGATGGGGTTGGCGCCGATCCTCGCGCCGATGCTTGGCGGGCTGCTGGTGAACCTGCATGGCTGGCAGTCGATTTTCCTTGTGTTGACCCTGTTCAGTGCCCTGTGCGCCGTGGCGGTGGCCGTGGGCCTGCCGGAAAGCCTGCCGGCGGGCATGCCGCGCCAACCGTTGTCCGGGGCGTTGCGCCAGTACGGGCGGTTGTTGTCGGACCGGGTGTTCCTCGGCCACGCCCTGACGGGCGGTATCTCGATTGCCGGGATGTTTGCCTACATCGCCGGTTCGCCGTTCGTCTTCATCAAGCTCTACGGCGTGCCCGCCGAGCATTACGGCTGGCTGTTCGGCAGCAATGCGGCGGGGTTCATCCTGGTGGCGCAGGTCAATGCGCGGCTGTTGTCCCAGCGCGGGCCGGCGTTTTTGCTCATGCGGGCGGTGTGGGTGTACCTGGCCTCCGGCCTGACCCTAATGGGTATCGCCAGCCTGCATACCCAGGCGTTGTGGCCGTTGCTGGTGCCGCTGTTCATTTGTATCGCCAGCCTGGGCTGCATCATTCCCAATGCCTCGGCCTGCGCCATGGCCGGGCAGGGCGCACGGGCGGGCAGCGCTTCGGCGATGCTCGGTTGCCTGCAGTTTTGTGTGGCGGCCGGCGCGGCGTACCTGGTGGGTGTGTTGCACGACGGCAGTGCCATGCCGATGGCCATGGTCATCAGCCTGTGCGGGGCGCTGGCGGTCGGTGTCGCGTTGCTGACCCGCCGCGCGCAGAACGCCCGGGCGTTGGCCCAGGCAGCACTCTAGCGGTTTGCGCTTAGCCGGCGCGCTGTTGAAGGTCGGGGATGCGGTGGGGGGCGCTCAGGCGCGCTTGCAGGGTAGCGACAAAGGCGCGGGCTTCGGCTTCGCTGCGAAACGTCACCGCATGCTGGTCGATGCGCACTTGCCATTGCGGGGTGCGGGTTTTTGCCAGTTCTTTTATCAGGATCTTCATGGCTGACCTCCTCAACTAAAAGACAACGTTGCAAAGGCCTCGAGTGTAGACCCGAATACGGGCGTGAAGATGACCGACGTCAAGTCTCTGACTGACGGTGTCGTCCGCCTCCGAGGGTAGCGGCGGACGTTTCCCACCCTCGCGCTTTAGAAACCTTCGAGCACGATCTTGCCCCGGGCGGTGCCGCTTTCCAGCAACTCATGGGCGCGGCGCAGGTTGCCCGCGTTGATGGTGCCGAAGTGCTCGCCCACCGTGGTTTTCAGGGTGCCGGCGTCGATCAGTTGGGCCACCCGGTTGAGCAGTTTGTGTTGTTCGAGCATGTCGGCGGTCTCGAACAGCGAGCGGGTGTACATGAACTCCCAATGCAGCGACAGGCTTTTGCGCTTGAGCTTGGTCACGTCCAGCGCCTTGGGGTCGTCGATCAGCGCCAGCTTGCCCTGGGGCGCGAGGGCCTCGACCAATTGGTCCAGGTGCTGGTCGGTTTGGGTCAGGCTGGCGACGTGGGTCACCTGGGCCTGGCCTGCGTCTTTGAGGGCTTGGCTCAGCGGCAGGCTGTGGTCGATCACCAGGTCGGCGCCCAGGGCCGTGACCCACTCGCGGGTTTGTACGCGGGAGGCGGTGCCGATGACTTTTAGCCCGGTCAGTTGGCTGGCCAATTGGGTCAGGATCGAACCCACGCCCCCGGCGGCGCCGACGATCAGCAGGCTTTGTCCCAGGTCGGCGGGCCCCTCGGCAATTTGCAGGCGCTCGAACAACAGCTCCCACGCGGTGATGGCGGTCAGGGGCAGGGCGGCGGCTTCGGCAAAACCCAGGCTTTTAGGCATGTGGCCGACGATGCGTTCGTCCACCACGTGCAATTCACTGTTGCCGCCGGCGCGGGCGATGGAGCCGGCGTAATACACCCGGTCGCCAGCCTTGAACAGGGTCACTTCGCTGCCCACGGCGCTGACCACCCCGGCGACGTCCCAGCCCAGCACTTTGGCGGCGCCGCCCTCGGGTTGGACGTTCTGGCGCACCTTGGTGTCCACCGGGTTGACGGAAACGGCCTTGACCTCCACCAACAGGTCCCGCGGGCCGGCCACGGGGGCGGGCAGTTCGATGTCTTGCAGGGCGTTGGGGTCAGTGATGGGCAACGAGTGGTAATAGGCGATGGCTTTCATGGTGGCTCCAGAGAAGGGGAAGTGAGTGCAGGGCTGGGGCGAATGATTGGCTATTTCTATTGAAGATAAAACCCGCTACAACAGCAGTCTCTTTCAATGTTTTGTTGATAATGCGCGGGCGAGCCGATGTTGCGATTTGATGATTTGCAGTTGTTTGTACGTGCCGCCGACCTTGGCAGCCTGTCGGCGGCGGCGCGGGCCATGGACCTGTCGCCGGCGGTGGCCAGTGCCGCCCTCAAGCGCATCGAGCAGCAACTGGGCGCGCGGCTACTGGCCCGCTCCACCCGCAGCCTGCGCCTGACCGCCGAGGGCGAAGGCTTTTTGGCGTACGCCCGGGCGGCGCTGGGCAGCCTGGAGGAGGGACGGCGCCTGTTGGCGCGTGGGCAGCATCAGGTCAGCGGCGTGTTGCAGTTGTCCGCCCCGTCGGATTTTGGCCGCAACCTGCTGGTGCCCTGGCTCGATGAGTTCCAGCGTGAACACCCACTACTCACCGTGCGCCTGCTGCTGGGCGACCGCATTGCCGACCTGTTCCGCCAACCGGTGGATGTGGCTTTGCGCTATGGCGCGCCGGAAGACTCAAGCCTGGTGGCCCTGCCCATCGCCGCCGACAACCGCCGCGTGCTGTGCGCCGCGCCCGCTTACCTGGCGCGGCATGGCGAGCTTCGTCAGTTGGAACAGTTAGCGCAGCACAATTGCCTGTTGTTCATGCTCGGTAGCAGGGTTCACGACCATTGGCATTTTCACGATGGCAAACGGGAGGTGAGTCTGACAGTCAGCGGCGACCGCTTCAGTGATGATGCCGACGTGGTGCGCCGGTGGGCGGTGGCCGGTGCCGGGGTGGCGTACAAATCCTGGCTGGATGTGGCCGCGGACGTGCAGGCCGGGCGTTTGCGCGTACTGCTGCCCGAGTTGCAGGGCGAGCGTGCACCGCTGAATTTGTTGTGCGCACATCGCGCACAGTTAAGTAAGCCAGTGAACTTGCTGCGTGAAATGCTCAGGCTGCGGTGTGAGAAGTTGTCCGCACAGTTGCAAGGCTTACTTGAAAGCGATGAATAGCGACGTGTAAATAAAGAAAATTCTGTCAGTAACTATCGCATGCCTTGGTTTTCACCGAGCGGGAACCGCCGTGTTTCACGTTTATACTGGCGCCCGCCTATTTATCCGGGCGGTTGCAGGATCTGAGTGCAACACGGTTATTGAATTGAAGCGGGAGCATCATGCCGCATCACCACGGCTTCTTGCATCACTTCGCCCATCACCTCGATCGGGCATTTGAAGTCGAAGCGTTTGC
>NZ_JCBCUY010000080.1:0-3614 GCF_059862705.1 Pseudomonas sp. MF08817
TGCAAGCAGATCGGCTCGGTTCGGTCAGACGTCCATTGATGATGATGTTTTGGAAGCGGGATTGCGTTCGCTTAGCAAGTGCAGAAAAGTTAACTGACTGTTGCACTTGCTCCTTGAGACCGCCATGTAGCACCGTAGGTTGTTAGATAGTTGGCAGACGACGGAGTTATCCGCGGCCCAGCATCTGTACCTTTAAGACATAAACTAATGTCAAGGTGCGGATATATGGGCGGCAAAAATATATTTATACGTTTTTTGTTTGAAATTCTCACCGGTTATCAATTGCTGTCCGTGCTAGTTGATTATAAGTCAACTAGCTGTCTTAAGTTAAGATCAAACTACTCGATTGGGGATGGCTTATTAAAGTCGCTTTGGTCGCAGGCTGATAAAATTCATTCGAAGACAACTTCTGCAACTGATGCTGAAGGAGATGTCTCATGCCTGGACTAACTAGAAGAACTAAATCAGTTAGGACTGTAGGGTTAGAGTACAAGGTTCTTAAGTTTTCACATCAACACGTAGCTAGGTACCAGTTGGTGGCAGTAGAAACGTTTGTACCTTGTCTTAGCGCTAGTCTGTACGAAGTAGCGTATTCAATGGGTAATCGTCGCTATAAGGCGAGTATTCGTACAGTGCTCTACCACGTTGCCTTTTTATTCACATGGGGAAACATAACTGGGCTCGATATCGAGCGCATGCTGCTTGAGGGGAAAGGACTAGATTTTAGATGTGTAAGAAAATTTGCCAATTGGCTTGAGAAGATTATATCGCCGCCGGTTGATGGGACCCAGATAAACAAATATGTTTGTAAGATCTTACAAAGCTGCAGCACTTTCTCAATTTGGTTTGTTGAGAACTATACACCTTTGTTTGCTACCGGTATTGACGTCAATGTTAGCTATATTCGTTTAATTGAAAGCCATAAGAAAGTTTGGTCTAGTGTAATGGTGAGCGGCAGAAAAGAGCTAATCGCGCATGACCTGACGGACGATGAATTGAAAAAAATAGAGGGGTTTTTAGTAGGGCAGCTTTCAAGTGCGAACGTGACTCGCGGCTTGAATCTAAGAAACTACATCATGTGGCGCTTAGTTAGAAGGTTTGGATTAAGGCTAGGCGAGTTGTTAGCATTACGCCTAGTGGATATTGATCTGACTGGTTTATATCCTTTTTTGGAAATTATCCGCATAGAGGATAGAGGGGCAGATTATTCTGATCCGCGAGCTCCCAATAATCCACTTGTTAAAACTTTTGGTAGGCGGCTTTATTTTAGTCCTGGTGATGAGGGGATGATTAGAGCCATTGAGGAGTATGTAGATACATATAGAGTTAAAAGAAAAATAAAAGGAGGGTTTACAGCTTATCTAGACCACGAATTCCTGTTGATCTCTCACGGTAACGCCTCGCTGGGTAATCCACTATCCTGTTCAGCGGCAAATAAAGTCGCTTGCATGATTAGCAATGAGTGTGTCAAAGCTTTTCATTGGCATCTCGTACGCCACGCTGTGTTCAATAGGCTTTACGAAGCTGCAAGTTTGCTAGAGAACAATTCTACGGAAATAGATCACGTAGTTTACATGGGAGGATGGAGTAGTCCTGACTCATTAAAAGGTTATGCTCGGCGCGCGATTCGGGATAAGGCAAGAAGGGAGTTGATGAGGTTAAATTTTGAGGGGTAAGCAATGGGTATTGAAGTCAATGATTCTGGTGAATTTGAAGATGAAGTCGGGCGGCTATATGTAAGATGTAATGCTGATCCGAGTAGTCCATTTTTCATTGATGTGACGACAGATTATGTTGAAGCGGTGTGGAGAAGGGCTAGATATTCTATTGATCTAAGCAGATACCAGCTCCCAGTAGTAATTATTGAGGTGGTCAAAAAGTACCTAGTGCACAAGCTTGAGTCGGTTTGCCCTAGAATCCTGAGCTCAGTGCACGCGGGGATCTCTTGCTTGGAAAGGCACTGGCAACCTTCATGGAAGGACTTTTCAGATATGTCTCTCGGGAAATTGTTGAGCGTTATGACATCATCCCATGCGGAGGCGACCGAGTTTCGAAGGTTCTACATTTACGCTGCTTTTCAGGGGTTGGCAGGTGCGGACGAGATTCATGCATTGGAGTTAGAGGCTATAAGGCTTAAAAAGCCTCACCCAACTTTAAGGATACTGGAATGGCACGAGACGCGCGGGGCGCTAACAAGCTCCGAAATTGAAGTGGTTCGAAAAGCAATGATCATTTCTGCAGAGGGGGAATCCACGGCGGATTTCACCTCAAGGCTGTTTACTTGGATCTCGTTCGAAACATTAAAGAGACCTATCCAGTTGCATGAAATGTTCCGTGATGCATTGTGGGTACCCGATTCGATGGCAGAAGGGGGCCAATATTTCCTTAGAATGCCTAAGGCAAAATATCAAACAGGACAGGCGTCAGAGCTTTGGCCCATAACTACTCAACTTGCTAATGCCATTCTCGAGTACTCCTCATCTCCTAAGGTTAAGGCGTTACAGGAAAGGACTGGGAGGTTGTTAGTGAGTTCAAGGGAGGGAGAATCATCAAATTTTGGACGGGCGATAACTGGCTGGTGTAGCAGATTAAAGCTGATCAGTCCGCGTACGAATAGGCCTCTAATCTTGACACCCTATAGAATCCGACATAGCGGAGCTACACAGATGGCCGCCCAAGGCGCGTCTAGGGACGAGATACAATATGTACTTGAGCATGACTCCGTGCATGCAGCTGATGCTTACATTGACTGTTTGGCTTCTGAGTTTTGCCCGTTGTTGGAGCGAGCAAACAGAAAATTAGGTGGGATATTCTCAGAGTTAAATGGTTTATTTTTCGCCGGTCAGCTTGGGCATAAGAGTTCGGGGATGCCTATATTGATACCGGTCGTAAATCAGCCAGCTATAGTAGGGGAATGTGGCAAGTCCGGATCTTGTGGGCATCATCCATTTTTTAATTGTTACAATGGTTGTAGGTATTTCATTGCCTGGCGCAACGCAGACCATAAAAAATCTTTAGATTACCTAGAGTCTGAATTAGAAAGATGGGGTAGAGCTGAGGGTGGAAAGGAAAGGAGTAAGATACTGAAAGAGCTGGAGCGCGTATACCAAGCGGTTAACGATGTTATGGCTAGGATCAATAGTGGGGAATGACGAAGATGGATATTCACTCAAAGTTGCGTGGTCATGGCCTCCCAGAGCCTTTGATAAATTTGGCAGCATCACTTGTTGAGGGGTTAAAGCCTTCAGTCGATTTTTTTTGTGATGAATGGAATATTCTCGACTGGGTTGAACGCCCTGGAAATCTGTCGCAATACAATTTGAGATTTTGCCGTATTAGAAATGACGAGCTTAGATTAGTTGCTAAAGTGTATATAGCAGCAAAGCGAGTCCAAGCGGGTGTAACCGCTGATGGTGCATTCGCCTCCATCGAGGCATTAGTTAGGCTTGATTTGGAAATGGGTAGTAAAGAAATCTCACGATTGAATCCCTGAATTCATAGAATAAGTGCAACGTTTGAAACGATAGGCAGAGAGTCAGCCACCGGTAGAATCCAGGCTCTCACACCGAAGGATTCAAGCGCAGATGACTACGCATTACCGGCAGCTGACTCAG
>NZ_JCBCUY010000081.1:0-3094 GCF_059862705.1 Pseudomonas sp. MF08817
CCGGTTCGCTTGCCCAGTTTGATGTAGAGCTTGACCGCTCGGATACGGTCTTCGTATGAATACATGAACTACCTCCAGGTAGTCCAAGATTTCCGCCGCATCCCCGGTGGGTCAATTTTCCATCAGCACCAACAGACGCCAACTAACAACTACGAGGTATTGCTGTCATGGGTATTTTCGACTGGAAACACTGGGTAGTCATTCTGATCGTCGTGGTGCTGGTATTCGGCACCAAAAAGCTCAAGGGTTTGGGCAGCGACATCGGCGAATCGATCAAGGGCTTTCGCAAAGCCATGAACGACGAAGAAAAGCCGGCCGAGGCCACCACCCCGCCCGCCGCTACCCCCCTCAATCAGCCGACCACCATCGACGCCCAGGCGCAGAAAGTCGAAGAGCCAGCTCGCAAGGACTAACGCGCCATGTTCGGTATCAGCTTTGGTGAGTTACTCCTGGTCGCCCTGATCGCCCTGCTGGTGCTCGGCCCCGAGCGCCTGCCCGGCGCCGCGCGCACCGCCGGCCTGTGGGTCGGGCGCCTGAAGCGCAGCTTCAATGCGATCAAGCAGGAGGTCGAGCGCGAAATCGGCGCCGACGAAATTCGCCGGCAGCTGCACAACGAAGAAATCATGGCCCTGGAACAGCAGCACAAAAGCCTGCTGCCAAGCGCCGCGCCCGCCAGCGACAGCCTGCCGAATCCAGTCCCGACCGGTACACCGATTGCCGTCGGTAGCCCAGTCGCCAGCACGCCTATCAGCCACGATTCGCCACCGCCGCCGCGAGCCCCATGAGCAGCCAGACTCCGCACAACGACCAGGAAATGCCCCTGGTAGCCCACCTCACCGAACTGCGCACGCGCCTGCTGCGCTGCGTCGGCGCGGTGTTTCTGATCTTCGCCACGCTGTTCTACTTTGCCCGCGAGATCTACACCCTGGTGTCCGAGCCGCTGCGCCGCTTCCTGCCGGAAGGCGCAACGATGATCGCCATCGACCCGGCCTCGGCGTTTCTCGCCCCGCTCAAGCTGACCATGGTCATCGCCCTGTTCGTCAGCATGCCGGTGATCCTGCATCAGGTCTGGGGATTTATCGCGCCCGGCCTGTACAAGCACGAAAAACGCATCGCCGTGCCGCTGCTGACTTCCAGCGTGCTGCTGTTCTATGCCGGCATGGCCTTCGCCTACTTCCTCGTGCTGCCGCTGATGTACCACTTCCTGATTGGCGCGGCGCCGGAAGGCGTCACGCCGATGACCGACATCAACAGCTACCTGGACTCGGTGCTGACCCTGTTCTTCGCCTTCGGCGTGGCCTTCGAGATTCCAGTCGCAGTGGTGCTGCTGATCTGGATCGGCATCGTCGACGTCGCCTATCTACAGAAGATCCGCCCCTACGTGATCATCGGCTGCTTCGTGGTCGGCATGGTCCTGACGCCGCCCGATCCGCTGTCGCAGACCCTACTGGCGGTGCCTATGTGGCTGCTGTTTGAGGTCGGCTTATTCTTCGGCCGGCTGATCCGCAAGCGTCCGGCCGATGAGGCTGCGGACGACGCGAACAACGATCAGCCGCCTGCCGTCCAGCCATGAACCTGCTGCTCCTGGAAGACGGCGACTTTATTGCTGCGGATCGCGTATTGCTGCAAGGCCGGCGCCTCAAGCACTTGCAGGAGGTGCACCGCGCCGAAGTGGGCGACAGCCTACGGGTCGGGCGCCTCGGCGGCCTGATGGGCCAGGGCCAGTTGCTGCGCCTGGACAGCGACGCCGCCGAACTGCAGATCAGCCTCGAACAAAGCGCACCGGCCAAACTACCGCTGACCCTGCTACTGGCCCTGCCACGACCAAAAATGCTCAAGCGCGTGCTGCAGACTGTGGCCAGCATGGGCGTGCCCAGGCTGATTCTGCTCAACAGCTATCGGGTGGAGAAGAGCTTCTGGCAGACGCCGTTTCTGCAACCAGAGGCGATCCGCGAGCAGCTGATTCTCGGCCTGGAACAGGCCCGTGATACGGTCTTGCCAGAGGTCATCATCGAGAAGCGCTTCAAGCCCTTTGTCGAAGACCAGCTGCCACAACTGGCCGCCGGCAGCCTCGGCCTGGTCGGCCATCCCGGTGACTATCCCGCCTGTCCGCGCGCCGTCACCCAGCCGGTGACCCTGGCCATCGGCCCGGAAGGCGGCTGGATTCCTTATGAAGTGGAAAAACTCGCCGCCGCCGGCCTGCAACCGGTGCAACTGGGCGAACGCATTCTGCGGGTAGAAACCGCCGTTACTGCCCTACTCGCCCGCCTGTTCTAAGTCCATAGTCCGGATGCGATCCGGGCTAGTTGTCCGCCGTTTTCTGCGCATGCCAGTGCGCCGGCAATAACTGCCCTTGCAACGCTGGCGCCTCGCGCAGCGTCATGTCGCGCGCCAACAGCGGCTCGCCACAGTCGGAACACACCAACACCCCGTGCACTTCATGGCCACAGCTTTTGTGTACATGGCGCACCGGCGCGCCCTCGGCACCGCTCATATGCCGATCGCCCCAGTTCACCAGGGCCAACACCGCCGGATACAGGTCATGACCTTTCTCGGTCAGCCGGTATTCCTCGCGCAGTGGCCGCTGCTGATAGGCCTGTTTACTCAATACACCGGCCTCTACGAGCTTTTTCAGGCGCTCGGCCAGCACATGGCGGGTGATGCCCAGGCGTTTTTCGAACTCATCGAAACGCCGCACCCCAAGAAAACACTCGCGCAGCACCAGCAAGGTCCAGCGGTCGCCAACCACCGACAGCGTGCGCGCCAGTGAGCAGGGTTGTTGCTCAAGTTCTTCCCAACGCATCAGCAATCCTCTGCAAAGCCATGGGCCTACGATAGCTTGACAGGTTCCAAAAAGGAACCGAGTATTTAGCCAAGTTCCAAAAAGGAACTAAGGAGAATGTGATGACTGAACGTAAAGCGATACTGGTCATGGGCGCTGGCGATGCCACCGGTGGAGCAATCGCCTGTTGCCGCTGACCGAAAACTGACCCAGTAGAGGCTGTTCTGCCGATCGAAAACTGACCCAGGTGCTCAACTGCTCCTGCTCAATTTATGAGCAGGAGAACACAGGGTGATCAGTATGGAAATGATG
>NZ_JCBCUY010000082.1:0-2930 GCF_059862705.1 Pseudomonas sp. MF08817
ATGGCGCTGGCGGGGATATCGAACTCGACGGTCTTGTCGGTTTCGCCTGGTTTAGGGGCGATGGTCGGGCTGCCCGCGCCGGGTGTGCCGGCCATGACGAGGCGGATGCTGTCGCTGGTGCTCATGTCCGGGTAGCTCACCCGCACCTTGGCCCCGTTTACGCCTTGCAGTGGCGCATAGGTGACGTTGGCGCCGGTGCCGGTGGCGTTGATGAGTACCGGCAGTGGCAAGTCCAGGGCCTGGGTGACCAGGGTGTAGGTGGTGGTGGGGAAGGCCTGGGCCTGAGCGTCATCTGCACTGCCATTGAAGGTCACCTTGGTGCCTATCGTGACCTGGCTGTTATTGCTCAAACCCTCCAACCAACTGCGCAACACGGCTTTATCCACCAGGCCATTGGCCGCTTCGGTCGAGTTGATTGCATAGCCACTTAATACGGGTAAGGGCAGGGCGCTGGAGCTGCTGCAGGTCATCCACACCCGTTGCCCGGTTTTGCTCAGGGGCCATTTGGCCAGTGAAGCCTTGGCGTTGCCGAGGAAGGTGTTCAGGTTCAGCAGTTCGCCGTTGCCCAAGCCATTGATAAGCGGGCTCGGTAGGTCGCCCGGGGCGATGCTGGCCACGTTCAGGGTAAGGAAGTGTGAGGTGTGTTCCTGGCTACCCCGGGTGACGATGTATTGCACCTGGATGGTCTTGCCCACACTGGGTGGGACGATGCCGGAGTTGGCGCTGATGATAAATTCCACCCGTTTACCTGCCAGGCCGTTTTTATCGGCGATGTAGGGGGTGGTGCAGTCTGGGTAGTACCACTTGAGGCTGATCCTGTCGGTGGTCAGCATGTCGTCGTATTGCACGATCACCGCGGTTTCGTGCTGGATATCCAGGGGGTTGACGTTGACCAGTGAACCGTCGCCATGGTTGCGCAGGGTGGGGTGCGACAGGTCCATCAGGTCCTTGCCCACCCGCAGGCTCAGGGTGTGGGACACGCCCAGCAGTTCGGTACCGCGTCGGATGGTGTAGTGCACCATCACCACGCCATTACGGTTGTTTTCGACGTAGAGCTTGGACACGGGGATGGGGATTTCCTGACCGGCGGTGGCGGCGGTGAGGGTGATGGTATTGGAGATGTCGCCGGCACTTTCTGAGCCGTCCCAGATGTAGGTCACCTGGTCGCCGACCCAGGTTTGGGTGTAGGGGACGGTCAGGATGACACCGGCGGCGGGCACCTGGTCGGGGTCGAGCAGGTCGGTACCGGGGGTGACGTGGCTGACCCGCGGGGCGGGGAATTGCGGCATGACAACGCCCACTTGCATCCAGAAAATCTGCGAGGTGCGGATCAGGCGGATTTTACTGGCGCCGTCGTTGACGCGGTAGAACACCTTGACCCTCAAGCCGTCGAAACGACGGATGTCTACCTGGCCCACACTGCGGACGATAGGCTCGCCTTCGTCGAGGTCGCCGACGACCAGCGGCTGTTCGTAGCGCTCCAGCGAGCCGCCGTTCTGGGCTTCCCAGATCAGGGTCACCAGGTCGCTGCTGTTGCGGCCTGCGTAGTACGGGATGTGCACAGTTGCCGAGGGTTCGTTGGGGTTGAGCACCCCACCCGGGGCTTGCAGCACGTTGGGGGGCAGTAAGTCGTTGAGGATGCCCTTGATGCTGGCACTGGCGACTCGCGATGCCCGGTCTTCAATACCCGTGCGTTTTATGACGTAGGACACCGTGGCGCGGCCCTGGGCCAGGGCCTTGACCTTGGCGTTGTCGATAAAAAAGTTCAAGCCAAGCCCCACCAGGTTCACTTTCTGTTCGAGGGGGCGGACGATGATTTCCCCGCCCTGGGCGGTGATGCCGCGCCAGGTCAGCAGCACGGTGTCGCCTTTTTTGAAATGGGCCGCAGGGGTGTTGACCACGACCAACACATCGTCCTCGCCCAACTCGTCGAGGTCGATGACGCGGGTGTCCGGGTCGGCGTTCACCACCAGGGGCGCATCGGGGCGCAGCGTGGCCACGTCGACATTGATGTAAGCCACCCGCGACCACTGGGCCCGTGGGTCGGGGTAGTTATCGACGACATCGATGACCTGGTAGGAGAAGCTCACCTGGCCATCGCCGGCGGCTTCGATCATGGCCTTGTCGATCAGCACATCCAGCCAGCCCTGGGCGGCCTGCGCCGAGGTGACGGCGACGGTTGTGCGTTGGCTGCCCCAGGACAACACCACGCGGTCGTTCTTGCGAATGCCGGGGTACTCGATGCGGATGGGCACGCCGTTGTTGGCGTCAGTGGGGTCCACCCCCTCGTCGATGATCTTTTGGGGAATACTGAAACCGAGCCGTGAGTGGCCCGGGGCCAGGCCTGGGCCGGGCACCGAGTTGTCGTCATGCAGGCCGCCGGGGCGATCGAGTTTGACCAATAGCCTGAGCTTGGGCTCGGACTCTTGCGACACGCTTGAGCCGTTGCGCTTGACGCTGTAGTACACCGGTTCGGCGATGCCGGGCAGGATTTTGGAGGGGTCGAGCACGCCGTGTACCGGTTGGTTTTGCTGCCCCGGCGCAATGGAATCGGCCCACACGGGCGCCGAGGCGTCGCCCCAGAACACACTCAGGTGGTCCCCCGGGTTCATGATGCTCCACGGGCTGACAACAAACTTGAGCCCGCCTTCTACGGCGCGAACGGGAATGCCGCCATGAACGCCTCCTTCATCAGTGGGCATGGGCCAAGTCCACTCCGAAATAATCAGGGGGGCTAGGGCGGTGAGGTCTTCGGGTTCAGTGGGGTCGGTGGGTTCAATGGGCGTGGTCATCACAGGCTCCTTCTCAGGCTCGATGCGCGGGTGAAGCCATCACATACCCGCAGCCTGCGGCCTGGCTACTGTCAGATCTGACAGTAGCGATGAACGGTATCGGTCCTTGCCCCACCCTGTGGAAGCGGGCTGGCCCGC
>NZ_JCBCUY010000083.1:0-2705 GCF_059862705.1 Pseudomonas sp. MF08817
ACGTAAAAAGACGGAAGAAGAAGCGGCATCGTGACCGATGCGGTTAGAATTTAGACCCCGCGCAATCGGGTGGAGAAACCGGTCACGTTGTTAGCGAAATGACCGGTCACGATGAGCGAAATACGCACCTGCGCAAATACTGCCCAATTTGTTCTTGCTGCAATCCTGGACGCACTGGACCAATCCGCTGTCGTTCAACTTCCCGGCGTGGAGTATCAGCATCGAGTACTACACCTACATGCTGTTTGCCCTGACCCTTGCCCTGATCGGCCAGCGCCGCTTTTTCCTTTGGCTGGCCCTGTGTTGCTGGGCGTTTGCGCTGATCTATCGGCAGAACGAGTTCTTTACCCAAGAGGCATTGCGCGGGGTGTTCTGCTTTTTCGCCGGGGCGCTGTGTTATCGGCTTTTTGCTGTTGTGGCCGGCCGGGTAAAACCGCGGTTCATGGTTTTTACGTTGATCGAGGGCGTTTCTTTGCTGGTCGCCGGGGTGTTGATGGTTGCGGATATTGAACAGAAGTTCCTGGTGGTCTGCCTGTCGTTCTGTGTGGTCGTGGTGGCATTTGCCTTCGAGGCGGGGGCGTTCTCCCGGCTGTGCACGCAGCGCCTGTTTCGCCTGCTGGGTAAGTTGTCCTATTCCATTTATCTGACCCATGCGGCGGTGCTGTTTTGTGTCGTATCGATGTTCATGGTGCTGGAGAAAGTCTTGGGCGTGACGCTGACGTTTAACGGTGCTGAGGCCCGCCACCTGGACACCGGCAATGTGCTGTTGAACAACCTCACTGCCGCGTTGGTGGTGCTGGCCGTGGTGTTTATCTCGTCCTTCACCTATCAGTACATCGAACTCAAGGGCCAGGCGTATGGCCGCTCACTCATCGGTCGCAAGCAGGCCCTACAGCCTTTGTAAAGAAATAAACCTGATGCAAATCAATTTGATACGCATTTCCTTGGCGTTGAGATACAAAACATTTCAAAACTCCCATGTACAGACGCCAAACGCCGGGCGTAATTTCTCCTACAAGCTGTGCGCTCACACCTGCAAGCGCTGTAAAGGAATTCAGCCTGTAGCACGTCCGGATCGACTACCCACGGGCGGGCACATATAACAATAGAGGGAGCTATCCGTGAACTGCATTTTCTGTGCAATTGTCTCCGGTCACCTACCAGCCAGCGTTGTCTACGAAGACGACCAGTGCCTGGCATTTCTCTCCATTCAGCCGATCACACCCGGCCATGTTCTCGTCATCCCCAAGGCCCATGCCAGTGGCCTGGCCGACATTGCTCCCGATACCTGCGGCCACATGATGCGCATTGGCCAGAAGATGGCCGCCGCGCTACGCAACAGCGGCTTGCTGCTCGATGAGACCCCCTGCGAAGGCATCAACCTGCTGCTGTGCGATGGCGCCGTGGCGGGTCAAACCGTTGGCCACGCGCACCTGCATGTGCTGGCCCGGTACGTGGATGATGGTTTCAACCTGGCCCATGCCAACCTGGCAACCGCACCGTTTGAAGTACTGAGCGAGCGGGCGGCGCGTATCCGTGAATCTTTGAAGTTGCTGTCAGCGTAATACGTAGGATGCCGTTTTAGTGGCAAGACATACCCGGGTTTTCCGGGTTCAGTTGTCTCGGCGTGCGCTGTAAATATTGATGGGCAATTCGATAACTACGCAAGGAGGCGAAGCTATGTATTGAACTGTGGCAGTTGAGTTGTGCCGCTGGGCCGAGCCAAACAATACAGGTCACACTAAGAAGGGGATTCTCATGTCGTCATTCGCGAGCAATAAAATTGCTTTACCTTCCGCAAGCATGCAATTGGTAAAAGATGATTCAGCCGGTTCGGCGATCTACAGCTTCTATGATTCAGTGCTTCAGGATATGTGCCAGTCCGATAAAGTCAAAGTTAGGTAGGTTATAACGCCGGCCGAATTCATCGAGCTTTCCCGTGCCCGTTATCGGTTATACGGGCAGCGCAAAGTGTATTACAAGACACTGTTCGGCGATGCCGTGGACGACACTGTGTGCCTGGACGAATACGACCCGCGTTCTTATGTGTTCGCCTGTTATTACGACGGTGAAATTATTGGCACGCAACGTATTACGCCGTTTCCCCACGAGTCCGGCGAGTTTATCAGCCATGCTGACCTGGTGAAGTTCTCCGGGCCTAATTATGAAAATGAGTGCGTTGAACTGTCGCGCCTCATCGTCGACAAGCATTCGCCGGTAAAAAACGTGGTCAACGCCTTGGCGATGACCGGCGCTTCGCTGGTGGCCCTGCAGGGCGGTTATAAAACCTTCATCACCTACGTCAAGCCACGGCTGGCGCCGAAATTCGACAGTTTTGTGTTCGACCAGGACGGCATTTTCTTCCAGATCCCGGCCCGCGGCGAACATTACTACGCCCTGTACAAAGGCGATTTGCTGCCTTCGGTGACGCCGTTCTTCGGCCTGGAAAGTTGCCCCCCGGACCTGCACGACATTGACGACCTGATGCGCCACACCCTGGCCGCTCGCACCATGCGCCACTCGCTGGCGGTATGAACCCCCTAGAAAAACTAAAACGACGAGGTTGATCGAAGATGGAAGGGCGGTCTCAAGGAGCAAGTGCAACAGTCAGTTAACTTTTCTGCACTTGCTAAGCGAACGCAATCCCGCTTCCAAAACATCATCATCAATGGACGTCTGACCGAACCGAGCCGATCTGCTTGCAC
>NZ_JCBCUY010000084.1:0-2644 GCF_059862705.1 Pseudomonas sp. MF08817
TGCGGATTCCACGACACTTGGACACCCAGTCCACGATCATTTGGACACTCGTTCCACGCTCACTTGGACACCTGATCCACGCCCATTTGGACAGGCAGTCGGAGCGCAGCGACGCAGGTTTGCATTGTTAGTCTGAAGTCCCTGTTGCCGTCAATTTCGTTGCGCGTCTGCGCATCGATTCGCCCTTCAGTTCGATTCGATAAGCGTTGTGCACCAGCCGGTCGAGGATCGCATCGCCCAAGGTCGGGTCGCCGATCAGCGCATGCCATTTGTCCACCGGCATCTGGCTGGTGACCAGCGTCGAGCGGTTGCCGTAACGGTCGTCCAGCAGTTCCAACATGTCGCGCCTTTGCGCAGCGGTAAACGGCGCTAGGCCCCAGTCGTCCAAGATCAGCAGGTCGGTCTTGGCATAGCCGGCCATTAATTTGGCGAAGCGACCGTCTCCGTGAGCCAGGCCCAGTTCCTCCATCAGGCGCGGCAGACGTAAGTAGCGCACGCTGTAGCCGTCCCGGCAGGCCTTGTGGGCCAGCGCGCAGGCGAGCCAGGTTTTGCCTACACCGGTCGGGCCGCCGATGATCAGATTCAAGCCATCGCGCAGCCACTGGCCGCTGCCCAGTTGCAGGATCATGGACTTGTCCAGGCCACGCGGGCTGCGGTAATCGATGTCTTCCAGGCAAGCGTTGTGGCGCAGTCGGGCGGCTTTGAGGCGCGTCGTCAGACGTGCGTTTTCTCGCTCGGTCAGTTCGCGGTCGACCATCAGGCCGAGTCGTTCATCGAAGCCAAGGTCGTTGATGTCGGGCGTTGCGTGTTGCTCGCTCAGCGCCTTGATCATGCCGTGCAGGCGTAGGGTTTGCAGCTTGTCGAGCGTCGGGTTGGGTAGCATTTTGGTGATCCTTTTTCAGGTCAGTGGTAGTAGCCGGGGCCACGCAGGTTGATGTGCTCGTCGGGCAGCAGCGGCAGGTTTTGCTGGGCCAGCGGCAGGCGTTCAAGGCCTTGGCGCAAGATCGATTCCAGGCTTTTGTAACTGCATGCACCCAGTGCCAGCGCACGCTGGCACGCGGCTTCCAGCCGCTCTTCGCTGTACTGTTTGCCCAAGCGCAGGATCCCCAGGCAGGCGCGGAAGCCATGCTGCGGATGGATTCGGCGTTCGAGGATGTAGGCGATAACGCCCGCGGTGTTGGGCCCGGTCTGCTCGGCCCAGCGGATCAGTCGTTGCGGTGTCCACTCAGCGTGTTCGCGGTGGCTCTTGGGCATGTGCTCGGTCTGGGTGGTGTGGCGGCCTTTGTGCGGCGAGCGCAGATGGCTGGCCACGCGTTGGTTGGCGTGGAAACACTCGACGGTCTGGGCCGTGAGCCGCACTTCGAGTTGGTGCTTCACTAACTGGTACGGCACCGAGTAAAAGTGGCCGTCGACCTCGACGTGGTAGTCGATGTGGACGCGTACTTTTTTCCATTCGGCGTAGACGTACGGATGCTCCGGTAACGGTTGCAGCGCCGGTTGGTCAAGGGTCTCGAAGGCTGACCGGCGTGAGCCGGGCAGCTTCTTGAAGGGCTTTTGATTGAGGCGTTCGAGCAGCAGGCTGATTGCCGTGTTGAGTTCTCCGAGCGAGAAGAACTGGCGGTTGCGCAGCACTGCCAGGATCCAGCGCTCGACCACTTGCACACCCACTTCAACCTTGGCTTTGTCCTTGGGTTTACGCGAACGCGCGGGCAGTACGGCTACGCCGTAATGCTCGGCGAGATCGCGGTAACTGGGGTTGATGTCCGGCTCGTAGCGATGCGCCTTGGTGACGCCACTGCGCAGATTATCGGGCACCAGGATCTGCGATGTGCCACCGAAAAAAGCAAAACAGCGGGCGTGCGAGCCCAGCCAGTCGGGCAGTTTCTGCGACCAAGTGGCCTCGGCGAAGGTGTAGCTGGACGCGCCGAGGACGGCGACGAAGATCTGGGCCTGACGGATTTCACCGGTCTGTCGGTCGATAATGGGCGCGGTCTGTCCGGCGTAATCGACGAACAGCTTTTCGCCGGCACGGTGCTCCTGGCGCATGACAACGTCGACCTTGGCGGCCCAGAGGCGGTAGTGCTCGCAGAACCAGCTGTATTGGAAGCCTTGCGGGTGAGCGAGTCGGTACTCTTGCCAAAGCAGGGCCAGAGTTACGCCGGGGCGACGCAGCTCGGCATGCGCCCATGCCCAGTCAGGCATCGGACGTTGATCGCTGGGAACTGTTGGTGCTGGAGGGAACAGGCATCGCTCCAGTTCGGCATCCGATAACAATATCGGCCAAGTCAGCCCGCAAGCGTTGAAGCGGTGCAAGTAATTGCCCGCACTGCCGCTACTGATGCGCAGGCTGGCGGCGATCTTGCGCACGGACAGGCCTGCGTCGAACTTTAGGCGTAGTACCTCTCGGATTTTACGCATGGATATACGCTCCACGACGACCTCTTCGCTTCGAGAAAAGAGGTCGATGGTAGTGAATAATCCTGCGTTGCTGCCTGCCTGAGCATGGATCGGATCAGTGGGACATCACTGTCCAAGTGCTTGTGGAATCAGTGTCCAAGTGGCCGTGGAATGAGTGTCCAAGTCAGCGTGGAGTCGCTGTCCAAGTGTTCGTGGAATGGGTGTCCAAGTGCGCGTGGAATCCCCA
>NZ_JCBCUY010000085.1:0-2635 GCF_059862705.1 Pseudomonas sp. MF08817
TGCGTATTTCGCTCATCGTGACCGGTCATTTCGCTAACAACGTGACCGGTTTCTCCACCCGATTGCGCGGGGTCTAAATTCTAACCGCATCGGTCACGATGCCGCTTCTTCTTCCGTCTTTTTACGTCGCAGCGACTCACCCTTCATCACGATTCGATACGCGCTGTGCACCAGCCGATCCAGCAAGGCGTCGGCCACTGTCGGATCGTTGATCCAGCCGTGCCAGTGATCGACCGGAAGTTGGCTGGTCAGTACCGTCGACCGCGAGCCGGCGCGGTCGTCGATCACTTCCAGCAAGTCGTGCCGGGCATTTTCTTCCAGCGGCGCCAGCGCCCAGTCGTCTAAAATCAGCACGTCGACTTTGGCCAGTTGTTGCAGCGTGCGGCCGAAGCTGCCGTCGCCGTGGGCGATCCGCAGTTGTTCCAGCAGGCGTGGCGTGCGCAGGTAGAGCGTGCTGTAGCCTTGGCGGCAGGCCTGGTTACCCAAAGCGCAGGCGAGCCAGGTTTTGCCGACGCCGGTTGGGCCGGTCAGCAACAGGTTGTGCTGTTGGCGGATCCAGTCACCGCCGGCCAGGGTTGCGAGCTGGCGTTCGTCCAGTCCTCTGCCTTGGCGGCGGTCGAGGTCTTCCAGGCAGGCGCCGGCGTATTTGAGTTTGGCTTGTTTGCGCAGTCGCTCCAGGCGTTTGTTGTCGCGCCAGGCCAGCTCGCGGTCGAGCAGCAGGCCGAGCCGCTCATCGAAGCTCAAGCTGTGGCTGGCTGGCAGTGTCCACTGCTCTTCCAGCGCCTTGGCCATGCCGCTGAGGCGCAGGTGGTGCAATTGATTAAGCGTGTGTTGCGTCATCATTGAACAGCTCCTTTTGGGTGTAATAGTCGGCACCGCGCACGTTCTCGTGGCAGGCGGGTTGAGCGGCGGTGACCTTGGGCAGCGGTTGCTGGTCGAGCCCTTGTTTGAGCAGGTTGCGTACGGTGCGGCTGTTGAGCGCGCGCAGTTGCACGGCGCGGCTGGCTGCCGCCTCCAGACGCTCGTTGCCATAGTGGCGAGCCAGCGAGAGCAAGCCCAGGCAGGAGCGGTAGCCCATCTCCGGATGGGGTTTGTGGGTCAGTTGATGTTCGACGATCTGCCGGACGTGCGGGCCGATCCGCTCGCCCCAGTCGAGCAGGCGCTGAGGCGTCCAGTCGCGATGGGCCTTGTGCGAGGCCGGCATGTGTTCGCTCTGGGTGCTGTAGGCGCCGCGCCGCGGGAGCAACAGGTGGCTGGCGACTCGCCGGTGGCCATGCAGGATTTCGACGGTATGGGCGCTCACTCTGGCGTCGACGCTTTGCCGGGCCAAGGCCGAGGGCACGCTGTAAAAGCCGCCATTCACTTCGATGTGGTAATCAATGTTGACCTTGCAGCGCTTGAAGGTCACGACCTCATACGGATGCGCCGGCAGCGGCCTGAGCGCTGGCTGGTCGAGTTGCTCGAACCAGTCCCGTCGGCATCCGTCGAGCTTTTTGAACGGGCGTCGGTTCAAGTCCTCCAGCAAGACGGCGATGGCCTGATTGAGCGCATGCAGGCTGAAGAACTGCTGATGCCGCAACCGCGCCATGATCCAGCGCTCGACTACCTGCACCGCTACCTCTGCCTTGGCTTTGTCCTGCGGCTTGCGCGGGCGCGCCGGGAGCATGATGGCGCCGTAGTGCTGGGCGCACTCCAGTGCCGCGCGGTTCAGACCCGGCTCATAACGGTCAGGCCGGGCAACCAGGGCGCGAGGGTTGTCCGGGACGATCATTTCGGGGACGCCACCGAAGTAGCTGAGGGCCTGGCTCAACGCCGTCAGCCAGTCCACCTGGGTCTCGCCCGGCGTGGCGCACGCGTAGGTGTAGTTCGAGGCGCCGAGGGCTCCGACGAAGATGTGGGCCTGGCGGATCTCGCCGGTGGCGGCGTCGATCACCGGCAGCGTGGGCCCGGCGTAGTCGATGAACAGCTTTTCGCCCGCGCGGTGCTGCTGGCGCATCGAACGTTTGAGCGTCCGTGCGTAGCAGCGGTAATGCTCGACGAACTGGGTGTAGCGGTAGGTTGGCTGGTCGGGATGAGCGGCGGTGTATTCCTCCCACAGCAGTTGTAGCGTCACGCCTTTGCGACGTAGTTCGCGGTGCAGGGTGATCACGTCGGGCAACACGCGGTCGCCGCGTGTGTGCACGACTTTGGCGGCCGGAATCAGGGCGGCGCCAAGCGCCGCCTCATCCAGTAGAGCCAGCGCGGGCCACTCGATGCCGGTGTCGCGCGCCGCCTTGATGTACTTGCTGACCACGCCCTTGGACAGTTGCAAGGCGCGGGCGATCTTGTCGTGGGACAGGTCGGCCTCGAACTTGAGGCGCAGGCATTCTTTGATATTACGCATGGCTACTCGCTGCGCCGCCATCCTTCGATTCCCCGAAATGGGACTGAGGGTGGCGGCGCGTCAGGTCATGCGCAACGGAGTGGAGGGTATTTCGCTAACAGCGTGACCGACCATTTCGGTAAGAGCGTGACCGGCTGTTTCGGAACAGGCGGAAAATCGGTCACGTTGTTAGCGAAATGAGCGGTCACGCGTTAGCGAAATGGTCGGTCACGATGTACCGAAACGGGCGGTCACGATAGGCCGAAATACGCA
>NZ_JCBCUY010000086.1:0-2590 GCF_059862705.1 Pseudomonas sp. MF08817
TGTTGCCGCTGACCGAAAACTGACCCAGTAGAGGCTGTTCTGCCGATCGAAAACTGACCCAGGTGCTCAACTGCTCCTGCTCAATTTATGAGCAGGAGAACACAGGGTGATCAGTATGGAAATGATGGGCAAAATTCGGCGGATGTATTTCCGCGACAAGCTGTCGTTGCATGAGATAGCCAAGCGCACCGGATTGGCGCGCAACACCATTCGCAAGTGGGTCAGAGCGCCGGAAGCCAAGCAGCCGGTGTACCTGCGCCGGGCCATTTTCAACAAGCTGAGTCCGTTTCACGGCACGCTGGAGCAGGCGCTTAAAGCCGACTCGCTGCGTCCCAAGCAACAACGGCGCAGTGCCAAGGCGCTGCTGGCACAAATCAAAGCCGAGGGTTATGACGGTGGCTACAGCCAGCTCACCGCGTTTGTCCGTGCCTGGCGCGGGGATCAGGGCAAGGCAGCGCACGCCTTTGTGCCGTTGACCTTTGCCCTTGGCGAGGCGTTTCAGTTTGACTGGAGCGAGGAAGGCTTGCTGATCGGCGGCATTTACCGGCGCATGCAGGTGTCGCACCTGAAGCTGTGCGCGAGCCGTGCCTTCTGGCTGGTGGCTTATCCGAGCCAAGGTCACGAGATGCTGTTCGACGCGCATACGCGCTCGTTCAGCGCCTTAGGCGGCGTGCCACGCCGAGGCATTTACGACAACATGAAGACGGCCGTCGACAAGGTCAACAAGGGCAAAGGCCGCACGGTGAATGCGCGCTTCGCGGTGATGTGCGCGCACTACCTGTTCGATCCGGATTTCTGCAACGTTGCCTCAGGTTGGGAAAAGGGCATCGTCGAAAAGAACGTGCAGGACAGTCGCAGGCGTATCTGGCTGGACGCCCAAGACCGTCAATTCCACTCCTTCGAGGAACTCAATGCCTGGCTCGGGCAGCGCTGCCGCGCACTCTGGAGCGAGCTTCCGCACCCGCAATACAGCGGGCTGAGCGTGGCTGAGGTGTTGGAGTTGGAGCGGGCCGAAATGATGCCCATGCCCGCGCCCTTCGACGGTTACGTCGAGCGTGCGGCGCGGGTTTCCAGCACCTGCCTGGTCAGCATGGGACGAAACCGCTACTCGGTACCCTGTGAGTACGCCGGCAAGTGGCTCAGTTGCCGCCTGTATCCGACGCGGATCGAGGTGGTAGCTGATGACGTATTGATTGCCAGCCACGCGCGCTTGCTGGATCGCGACCAGGTCAACTATGACTGGCAGCACTACATCCCGCTGATCGAGCGCAAGCCGGGCGCACTGCGCAATGGCGCTCCTTTTGCGGATCTACCAACACCACTGCGGCAACTCAAACACGGCCTGACACGTCATGCCGGCGGTGACCGGATCATGGCGCAAGTCCTGGCTGCCGTACCCGTCGCCGGACTCGATGCCGTATTGGTGGCCGTTGAACTGGTACTCGAAGCCGGCACCCTGAGCGCCGAACACGTCTTGAATGTCGTGGCGCGGCTGACAGCGACCGAGCCACCGCCCTCCGTCGAGACTCACTTGCAGCTCAAGGAAGCGCCTGTCGCGAACACGGCGCGCTACGACCGTTTACGCGGCAGCGTCGAGGAGATCCGTCATGCGTGATCTCATGGCAGAACTCAAAGAGCTGCGCCTGCACGGCATGGCCAATGCTTGGGCGGACTTGACGGCGCAGGGTGAGTCGGCCCTAGCCTCCTCGAAATGGTTGCTCGAACACCTGCTGCAACAGGAGCATGCGGATCGCGCCATGCGCTCGGTGAGCCATCAAATGAACATGGCCAAGCTGCCCATGCACCGTGACCTGGCTGGCTTCGACTTCAGCGCCTCCAGCGCCGACGCACGGCTGATCAGGGAACTGGCCAGCCTGGCCTTCACCGACACGGCACAGAACGTGGTACTCATCGGCGGGCCGGGCACCGGCAAGACCCACCTGGCCACCGCGCTAGCCGTGTCCGGCATCACTCTGCACGGCAAGCGCGTGCGCTTCTACTCCACGGTTGACCTGGTCAATCTGCTGGAGCGCGAGAAGCATGACGGTAAAGCCGGGCGCATCGCCCAAGCACTGCTGCGCATGGACTTGGTCATCCTCGATGAGCTGGGTTACTTGCCATTCAGTCAGGCTGGCGGTGCTCTGCTTTTTCACCTGCTGTCCAAGCTGTACGAGCACACCAGCGTCGTGATCACGACCAACCTGAGCTTCGCAGAATGGTCGCGCGTGCTCGGCGACGCCAAGATGACCACCGCCCTGCTGGATCGGCTTACGCACCACTGCCACATCGTCGAAACGGGCAACGAGTCCTACCGCCTGCAACACAGCAGCTTGGCGGCTCAGGCAAAGATCAAATCACGGGAGCGAAAACGCAAGGACGATCAGAAGCCGGTGGACGACGAACCGTTTTGATTTTAGGGAAAGGATGGCCTGCTGCATGACGACATGTGGCAGGTCTTCAGTCGCCACTTGGGGCGATCGAAAGGAAGGGATTTTAAAGCAGCTGCGCTGATAGACTTATCCACAGTTGCTGATATAGAAATCAGCAATCCGCCCTGGGTCAAATTTCAATCGGCAGGGTGGGGATGCGG
>NZ_JCBCUY010000087.1:0-2522 GCF_059862705.1 Pseudomonas sp. MF08817
CGGTTTCGTCGCTCATCGCCACTTTGATCGGGCGGTGCAGGTAACCGAGCATGGGCGCGGCGTCGAACTCCTTGACCTGGTGTTCGGCCCAACGCACGGGCAGCCAAGGGGTGGGTGTGAAATGGCCGGGGCCGCGATTGCTCAGGGTTTGCCACAGCTGCGGGAGTTGGGCGTGCCAGTAGGCGCTTGGCATGGTGCCGGGGCCATGCGCATTCTCCACGCCTTCCGCCTGCTTCTTGGCCGCATAGATATCGTCGAATAAAAAAGAATGCTTCCAGTAGAAGGCCCATAACTTGCCCATATCGGTGCGCTTGTTTTGGTTGTCCTCTTCTTCGTTGCTGGCGAACGGGCGTAGGTATTGATCGACCCGATCCGAGCGCGATACCAGCAGGCCGGTCATGCTTTCGTAAACCTTGGGTACGAAGTGGCCATCCTGGAGCCACGGTGTTCCGGCGACCCGGTAACCGCTGCGGGTTACATCACCATCACGGCTGATAATCAGGGCCTCAGGTACCTCCTGGTGGTCATCAAAAAACTGGAAGAGCTTTTCGAGCATGGCTTGGGCGTGCGTGGTGTTATCGGCCTCCTGCCACAAGAACAGGGTTACACCGAGGGTGGCCTTATTACGGCCACTGAGAATGTCGCTTTCGGCGCCCATATTGTGTGGCTGTTTAGGAGGCCCCAGTGCAAAGGTCGGCAAGGGCCAGTAGGCCACGGCATCGCGGGCGGAATGGCGGAATGATGCACGGGTGTTGATTTTGGAATCATCACGGCGAGTGCCCGCTGAGTAAGGATAATCCTCGGCCTTCTGTGAATGGATCGAGCTGAAGTTGTCGTTCTTCTTTTGAATCAGGCGCCAGATGCCGGATTGCTGGTTTTCATCTATGGCGAGCCCTGCCGCCCTGATTTCCAGCGCATAGGTCCGTTCACGTTCCGCGATTTGCTCGGCGGTCAGTGGTGCCGGTTGCGTAACCGCCAGCCTTGGATTGACCCACTGCATCAGGGCCTTGCCACCCCACACCGCGCCATACAGCAGCACCACTACAGCGCACACGGCAGCCAGGCCAACGAGGGTGGGTGGCGCAATGTTTCTCATCGTCATTTCTTCTGTCTCTAAGTACGTTATCGCTTGATAGGTCACGAACGTCAGCCAGCCGAGCGCCAGGAGCAGACCGATCCAGAGGAAAACCGTTAAGCGCGGTCGGCTGCTCATGATTGACCTCCTGTGTGGCCGGGTCTTCTGACCAATGGGGGCGGCGTCATGGGCACCAGCTCAGGAGAGGGAAATGTTCCGTATTGGTAGTAACGGAAATTGGCAGTGACCAAGGCTCGCGCCTGCGCGCTGAGCTTTGGCCAACCTGGCATTTGGGTCAGCCCATCTTTGTATGCTTTTTCATCCACCCGCCAATCCGCCACCGCAATCAGCACCTCACGAATATGCGGATCGTCCAAGCATTTACCCTGCCCCACCGCCACATCCATCGCCGTCACCCAGCGGTGGTTTTCCGGGCTGCGCAACACCGCCGAGTGATAACTGTTGTTGCCCCATTCGTTGGGGTCGACTGCCAGGCGTGCGCGGATTTCGTTGGGGGTTTCTTCGCGTTCGATCAAGAAATAACCGACCGGGCTGAGCATCGGGTTGCCCGACATCCTCTGGCGCAGCACGCGGGTCTGGTCGTCCGGCGCCTTGCCCTGGTTCCAGGCGGCCAGCTCTTGGGCCTCGTCCACCCGGGTCGGGCTTTTGCGCAGTTCAACCCATTTGAATTCGGCGTTGCTATTGCCTAACGCGTTGTTCTGCGACACCGCATCCGGTGCGTCGAGGCCCGGTTGGGTCGGGCTGCCGGTGATGGCCTCGCCGCCAAACATCTGCGGCGCATGGGGCGGCACCAGGGCTTCGCCGTTGATGTAGACAGTTTCATTGAGGCCGGTGGTGGCCTGTAATAGCGCTTTGCCGGGATGGTGTTCCGCGGCGTAGCGCTCCCCCCACACCCGCAACGGCACCAGCGCCGGTTCAGCCCCCACGTAGATCGGCCGGCCATCGCGCTGGCGCGTGCTCCACAAGCGCTGATAAAACCCCGCAGGCATGGCGGGCATGACCGGTGTGCCATCGGGCAAGTGCGACGGCACGCCGAAGGTGCCGATACCGCTGACATCGCTCAGGCCCACGGTGGAGTCGTCATGGCTGAAATACAGGTAAACCTTGCCGCGGTTGTCCCGCTCGGGAAACACCAGGGTGCTGTTATCCGGCCCCAGGCGCTGGCCCTGCTGCGGCGACCAATTCGGCCCCGTGCGGCCGCCATAACCGGGCTGGCCGTATTGCATCGCGCTCAGGGGCGGTTGCGGGTGGGGCGTGGCCGTCATGGCCTGGACGATATCGATCAGGGTGGCGAGGGTATCGCAGCCTTGCGGGGTTTTATCGGGCAACAGGCAATAGGGCGAAGCGACCATGATCGCGCAGTCGGCGCAGCGCTCGCCGCGATCCACCAGCAAGGCCTGCGCCAGCAGGGTTATCAACGTGCCCT
>NZ_JCBCUY010000088.1:0-2039 GCF_059862705.1 Pseudomonas sp. MF08817
TGTGCAAGCAGATCGGCTCGGTTCGGTCAGACGTCCATTGATGATGATGTTTTGGAAGCGGGATTGCGTTCGCTTAGCAAGTGCAGAAAAGTTAACTGACTGTTGCACTTGCTCCTTGAGACCGCCTCGTCTCCACCTTGGGCTCTCTCACTCAGTGGTATGGACTCGTCGTGCTAGCCAGTAGCGTCTTCATAGTTGCTTTTCAAAAAGTGGTGATCCATATCATAGGGAAGTTCGCCAGCGATAGAGCCGCGATGATTATAACGTGGGCAACCATGCTCTGTGGCTTATGCGTAATAGCGAGCCTGGGTGTTTTCCATGTAGAGACATTAGCCGGCGCACTTGCCTGGGTATTGATTCTTTCCTTGATCGAATGTTTTGCCAGCTACTTAGATGTATTCGGAGCGCGGGACAACTGTCTATTCATAAAAGAACTCTCGGTCGGTGCAGGAGGGGGATTGGGTGCTTTGATCTCGCGCTACTTTCCTGTCGAGATTTCCGGCCAAATCCTGGCATTGACCGGAATTACATTTTTGATAATCGCCGCAGTCCTTTTTTTAAATACTAAAACAGACTATAGCGCTCAAGGTAGGTAACACGATGCGAATTAAGAGTATTTCGATCAATTTATTGCGTATCCCTCTTAAAAAACCGTTCATATCATCCGTTCGTCGTGTCGAAAGCACCGAAGATATAGTCATCGAAGTTGAGACAGCTTGTGGACTACGTGGTTACGGTGTTGCTACCCCCTCGATACGAACGAGCAGCGAAAGCATCGACTCGATAATATCGGTAGTGGGGGATGTGTTCGCACCAAAATTGGTGGGCAACGACGTATCCAACCTCGAAAAAACACTGACCACGATAGATCACAGCATCAGCGCAAACGCGGCGGCAAAAGCATCAATCGACATCGCCTTGCACGACCTAAGTTCTAAAGCCGTTGGTGTTCCGCTCTATCGGTTCCTCGGCGGCCGCCACAATAAAATAACTACGGGCATCTCCATTTCCCACAACTGCCTCGACGAGATGATTGACGATGCTTGTACTGCCGTAAGCAACGGCTTTACTACATTGAAAATCAAACTTGGATCTCCACAGGGTATAGAAGATGATCTTCTTCGGGTTCAAGAGATCCGACGCGCCGTGAAAAAAACAATTGAAATTGGAGTTGACGCCAATCAAGCATGGAGCGAAGAGGACGCCTTGACGTTTGCCGAACGTGTCACGGCTATTGGCGCAAACCTATCGTTTATCGAACAACCTGTACGATCAACAGAACATCACGCTCTTGCGCGAATAAGCGCTGCCTCAAACATCCCCATAATAGCGGACGAAAGTTGCTCATCAGTACAGGAAGCAATTGTTCTTACAAGTAACGGCTTGGTCGACGGACTGGCAATAAAACTCATGAAGCTCGGCGGCATCCGTTGCGCAAGAGCGGCCTACGAAATGGCGCGTCTGAGGTCCAAGATTTGCGCTGCGACGTGCCTTATGGAATCGCCCATTGGAATAGCGGCAATGGCGAGTTTTTGCTCAGGCAGGGATTTCAGGTTCATTGATCTGGATGCTATAGCCTTGATCGCGAGCAACCCTGTTATGGGTGGAGCCACGATGGCTGCCAACACCGTGGTGTTGAGTGAACAGCCTGGACTAGGAATACAAGGGATCGAGGGTTTGGAACTAATAAAAACAATCAATTAACAAACCAGAGCCAGGCTCAGACAAACAAATAATAAAAGTAGGGCTTTCAAAGTTGCAGCACATTCATTAAGCGCCAGGTGCGATGCCTACATAGGAGTAACAAACATATGGAAAAATGCCTGATTGTCGTTGGATACAATAATGTTCGAATTTATGACATCCCCAAGATACGGCGGGCATGTCAACAGCTCTTCAATGCGAAGCTGCTGCTAGGCTCTGTACGTAAACCCAAGAAATACGATTTTCTGTAAAATACACCGCCATTAAAGCCAGGAGGCCAAGATGGCAAAGCGGTATGAACTCCCCGACGCAGCCTGGGATCTGGTTGCAGATAT
>NZ_JCBCUY010000089.1:0-1788 GCF_059862705.1 Pseudomonas sp. MF08817
TATCTGCAACCAGATCCCAGGCTGCGTCGGGGAGTTCATACCGCTTTGCCATCTTGGCCTCCTGGCTTTAATGGCGGTGTATTTTACAGAAAATCGTATTTCTTGGGTTTACGTACAGAGCCTAGTGACTGTGACGCTCACTGCACTTGGATTCATTGCACACCGTTTCTGGACATTCAATCATGCAGACATTACATCGCTTTCCCGAGCGCCCTGATCCCTTATTAACCATAGTCGTTCCATGCTTTCAGGAAGAGGAGAGCATTCCAGAGTTCCATCAGCGCATCACCCGCGTCGTAAAGCGCCTACCTGTCTCTTGTGAGATTCTCTACATTGATGATGGAAGCAACGATCGAACTGCAAATTTGCTACGCGATTATCAGGATGGATCGGCTGTTCGTAGTCTGTTCCTCAGCCGCAACTTCGGCAAAGAGGCAGCACTGAGCGCCGGGATAGATCATGCCCGTGGCAGCGCATTAATCTTCATTGACGTCGACCTGCAGGACCCACCTGAGCTCATCCCGGCCATGGTGGATTTCTGGCAGCGTGGCTACGATGTAGTAAACATGCAGCGCAACCTTAGAACCGGTGATTCATGGTTCAAGCGTGTGAGTGCCCGGGCTTACTACTGGGTCATGCAGCGCCTGGTTGAAAAGGTTGATCTGCCCGCCGATGTCAGCGATTTCCGCCTGATCGGACCTGCTCCACTGGCGGCACTTCGAGCGCTGGATGAGCGTTCCAGAATACTCAAGGGGATGATCGGCTGGGTAGGTTTTCGCACCGTCGAGCTGCCTTACGATCGTACTGTGCGCCATGCCGGTAGCACCAAGTGGAACGCCGCTGGCCTCTTCAATTTGGCCATTGAGAGCATCGTCAGTTTCTCTCGCAAACCGCTACGCATATTCAGTCTAATCAGCTTCGGTCTATTCGTCTCCAGCATCTGCTACATGCTTGCATCGCTCGTAGCAGGCAGCTTCGACGTCCATCACCTGCTCGTCGGAATGGCTTCATTTCTGTGCATCGGAGTTGCCATGGTGGGGGAGTACCTAGGCGTGGCACTCGCAGAAGTCAAACGCCGGCCTCGCTATTTCCTGAAGAGCAACAGCAAGGCAGATCCCGTGTCGCTCCATGCTTCGGTGCCTTTGATCGAGGGTAAGAAATGCTGAATCTGAGAAAAGAGCGGCCCCTGTGGTGGATCCTGGGTTCAATTCTGGTATTGCGCTTGTTGGGTTTGGGCGTCTACCCACTGATGGACACATCGGAGGCACGCTATGCCGAAATGGCACGCAAGATGGTCGAGTTAAACGATTGGATCACGCCGATGTTCGACTACGGGGTACCGTTCTGGGGTAAGCCGCCGCTATCCTTCTGGACCCAGGCTGCGAGCATGACGGTTTTCGGGGTGAATGAGTTCGCTGCTCGATTCCCGGCCTGGCTGCTGCATCTGGGCAGCTGTTTCATCATCATCAAGCTCGGTACTCAGCAGATCTCGCGTAATGCTGGAATCTGGGCCGCCATCATCTTCTCTAGTACGACACTTGGCCTAGTCTCCAGCGGAGTCGTGCTGACTGACCCTGTTCTGTCGTTCTCGATTTTGCTCTCCAGCTATGGATTCTGGCGTTGGATGAAGTGCTCCAGCAACGCGGATGCCTACCTGATGTTTGCGTATTTCGCTCATCGTGACCGGTCATTTCGCTAACAACGTGACCGGTTTCTCCACCCGATTGCGCGGGGTCTAAATTCTAACCGCATCGGTCACGATGCCGCTTCTTCTTCCGTCTTTTTACG
>NZ_JCBCUY010000009.1:0-139951 GCF_059862705.1 Pseudomonas sp. MF08817
TCTCAGGCTCGATGCGCGGGTGAAGCCATCACATACCCGCAGCCTGCGGCCTGGCTACTGTCAGATCTGACAGTAGCGATGAACGGTATCGGTCCTTGCCCCACCCTGTGGAAGCGGGCTGGCCCGCCATGGCGGCCTTACAGCCAGGCTGTTCCGGCCCCTTCGCCCGCTCCCCACTGTTGCACGGGGAATCTGGCTTCAGTCTTGGCCCCTTGCCGCTCACCACGCCTTCGCTAAGTGAAGCTTTCATGACAAAAGTTCGGTAGCACTTGGCCAGGCCCGTCATGGATATGTACAGCGCTTGGGGCGGCCGCTAGGTCGGTTTTCCTGTCGATGACAGGGAGCAGGGAGTGAGGCAGTGGGCACTATGGAACGCTACTCGAAAGTAGGGATGCAGGAGCTGGACCAGCGCTTATCGAAGATCGTCGAAGCCGCGCGCAAGCGCCCGGTGTCGGTCTATCGCTACGGCGCGCCATGGGTCTGGATTGTCTCGCAGGACGACTGGCAAGGCGCGCGCAAGGATGTGGCCAGCTATATCCCGCCAGGTCACTCCCTGGTGTTGCTGCGCCCGCAAATCGAGGCGCTGCTAGACGAGCACCATGAACTGCTGCGAGGGCTGGGCGCCGAGCCGGGTTTGTCGGTGGCGCCGCAGACTCTGGTGCAGATCCTGTTGCTGCAACTGCTCTATTCGGTGCCCGGTGAGCAGCAGCTGTACGAGCAGCTCAATTACAACCTGCTGTTCCGCTGGTTCGTCGGCCTGGACCTGAACCAGAAGGTGTGGGGTTTTAACGTCCTGAGCCATGACCTGGGCGCGTTGTTGAACAACCCGGACGCGGTGCAGTTGATCCACAAAATCATTGGTGAAGTGTTCTGTGGCGCCTTGCTGCACATGCCGGAGTTCTCGCTGAACTTCGCGCTGCTGCACACCTGGCTGTCGCGGCACGCCACACCATCGGCATCAAGCCATTGAGTGGGCCGCACGCTGCGCGGGCGGCACCGGTCATTTCAAATCTAGGGGGCGGTGTGGAGCAATTTTTCAAGGCAGGGCGGCCGCGCACGATGGGCAACGGCCTGGCGCTGTGGAGCTGCCTGGCGGTGGCTCTGGGCGTGCAACCGGTACTGGCCGAAGAAGACGGGCAGGGCGCAGCGCCGGCGAAGTTGGTGGATGTGAATGAGTATTTTGTGCGCGGCAACACGGTGCTTGATGCGCGGGCCATCGAGGAAGCGGTGTACCCGTTTCTCGGCCCGCAAAAGGCCCTGAGCGATATCGAAGGCGCCCGCGAGGCGTTGCAGAAGGTCTATCAGAGCCGCGGCTATCAGTCGGTGTTCGTCGAGTTGCCCGAGCAGAAGGTCGAGGACGGTATCGTCTACTTGCAGGTCAGTGAAACCAAGGTCGGCCGGGTGCGGGTGGTGGGCGCCAAACACTACTCGCCGGTGGAGATCCGCGACCAAGTGCCAGCCCTGCAAGAAGGCCAGGTGCCGGACTTCGGCCGCGTCCAGGGTGAGTTGGCCAACCTCAACAAGAGCGCCGGGCGCCAGGTCATGCCCCTGGTACGCGAGGGCCAGCGCCCGGGCACCATGGACGTGGATTTGCAGGTCGAGGACCAGAACCCCTGGCAGGCCAGCGTCGGCCTGAACAACGACTACAGCGCCGACACCGAGAAGCTGCGCAGCGTGGTCAGCCTGGGCTACAACAACCTCTGGCAACTGGGCCACACCATTTCCCTGACCTACTTCACCGCGCCCCAGGAGCAGGACAACGCCAAGGTCTGGTCCGGCTCGTACACCGCGCCTTTGAGCGAGCGCTGGAGCCTGCAACTGGCGGGCTACCAGTCCGACAGCGACGTGGCCACCATCGGCGGCAGCAACGTGCTGGGCAAGGGCCATTCCTACGGGGTGTCGGCGATCTACAACCTGCCGCCCAGCGGCGTGTGGGCCAACTCGTTCTCGGTGGGGGTGGACTTCAAGGACTTCGAAGAGCAGATGACGCTTGCAGGCAGCAGCGACAAGGTGCCCCTCAAATACGCGCCCTTCACGTTCGCCTACAACGGCTTTCGCTACACCGAAACCTCACAGTTGGGCCTGAGCCTGAGCCTGGTGGCCGGCACCCGCGGGCTGTTCGGCTACGGCAGTTCGGACGAGGAATTCAACTACAAGCGCTACCGCGCCAATCCCAGTTTCGCCGTGCTCAAGGGCGACGCCGATTACACCTACACCTTCGCCAACGACTGGCAGAGCGCGAGCAAGGGCTCGTTCCAACTCGCCTCCGGGCCCCTGGTTTCCAACGAGCAGATCAGCGCCGGTGGTGCGACCTCGGTGCGCGGCTACCTGGCGGCCGAGCGCACCGGCGATGACGGTTATGTGATTTCCCAGGAGCTGCGCACGCCGTCCCTGGCCAAGTACCTGGGCAAGTACGTCAACGAGTGGCGTTTCTACGCCTTTGCCGAAGGCGCCCAGTTGTCCCTGCGTGATGAGTTGCCCGACCAGGAGGCCGATTTCAGCCTGGCCAGTGTCGGCCTTGGCACCCGCGCCAGCCTGAGCAAGTGGCTGTCCGGCAGCCTGGATTGGGGCTACCCGTTGCTGGAAGGCCCGAACACCTCGAAACAGGAATCGCGCGTGCATTTCAACCTGCAAGCGACGTTCTGAGAACCCTATCAAGGAGCACTTTTGATGCAACGCCTATTTATCAGCCTGATGATCTGCCTGGGCTTCGTGCTCCCGGCGACCGCCCATGCCTGGTGGCAGGACGACTGGCAGTACCGCAAGCAGATTTCGGTGGACACCACACCCCAGGGCGCGGCCATCAACGAAAGCCTGGGCCGTACCGCGCTGCTGGTGCGCCTGCACACCGGCAACTTCACTTTTGATGGGGTCAAGGAAGACGGCGCCGACCTGCGCTTCGTCGCCGCCGACGACAAAACCGTACTCAACCACCAGATCGAAAGCTTCGACCCGCTGATGGGCATGGCGCTGATCTGGGTCGATGTGCCCAAGGTCGAGGGCGGCCAGCGCCAGGACATCTGGATGTACTACGGCAATCAGAAAGCCGCGGCCAGTGGCAACGGCCAACTGACCTTCGACCCCAGCTACACCGCGCTCTATCACTTTGACGGCGCCAGCGGCACCCCGGCCCGCGACACCACGGCCTACGGCAACACCGCCCAGAGCGCCACCGGTGCCGCCATCGATGGCGTGATCGGCCGGGCTTTGCAATTCAACGGCCAGCCGCTGCTGTTGCCGGCCAGCCCTTCGCTGCAACAGGTCGCCGGTGGCGCGTTCACCTTCAGTGCCTGGCTGCGCCAGGACCAGGCCCCCGGTGAACAAGTGCTTTTGGCCCGCCGCGAAGGCGCCAATCGCCTGCTGGTGGGGGTGAACCAGGGCGTGCCCTTTATCGATATCGATGGCCAGCGCAGCGCCGCCACCCAGGCCCTGAGCCCCGGCCAATGGCAGCACCTGGCCCTGAGCGCGGAAGGTGCCAAGGTCACGCTGTACCTCAATGGCCGCGAAGCCGCCAGCCTGGCGGTGGCCTTGCCGGCGTTCAACTCGGCCACGGCCATTGGCGCCGACCTGCCAGTGGTGGTGGCGGTGGAAAACCCCGACAGCAGCGTGTACCAGGGCTTTGTCGGTGCCATCGATGAGTTGCGCCTGTCCAAGGTCGCGCGCCCGGCGGCGCTGCTGCTGGCCGATGCCACGTCCCAGGGCGCCGAGTCGAAACTGGTGGCCTATGGCGTGGACGAAGAACAGTCCGGTTTCGGCTTCGGCAGCCTGGGCTTCTTGCTCAACGCGGTGCCCTTGGACGCCTGGGTCATCATCGCCGTGCTGGTGCTGATGATGTTCCAGTCCTGGATCATCATGATCCGCAAGAACCGCACCGTGACCCGTGTGAGTAACGCCAACGAGGCCTTCCGCGAGCAGTTCGCCAACGTTGGCACGCGCCTGGAGATGTTCGCCGACGACCGCGAGTTGGCCACGCGCCTGGAGCATTCTTCGCTGTGGCGCCTGTACCTGGTGGCGGTCAAGGAAATCCGCACCCGCCGCGCCCAGGGCGCCGACACGTCGTCGGTATCGGCGGCCACCATCGAAGCCATCCGCTGCTCGATGGACGGCGTGCGCACCCGGGAAAACCAGCAACTGAGCGCCAAGCTCTCAACCCTGTCCAACGCTATCGCCGGCGGCCCCTACATCGGCCTGCTCGGCACCGTGCTGGGGATCATGGTGGTGTTCCTCGGCACGGCCATGGCCGGCGACGTCAACATCAATGCCATCGCCCCGGGCATGGCGGCGGCGCTGCTGGCCACGGCCATGGGCCTGTTCGTCGCGATCCCCGCGCTGTTTGGCTACAACCGCTTGATTACCCGCAACAAGGAAGTCAGCGCCGACATGCGCGTGTTTGTCGACGAGTTCATCACGCGCCTGGCGGAGATGCACGGTGAGAGCCAGCACAGCGAAGCGGCCCATGGTCGCGGCCACCACTTCAACGCGCCCGTGTCGGCCTGAGGGAAACAGCCATGGCTTCTGTAAACGCCTCCCACGACGATGACGATGATGCGGCCGTCGACACGATCAACATCACGCCCCTGGTGGACGTGCTGATGGTGGTGCTGGTGATGTTCATCCTGACCGCTACAGCCCAGGTTTCGGGCATCCAGATCAACCTGCCCAAGGCCAGCGCCTCGGTGTCGCTGTCGGAGGCCAAGACCAAGGCCATTTCGGTCAACGACGGCGGCCAGGTGTTCCTTGACGCCTACCCGGTGACCCTGGCAGAGCTGGAGGATCGCCTGCGGATCGAGAAGGCCCAGAGCCCGGACTTCCCGGTGATCGTGCGCGGCGACGCCACGGTGCAGTACCAGAAAGTCATCGAGGTACTGGACCTGCTGCGCCGCCTGGAGCTGTCCCAGGTCGGGCTGGTTACCGGCAAACCGAGCCAGGGCTGACCATGACCGCACAATTACCTGTCAAGCCAGCACCGCTGAAAAAGTCGCCCCTGCGCCCACTCAAGTGGGGCGCGGGCCTCTTGCTCGGCGCCGTGGCCGCGTGGTTGCTGTGGCAATGGGCCAATGACATGAGTGGGATCCGCCGCGAAGCGCCGAAGATCCCCACCATCATTCCGTTGCCGCCACCCCCACCGCCGCCCCCGGAAAAACCGCCGGAGCCGACACCGCCGGTGGAAGAAAAGGTCGTCGAACCAGAACCGACGCCCGAGCCTGAGGACGTCAAGCCCGAGGAAGAGGCGCCGCCATCCCCGGCCGACGACCTGGCCAACCCGATGCAGATCGACGGCGACGCCCAGAGCGGCAACGACGCCTTCAACATCGGTGCTGGCAAGGGCGGCGGCATGGCGGGTGGTGGCGGCGGTGGGTTGGGCAGTGGCTCTTACGGCCAGTTCCTGGCCATGAGTTTCCAGCGCCTGCTGCGCGACAACCCCGAACTGCGCAACCAGGTTTACGCGGTGCAGGCCGATGTGTGGCTCAGCGCGGTGGGGGAAGTCACCCGCGTGGAGCTGACCCGCACCAGCGGCAACCCGCAGACCGACGCCCAGCTCCTGGCCACCTTACGCGCCGCGCCGGCGTTCACCCAGCGCCCGCCGGCCACCATGAAGATGCCCATCCGCCTGTCCCTGCAAGGGCGACGGCCGGGTTAACCCTCTTATTTTTTAAGCTTTGCCAAAAGGAGTTGTGTGCAGATGATTTCCAACCTGAATCGATTGTCCCTGGCGGTTGGCCTGGTCATTGCGACCCTGGTCGGGCCCGCGGCGGCAGCGCCTGCGCCCTCGGAAAACGCCACGATCAATCTGATCCGCCTGCTGGTGCAGCAAGGCGTGCTCAAGCAGGACCAGGCCGAAGGCTTGATCGCCCAGGCCGAAAAGGAAGCGGTGCAGGCCCGCCAGAGCGCCAGTGCGGGCACCGCCGTGGCCGCCACCGGCGCGGGGGGAGATGTGCGCGTGCAATACGTGCCGGCGATTGTGCGTGACCAGATCCGCGACCAGGTCAAGGCCGAGGTCATGGCCACTGCCAAGCAGGAAAACTGGGCCCAGCCCAATACCTTCCCGGACTGGGTCTCGCGCATCAGCTTTGACGGCGATATCCGCCTGCGTGATGAGTCGCGCTACTACTCGGGCACCAACAGCAACGAAAACCTTGACTACGCCAAGCTCAACGAAAAAGGCCCCTACGACGTCAACCCCGACAGCGGCACTACATTGCCGCCGCTGCTCAACACCCGCGAAGACCGCGAGAACCTGTTCCGCCTGCGGGCGCGCCTGGGCATGAAAGCGCAGATTGCCCAGGACTGGAGCGCGGGCATCCGCATCGGCACCGGCTCGGACAACAACCCGGTGTCCACCACCCAAACCCTGGGCGGCGGCTTTGGCAAGAAGGACATCTGGCTCGACCAGGGTTACCTGACCTGGAAAGCCACCGACTACATGACCCTGACCGGCGGGCGGGTGGCCAACCCGTTCTTCTCCACCGACATGCTCTATTCCAACGACCTGAACTTCGACGGCGTAGCGGCAATTTTCAACCATGCGCTGAACAAGCAATGGGGCGTGTTCGGCACCGTCGGCGCGTTCCCGGTGGAGTACACCAACGACACCGCCTCCAGCAACGGCCAGGACAAGGAAGAAAGCGACAACAAGTGGCTGTACGGCGCGCAGATCGGCGCCAATTGGGCCATCAACGCCAGCAACCGCCTCAAGGGTGCGATGGCCTACTACCGCTTCGAGGACATCGAAGGCCAGCGTTCCAGCCCTTGCGAACCCTGGGCCGGCGACCCTGGCTGCGACACCGACGGCAGCCGCGTGGCGTTCATGCAAAAAGGCAACACCGTGTTCCAACTGCGCGACATCGTGCCCAACCCGCAGGACCCGGTGCGCACGCCGCAACCGCAGTTTGTCGGCCTGGCCTCGCAGTTCAACCTGCTGGACCTGAACCTGGTCTGGGAAACCGACCTGCCGCAAGACTTCAAGTTGCGCACCCAGGGCAACTACGTGCACAACCTGGGCTACGACGAAGGCGAGATGCGCAAGCGTTCCGAAGGCCAGATCGTCAGCAACCTGGACAGCAACGGCCAGCTCAAGAGCGGCGCCGATGCCTGGATGGTGCAGTTCACCCTGGGCAACGACCTGGAACTCAAGAAGCAGGGCGACTGGAACCTCTTCGCTGGCTACAAATACATCGAGCCAGATGCCTTGCCGGACGGTTTCAACGACTCCTCCTTCCACCTGGGCGGCACCAATGCCAAGGGTTACTTCCTGGGCGGCAACTATGGCCTGGCCAAGAACGTCACGGCCACTGGCCGCTGGTTGAGCTCGGAGGCGGTGTATGGCGCGCCGTTCGATATCGATGTCTTGCAGCTTGAACTCAACACGCGCTTCTAAGGCGCCAGGAGAAACCCATGAACAGGCTCGCCACTTCTCGCTGGAGTTACCTGCTGCTGGCCGCTGGTGTATTGATTGCCAGCGGGGCCAGCGCCGAAGGCATGGAAGAGCGCTTGCGCACCCAGTTGCGCAGCACCACCGCGCAGTTGCAGGCGCTGCAAAGCGAACAGGCCCAGGCCAGCGCCGCGCGCCTGGCGGCAGAAACCCAGGCCAAGGCCGCCCAGGCGCAAATCAAGCAATTGAGCGCCGAGCTGGCCAAGGCCCGCGGCACGGCCGAAAAACTGGCCGGCCAGCAGGACGCCCTGCAAAGCCGGGCCCAGGCTCAGGCAGCAGCCAGCAGCGAACAACTGGGCAAGTTCAAGCAGGCCTATGAAGAACTGCTGGTGATGGCCCGTGCCAAGGAGGCCGAGCGGGCCAAATTGCAGGCGCAACTGACTGAACGTGACACACAAGTGCAGCAATGTTCGGCCAAGAATCAAGAAATGTACGGCGTGGCCAAAAGCATCCTGCACGCCTACGAAACCATCGACGTCGCCCAGGTGATGAACATCCGCCAGCCGTTTGCCGGCGGGGCGCGGGTCAAGTTTGAAGAAATGGCCCAGACCTTTGGCGACGACCTCTACAAAACCCAGTTCGATGCCCCTCAGGCAGCGATTGCTCAATGAACAGTAAGGAAGCAACGACCATGACCCAAGCACAGTTGATTACCCGCGTTTCCCCCCAGAGCCTGACCGAGTTGCTGCAAGGCGCTGGCTACCGGGTCAACCAGACCGAACAGAACGCCATTGTGCAGTTGCTCAGCGCCAGTCAGGGCATCGGCTACGCCGTGCGTTTCGGCAACCCGGCCGCTGAGGCGGGTGAGTACGTGGACTTCACCTTCAGCTGCGCGCTGCGGGTGCAAGGCCAATTGCCGGCCGGCCTGGCCGAGCTGTGGAACGCCTCGCGCCGCTTTGCCCGGTTGTCGGTGCAGGGCGAATTCCTGGTGATGGAAATGGACGTGGTGGTGGCCGCAGGTGTCAGCGCCGACCACCTGCGCGCGAGCCTGGAGTTGTGGGATCGCCTGCTGCAAGAGTTCATCGTCTACCTGCGTGAATACAGCCAGAGCGCCGGCCAGCTCAGCGCCCAGGAACCTGAGCAGGTGCCAGCCGAAGAGGTGACCGCGCTGTGAGCAAAACGGCCCTGTGGGCCGGCGCGGGTGCGCTGGCCTTGCTGGTGGTGGCAGTTGCCGTGGGCCTGCGCCCAGGCAGTGAACCGGTGGCGGGGCAACCGCCAGCGCCGGTGGCCCATACGGCGGTCGGCGAGCCAGCGGTGGCGCGCCTGGGCAGCCAGCAGGTGACGCCTGAGGAACTCAAGGAACTGCTGGCCGCGTTACCTGCTGAGTCACGCGAGCAATTGCGGGCCAACCGCCCGGCCCTCGAAGGCTGGATCCGCTCGCGCCTGGCGGAAAAAGCCGTGCTGGAGCAGGCCGACGCCCAAGGCTGGCGCCAGCGCCCGCAGGTGGAGCGCCAGACCCGCGCCGCCACCGAGCAGATCGTGTTTCGCGATTACTTGCAGTCGGTCAGCCAGGTGCCAACGGGTTACCCCAGCGAGGCCGAGTTGCAGCAGGCCTATGACGCGGGCAAAGCGGATTGGGTGACGCCGCCGCTGTACCGGGTCAGCCAGATTTTCCTTGCGCTCGCTTCGCCCCAGGAGCTCGATGCAGTGCGCAAGCAGGCCCAGGAACTGAGCCAGAAGGCCCAGGCCATGCCCGCGCAATTCGCCAGCCTGGCGAGCCAATATTCCCAGGCCGCTGACAGCGCCCAGCGCGGCGGCGACACCGGCCTGCAACCCTTGCAGCAACTGCTACCGGAGGCTCGCAGCGCGGTGATGCGGTTCAAGGTGGGCGGGGTGTCCGAGCCGGTGCAGAGCGCGGCGGGGTTTCATGTACTCAAACTCATCGAGCAGCAACCGTCCCGTACCGCCAGCCTGGAAGAGGTGCGCGAGCGCCTGACCCAGGCCCTAAGGGCCCAGCGCCAGGAACAGATCGCCAAGGCCTACCTGGAAGGCATGCTCGATAGCGCCACCCTGAGCATCGATGGAGCGGTGTTGAACCAGGTGTTGGAGCAAAAGCAGTAGCGCAGCTGTCGGTAGCCTTTACCTGCCGCAATGGAAAACCAACAAGATCGACAGGGAGTCATCGATGTCATTGACCGAGCCCACAGGACGTCAGGGGGCTGGCGAATATCCCGGCCAAACGCAGTCATCGGCCTCTTGGCTGGCGCTGGCCGCCGAGATCGAGCCACAGGTGGCCCAGTATTTTCTGGTCAGTGCCCGTTGTGGTTGTTTCATGCAGGCGGCGCGCAGTCTCAACATCAAGTCCACCGTGTTGCGCAAGCAACTGATGTTGCTGGAGGAGCATCTGCGCCGGGCGCTGTTCTGCTACCAGGGCAGCGCCTTGAGCCTGAGCCGCGAAGGCCAGCAATTACAGGCACAACTGATTGCCCTGGCCCATGAGCGCAAATTGCCGGTGATCGAGCAGCCGCTGATTCGTCTGGCGGTGGCCGAGTCGATTCTGCATGACATCCTGGGACGCGACCTGATAGCCCTGTTGCGGCGCAATGCCTGCGCGCGCTTGGAAGTGCTCTCCCTGGACAGCCCCCTGGCCCTGCAAGCTGTCAGCGCCGATGTGGTGGTATGGCTGGCCGAGCCGGAACAGCCCCTAACGGGCCCCAGCTTTGCCACCCAAGCACCGGTTTGCCTGGCCGAGCTCACTTATTTGCCCCATATTGCCAAGCGCTATTCGCGGGTGGCGGCGCGGCCCGACAGCCTCGACGACCTGGCCGACTACATGCTGGTGCAATGGCAGCAAGATGCCCAGGTCGAAAGCTTCGGGCCGTGGAATGAATTGGTGGAACAGCGCCTGGCGGGGGTGGTGCAGGTGCAGGCGTATGAGTTGATGCTGGAGATGATCCGTTGTAGCGCGTGTATCGGTCTGTTGCCGGCCTATATGAGCCATTTCGATCGAGGCTTGACCGCATTGCCCGGGCTGTTCGCCCAAGGCATGGCGCGGCAGGTGTGGATGGCGACGAATGCGCGGGTGGAACACCACGAGTCGGTGGCGTTGATCGTGGAGTTGATCCGCAACACCTTTAATGAGCGCAAAGAGTGGTTCGAGTTGTAGCAAGCGGGTTGGCTTCGGGCGCCGATCCGGCTCTGGAGTGCGTAGCGCGCCTGAAAATGTGGGTTGCTCCATCCATTTTCAGGGCGCCTGCGCAGCCCAGCGCGGGCGAGCCCGCTTACGACTTAGGGGCAGGCAGATCAGGCCGGCATGGTCCAGGGCTTGAGGGCGTAGCCTTCCTGGCTCAGCTGCTCGCGGGTCTGGGTCAGCAGGTCGGCCAGCTTGGCCGGGTCGCGGTAGGCGCTGCTCGGGATCTGCTGGTGGCCGATGTGGGTGTTGGTGCGGTCGACAACGGCCAGGTTCAGTTCACCGTTGCCGTCTTGTTGGGCCCAAGCGATGCACTGGAAAGGTTCAAATGCGTGGCCGGCGATCAAAAGTGCTTCGTTGAAACGGAGCGGGGCGTTCATGGGGTCTTCTCTCTGTATGCCCAATCAAATGATGTGCCGTCGGTTGGGCGTACCGTGCGGCTGGATACTTGTACTGATGCTTGATGTCCGGTGGCGGGTCACACATTCAGCGTAAGTTTTTTCATGTTTGTTTCGTTTGGCTGTTTATAAACACAATATTGAAAGCTAAATGAAAGCTTTTGCTTCGCAAGGTAACTTCAGACGTGGATTCTTATAACCAATACAGAGGTATTTGCTATTACCGCTATAGTCAATCGATACAAGGGCGCGTCAAGTTCTTGCTAGTGTTACAACCGGGCTAGCCAAATCACTGTTTCTACTCACAATTCTTAATTTTGGCGCCAAGGAACAGTCATGAACGAAGCGCCGGCCCTACGCCGACTACTGGTGGTCGATCCCTGCGATGACTGTCATGGCCTGCTGCCCGGTTTACGGGCGGTGGGCTGGGACGTCGACAGCTGCAACCTCGAAGCGGCCAGTGACCGCACCTGCGATGTCGGGTTATTGCGTTTGCAGTCTTTTCACCTGGAACGTCCCGAAGCGGTCAAGGAACTCATCAGCCGCAGCGGCACCGAATGGATTGCCGTGCTCAGCCCGGAAGTCTTGCGATTACAGAACGTTGGCGACTTTGTTTGCGAGTGGTTCTTCGATTTCCATACCTTACCGTTCGATGTCTCCCGTGTGCAGGTGACACTTGGTCGCGCCTTTGGCATGGCACGCTTGCGCGGCAAGGGTTCGGTGCGCATCGACGAGCCCGAACACGAGCTATTGGGCGATAGCCGGCCGATCCGCGAACTGCGCAAGCTGCTGGGAAAATTGGCGCCCACCGAGTCGCCGGTACTGATCCGTGGCGAAAGCGGCACCGGCAAGGAATTGGTGGCGCGAACCCTGCATCGCCAATCGCAGCGCCACAGCAAGCCCTTTGTGGCGATCAACTGCGGGGCTATTCCCGAGCACCTGATCCAGTCCGAACTGTTCGGCCACGAAAAGGGTGCCTTTACCGGCGCTCACCAGCGAAAGGTCGGGCGCATCGAGGCCGCCCATGGCGGCACTTTGTTCCTGGATGAAATCGGCGACTTGCCCTTGGAGTTGCAAGCCAGCCTGCTGCGTTTTCTTCAAGAAAAACACATCGAACGGGTGGGCGGCAGCCAGCCGATCCCGGTGGATGTGCGGGTGCTGGCCGCGACCCACGTTGACCTGGAGGCGGCCATCGAGAGGAAGCGTTTTCGCGAAGACCTGTACTACCGCTTGAATGTCCTGCAAGTGGTCACCGCGCCCCTGCGCGAGCGCCATGGCGACCTGGGGATGCTGGCCAACCATTTTTCCCACTTCTATAGCCAGGAAACCGGGCGCCGCCCCCGCAGTTTCAGCGAGGACGCCCTGGTGGCCATGGGCAAGCACGAATGGCCGGGCAACGTGCGCGAGCTGGCCAACCGGGTCCGCCGCGGCTTGGTGCTGGCCGAAGGCCGGCAGATCGAGGCCCGCGACCTGGGCCTGCTGAGCAACCAGGCCATCGCCGCGCCCATGGGCACCCTGGAAGACTACAAGACCCGCGCCGAGCGCCAGGCCTTGTGCGATGTGTTGAACCGCCACAGCGACAACCTCAGCGTCGCCGCCCGGGTGCTGGGGGTGTCGCGGCCCACCTTTTATCGCCTGCTGCACAAACACCAGATCCGCTAAACGGGCATAAAAAGGCCCGCTGCGACGTGAATCGCGGCGGGCCTTTTGGCATGGCTTAGAAGTAGTAGGGGAATTTCAGGCTGAAGGTGAAATCCGGGGCGTCGTCGGTCAGGCCGATGGACAGGTTGGGCACAATGGTCAGGTTGTCGGTGGCGGCCACGGTCATGCCGACGTTGAAGTAGCCGGCGTTGGCATCGCTGGACACCACCGATTGCCAGTCGCCACCATCGGACTTGAGCTTGCTCTTTTTCTGGATCAGGTCGGACACCGAAAACGACATACTCATTTTCTCGTTCAATGCAAAAGCAATACCGGCGCCGATCTGGAAGCTGTCGCCCAGGCGTACGCTGCCAGGGGTCTTGATGCTGGGTGAGGAGCTGATGTCGTCGAAATCCTGCTCCAGGTTGTGGGTGTACGACAGGCTGCCGAACAGCACGGCCGGGTCGAAGGTCTTGACCAGGGAAATGCCCGGGGTGATCGACCACACACCGTTGCCGGTGGGCAACTCATCCGGTACGAACAGGTTGGTGTTGTTGCTTACCTGGCGCAGCTTGATGCCGAACGGCTCCTTGCCGGTGGGCGCCTTGACCCGCAGGGTGACGACCGCGTCGGGGGTGTTTACCGACTCGTCCATGAACTTGTACGCCACGCCGAAGTTGACATCGCCGATGGTCGGGTCGCGGGTGATGGATTTTTCGCTGGTCACGCCCGCTGCGCCGTTTTGCGCGCCGCCGGATTGATAAGTGGATTCGCGATAGACCACCGGCACGTTCAGGTCGAACTGCCAACGGTTGTTGAAGTTGTAGCGCCCGGTGACGTCGAAGGTCCAGTTGTCGGCCTTGATCCGGTCCAGGTTGATGTTGCCCAGGAAGATCGAATCCAGGGCCAGGAAGCCGTTGAGGATCAACTGGCGCGTGTCGTAGCGCGAATAGGTCATGCCAGTTTCGAGGCTGAAACTGCCGCCGCCAAAGAAGCCGCTGGCCTCGTCATACAGGTTGGAGACGCTCTGGGCCGGTGCCGAATCGTCCTGCAAGGACTGGCCGTAGGAGGTTGCGCCCGCGCCACCGGCCGCCCCTCCCGAGGCGGCTGCGGCACCGGTGCCCGCGACCTGGTTGCCGCGCATATCGGCGGGGGATTTGGCCAGGCGTTTGGGCGCCGGTGTCGCCGGTTGGTCTTCCACTTGGCGGACTCGTTGTTCAAGTACCGCCAACGCTTTTTGTTGAACTTCGTAGCGTTGTTTCAACGCTATAAGTTCTTGTTTCAATGCCTCTATGTCCGCATCGGGCGCCGCTTGCAATAAGGCCGAAGGAAACAGAGTGCTCAGACACACAACAGCGCGCAGCGTCGATGATCGGTACATGAATTAAGCCGTCCCTTTAAACCCAATGGTCGAGAAGCAGCGTAGTTCAATATCCCAAGTTGCGTAGGCCAACGAGTTGGCTCAAGTTGCAATCCAGTGCGCCGGCGCTAGGGCCGTTGTTATTGAGTACTACGTTGAGTTGAGTGAGGTTATTGACCAGGTTGCTACTGCCCAGTAGCCGGGTGTTTTGCAACAGGCCGCCTTGAGCTACTTGTTGCAGGGTGCTGCCCTGGTTGTTGCTGGCCTGGATGGCCATCTGGATGCCGCCGCCGTTGTTGGACACCGCGATGCTGCCGGCGCCATTGCTGGCGGTGACGGCGTTGTCGCCGGTCAGCAGCACGCCCTGGTTGGGCGCCAGGGCCGGGGCCTGGTTGGCTTCGCTGACGTCGATGCTGACGTTGTTATAGGCCGTGTTGCCATCCCCCGCGGCCCGCACGCTCTGGGTTACGCCCTGGCCGCTGCCCAGGCCCGCGCCGCCGATGATGTTGCCCGTGCCCGGGTTGCCGGGCGTACCGCCGCCCTTGCCGGGTTCATTGATGGTGGAGACGTAAAACTGCGGCTTGATGGTCGATTGCTGAACTTGCATGGACGTGGCGGCGCCAATCACGTCGCCAGTGGCGTTGCGCCATGTAGTACTCATGACAATACCGAAGCTGATGATCCGCCCCGGCATCACATAACGGCCGCGAAGTTCCGAGAGTTCCGCATCCTTGATCTCGATGGGTTTGAATCCCGAACTGGCCAGTGCGGGAAGGGAAAGTACGGCAACCAGACAAGCGGTCGCCAGCCAGTATGGAGTTTTCATGTGCTGCTGCTCCCGGAGCGTCCTGCTCCTTTATCTAAAGTGGCGTTTAGAAGAAGTCGCTTTGAATGAAACCAAAGTCCAGTAGTTCTGCATCTTTGACCGGGTTGAAACCGTCGAGCTTGTTTTTGGCCGTGACCGGCAGCGGTGGCGTGAGCAGGGCGTTGGCTTTGTCATAACCGGGGCCGATGATGGCGAACACGATGCCGTTCCAGCCTTTGACGAAATCTTCATGGGTGTAGCGTTTATGGCCCAGGACGGGGTCGCCGATGTAAACCCAGTCCTTTTCCGTGCGTTGCAGTACCACGAAGTGCTTGTAGCCGCGGATATCCACCAACACCACCACGGGAATGGAGATGTCCTGCAGCTTGTCCGCCGGTATCCGATACCCCCGCGCACGCATGCCGATGCTTTCCACGTAGAGCTTCATGTCCAGCATGGAAAACCCTTGTGTGCGCACCAGGTCATGGTCAGCGTTGGCCAACATGCCCTCGATCACCTGGTTTTCATCGACATCCAGCCAGTAGCTCTGGCGCAGCACCGTGGCCAGTGCGGCGGCGCCGCAACTGAAATCGGTTTTTTGTTCCACCAGGTCGACGAATTTACGCTCACGCACGCTTTGCACTTGCTTGTAAACCAAGGTGCCGCCAGGAAGGGCGGCAATGGCCATGGAGGCCGCCTGGCACTGCGCCGAGGCCAACCCGGTCAGGCCCAACAGAACGGCGAGAGCGGCAATTCGCATGGTCGATACGCCTTGCTAAGAGGAATGGGAAAGCCCCGTTGCCGGGGCTTTTGGGTTTACTGACGTTAGTTGGCGCCAGCGCAACCTCCGCAAGTGGTCGAAATGGCCAGCGAGTTGACTTGTTGGTTACCCACGCCAGCGGCGTTGTTGTAGCCCACGTTGCCGGAGTTGCTGTTCACCGAACCGGTGGTGGTAGCGTTGTTGACTACAGGGTTTTTCCAGCCGTCTTTGACCAGCACTTGTTGGGTCCATACCGCGCCCAGCAAGAAGTTGCCTTGTTCTACGAGGTCAACTTTCTGGCCTTTGTTGCCACCGCTGCCGCTACCACCTTTGTCGTCGTAGTAGCCACCTTTGTCGTCTTTGATGGTGCCTTTGATGGTGCCTTTGTAGGAACCACCGGCGATGGCACCGCCACTGAGGCTGACCACTTTGTTTTCACGATCGGCTTTGTTGTTGACACCCAGGTCGGTGCTGTTTTGCGATGCGCCTGAAACCGCGTTGGCCACGCGGCCGCCGGACACAGCGATCGCCAGGTCGTTTTTCTGTTGGTTGAAGTTGCCGGCCGCGTTGTTGAAGCCGATGTTGCCGGAGTTGCTGTTAACGCTGTTGTCAACTTGCGCACGGTTTTGGGTCGAGGCGTTTTTCACGTAGTTGTTGACGTTGTTCTGGCTCGCCAATGCCAGGGCGTTGGCGCTACCGAACACAAAGGCTTCGTCAGCGGTGGCGATGGCTGCGTTGTTGGCTTGTTGGTTGCCGTCGCCGGCTGCGTTGTTGCCGCCTACGTTGCCGCTGTTGCTGTTGAATGAGTTGTCAGACTTGGCATTGTTTTTGGTGGCCTGATTGTTCACATAGTTGTCTTCACTGTTCTGCGTGTCGGCGGAAATGGCGGTAGCGCCGGCGCCGATTTGCAGTTGGTCCTGCCAGGTTGGCCCTTGTGGTTTGTGCGGGTGTTTTTTGTCGCTGTCAGCCTGAGCAGCCATAGCCATCACTGCAGCCAAGGCGAAAACCAGTGGTTTCAGAGCGGTTGTAGGTTTCATGGTGTTTCTCCGTGCCTATTGAATTGGTTAAGTGTTGCGACTTGCCAAGTGCACTGCGGTTGGGTCAATCAGCGACCCGGATGCTCAGGGTGTTGGCCATGCGGTTCCCCACACCCGCGCTCTGGTTCACCTGAATCACGCCACGGCTGCCGGTGAAGGCCTGGTCACTGGTGGTGACCTGGCGGCTGCCGGTGGGTGTGCCAGTTGCTCCCGAGACTGGTAGCAGCGCCACGTTCTGTTGCGACAGGGCGCTGTCATCGACGCTTTGCGGTTGGGCACTGATGCTGACCCGCAAGGCGTTAATCATTTGGTTATTGGCCCCGGCGGACTGGTTGACGCCCAGTGCACCGTTGCCGTTGATGAATGAGTTGCCGCTGATGTCGCTGCTGGCGTTCATCGAACGGTTGGCGGCGGTATTGATGCTCTGCTGCAGGCTGTTGACGGCTTTGGCGTCTTTGCCTATGGCAATGGCCCGGCTGTTGACTTGCTGCTGTTGATCGCCGGCGGCCTGGTTGACCATCAGGTTGCCGCGATAGGCCGCGCCGGAATTATCGATCCGGGCCTGGTTGACCACCGCTACGGCGGAGTCGGCCAGGGCGCTGGTGCTGGCGAGCAGGGCGATTGCCATTACAGTGAGTTTCATCATCAGTTCCCCTTGCCACCTAGGTTCATCAGGGGGCGCATGCCGGTTTCCATGGCCCGGTTGATGGTGCCGGAGATCCGCGCACCGGCACCGCTGCCAGCGCTGGCGCCCATGCCGGGCAGGCCATTGGGGTTGGTCACCACGTTGAGGCCGGGCATGTGGGTGGGGGCGGTGTTGTTAACGGTCTGCTGGATGCGCTGGCCGCTGCTGACCCCGGCGAAATCGCCATCGCTCAGCTCCCCCGTAGCCCTCAAGACCTGTTGCGAGGGGTTGGCGTTGACGGTGGTGGGGTTGGGGTTGGGCGCCAGCGGCTTGCGGCCGGCAGCAATGGGGTCAACAGGGCGCGTGAGCACAATAGTGCCGTCACCGGCCGCCACCACGGGCAGGCAATACATCGCGCTGAGGACACAGCCTGTCAGCAGGAGGCGGTTCAAGCGCTTATTGTTGTTGCCCATGTCGGCATTCCTTCTTTCAATGCGCTGGCCTTGTCAGCGTTGCGAAGGTGTAGAGCAGAAGCCGTGCCGCTTTTTGTTTGTGTTTTTAAATCAAAGGGTTAGCTCGGCGCCGGAGAACAGCGCGAGCGAGCCTGTATCAACGCTGAGACAGGCGTGAGGGCCGAGAACCGCTGGATGTGGTGAAAACGCTCTAGACCGGGCCTTTGGGCAGGGCTGTATCAGCCGCGTGACAGTTGCCCCATTAAAGGCGCGTGCCGCTGGCGGGGGTGGCGTTCGGCGCGCAAGGGTGTATCAGGAATGGACAGTTTCGGGGATTTTGCAGGCTTTTCAGCCCTGGTTCGGGGTGGCGAGCAGGCGCTCCACGGCGGCGAAGGCTTGCTCACGTCGCGCCGTCCAATCGCCAGTGACGACTTCGAACCGCCGCTGGTGCTGTTGCAGCCAGGCGTGGCTGGCATCGAAAAAGGCCTGGCGTTGCGCCAGGTCGGGCTGGCAGCGCAGGCCATCGCCCGTCCAAGCCACGCCTTCGGGAGAGAGCAGCAGGTGCAGGTCGTAATGGCGTGCCAGTAGTGCTTCCTCGATCCACCCCGGGCAGTCGCCGAACAGGGCCAGGCTCCAGAGCTGGTTGCTCAGCAGGTGGGTGTCGAGAATCAACAATTGCGGGGCCTGGGCGCGGGCCTGGTCTTCCCAGGCCAACTGCCCGCGGGCGATGGCCGGGATGTCGGCCAGGCAGGTGTCGCGCTGGGTTTGCTCCATGAAGTGGCGCACATACTCGCCCACCAGCACACCGCCAAAACGCTGCTGGATGCCTTCGGCCAACCAGCTCTTGCCGCTGGATTCCGGGCCGCTCAACACCAGCACTTTCATGGCTGCAACGCCGGGTCGGCGCGCCATTGGCGCCAGCCCTGCACGGCAATCAGGGTGAACAGGGCATAGAGGGCGGCGGTGAGGTACAGGCCCTTATAGACGAACAGCGCGACGAAGATCACGTCCACCACAATCCACAAGGCCCAGCATTGCAGGCGTTTCTGCGCCATCCACATCTGTGCCACCAGGCTGAACCCGGTGAGGGCCGCGTCCAACCAGGGTTGCGCGGCGTCGGTCCAATGGGCCATGGCGCCGCCCAGCGCGAGGCTGCCGACTGCGCCGATGGCCAGGCCCTGCGCCACGGCCTGGGTGTTGAGCCGGGTGACCTGGCGGCCGCTGTGGCGCTCGCCGGCACGGGTCCACTGCCACCAGCCGTAGAGCTGCAACGCGGCGTAGATCACCTGCAAGAGCATGTCGGAATAGAGTTTGACCTCGAAGAAAATCCAGCTGTAAAGCAGCACCATCACCAGGCCGATGGGCCAGCACCAGGGGTTTTGCTTGACTGTCAGCCACACGGCTATCACGCCGAGCGTTGCGGCAAACAGTTCTAACCCGGACATGGCATTTCCTTGCAGAGCACGAAGAGGGCCGGGATTGTACCCCGTAGCAAGCGGGCGTGCCCGCGCTGGGGTGCGCAGTGCGCCCCGACGGTGGTGTGCCCGGAAGATTTTTACGGCCGCTACGCGCCCGAGCGCGGGCAAGCCCGCTTGCTACAACAGCAGCAGCGGGCCGGGAGGGAAGGTCAGACCTTGAACTGGCGCAGCAGGGCGTTGAGCTGTTCGCTCAATTCCTTGAGGTGAACGCTGGCTAGGCTCGATTGTTCGGCAGCCAGGGCGGTGCTTTGGGACAGCCCGGCGGCCTGGGTGACGTTCTGGTTGATGTCTTCGACCACATGGGCTTGTTGCAGGGTGGCGCTGGCGATGGAGGCGTTGAGGCCGTTGAGGTTTTGCAGGGCCTGGCCGATGGCGCTCAGGCTGGCGCCGGCCAGGCCGGCTTGCTCGATAGTCAACTGCGAGGCACGGCTGCTGTCACCGATCACCCGCACGGCGGCTTCGGAATGGTTTTGCAGGCGTTCGATCATTGCCTGGATTTCCGCCGTGGACTTCTGCGTGCGCTGGGCCAGCAGCCGCACCTCGTCTGCCACCACGGCAAAGCCGCGGCCTTGCTCGCCGGCGCGGGCGGCCTCGATGGCAGCGTTCAGCGCCAGCAGGTTGGTCTGCTCGGCGATCGAGCGGATCACCTCCAGCACGCTGCCGATCTGGGTGCTTTCGGCCGACAGGGTGCGGATCACCTCCACGGCTTGGTCGATGGTGCTGGACAACTGGTCGATCTGTTGCAGGCTGCTGTCGATATTGACCTGGCCCTGCTGGGCCTGGACCTGTGCATCGCGCATTTCGCTGGCGGCGTGCTCGGCGTTTTTCGCCACGTCCTGCACGCCGTAGGTGACTTCATTGATGGCGGTGGCCACCAGTTCCATTTGCTGGGACTGCTGCTGGCTACGTTCCTGGGCCTGGCTGGCGTTGTTGCCCAGATCCGTAGACGACTGGCCCAGGGCGCTGGCCGAGAGCTGCAGCTGGCCCACCACTTGGCGCAGCTTGGCGGTGAAGGTGTTGAAGTGACGGGCCAGTTGGGTGACTTCGTCCTGGCCGTGGGTGTCGAGGCTGCGGGTCAGGTCGCTTTCGCCGCTGGCGATGTTGGCCATGGCGTGCACAGCTTCCTGCAACGGCTGCACGATGCTGCGGGCAATCAGGATCACCAGCAGCGCCATCACCAGCGCGATCACGATGCCAATCAGCGAGGCTTTCCAGACCTGCTCATAGAACTGGGCCTGAATATCGTCGATATATACCCCCGAGCCGATGATCCAGCCCCAGGGCTGGAACAGTTGCACGTAGGAGGTTTTTTGCACCGGTGCCTCGGCCCCCGGTTTCGGCCAGCGGTAGTCCACGGTGCCGGCACCTTTTTCCTGGGCGATGGCGACCATGGCGTTGAACAGCGCAAAGCCGTCCGGGTCTTTGATGCCGGACAGTTCCTTGCCTTCGAGCTTCGGGTTGGCCGGGTGCATGACCATGACGGGCTTGAGGTCGTTGATCCAGAAGTAGTCGTCCTGGTTGTAGCGCAGCCCGCGCACGGCGTTCAGGGCTTGTTGCTGGGCGGCTTCGCGGCTCAGGGTGCCGGCGGTTTCCAGGCCGTGGTAGTAGGTGAGCACGCCATTGGCGGTCTCCACCACATGGCGGGTTTTCTCGGCCTTGGCCTGGTACAGGTCGCTGTGGATCTGATTGAGCATCAACATGCCCAAGGTCAATAGCATCAACACAGACACCACCAGGATCAGCCACAAGCGGCGGCTGATCGACACACTGCGTAAGCTATTCATTACCGGTCACTCCAGATTCTTGTTCTTGTCATTAAGGCCAAGCCATCCAAGCATGCTTTGGCCAATGGCACCAACCCTACCCAAGTCTACTAACGCGACAGCGCCAAACCGGTATGTCTGCTAGGATTTCGGCCGCGTTGGGCAAACCTGAACAGCGCTCAGGGAATTTTTCCCGATTCTACGGATCTCAGGCGCGCGCCAGTACGCGCTATGTTGTCGCAGTGAACGCATAAAAATTATTGACGGGGCATGCCAGGGGCATTGCTTCACGGGGGCTTGATGGATTTTTGGACCGCCGCATCGGCATTGATTCTTGGAGTTGTAGAAGGGCTGACGGAGTTTTTGCCCATTTCCAGTACGGGACACCAGATCATTGTTGCCGACCTCCTCGATTTCGGCGGTGAGCGGGCCATGGCCTTCAACATCATCATCCAGCTAGGGGCGATCCTGGCGGTGGTCTGGGAGTTTCGGCGCAAGATCCTCGACGTGGTCGTGGGCCTGCCCACCCAGCCGAACGCACGGCGCTTTACCGCCAACCTGCTGATCGCCTTTCTACCGGCGGTGGTGCTGGGGGTGGTCTTTGCCGACCTGATCCATGAATACCTGTTCAACCCCGTGACCGTGGCTGCCGCCCTGGTGGTGGGCGGTGTGGTGATGCTCTGGGCCGAGCGCCGCGAGCACGAGGTGCACGCCCACAGCGTCGACGACATCACTTGGAAGGATGCCCTCAAGGTCGGTTTCGCCCAGTGCCTGGCGATGATTCCCGGCACCTCGCGCTCGGGCTCGACCATCATCGGTGGCTTGCTGTTTGGCCTGTCGCGCAAAACCGCCACCGAGTTCTCGTTTTTTCTCGCCATGCCGACCATGGTCGGGGCAGCGGTGTATTCGGGCTACAAGTACCGCGACTTGTTCCAACCCGCCGACCTGCCGGTGTTCGCCATTGGCTTCGTCACCGCTTTCATCTTCGCCATGATTGCGGTCAAGGGCCTGCTGCGCTTCATCGCTAACCACAGCTACGCGGCGTTTGCCTGGTATCGCATCGTGTTCGGCTTGCTGATCCTGGCCACCTGGCAGTTCGCCTGGGTGGACTGGACGGCGGCCCAGCCATGAAGGCGCCGAACGGCGCACTGCAATACCCGCGCCTCAAGGTTCTGGTGTTTGTGCTGCTGGTTGCGTTGCCATTGGGTGGCTCGCTGGCCTTGTGGTTGCGCGGGGTGTCACCGATCCCATTGGTGGCCTACGGGGCGGTCAGCCTGTTGGCGTTCTTGCTCTATTGGCGCGATAAACGTATGGCCCGCGCCGGGCAGTGGCGCGTGCCGGAAAACGTCCTGCACGCGGTGGAACTGGCGGGCGGCTGGCCCGGCGCCTTGCTGGCCCAGCAGTTACTGCGCCACAAAACCCGCAAAGTCTCCTACCAACTGGTGTTCTGGCTGATCGTGCTGGCGCACCAGGTGTTTTGGATCGATCGCCTGTTCCTCGGCGCCACCCTGTTTTCGATTTTCTAGAGCAACAGGCCGACCTGGGTGCGCTTGGGCAGTTTGCTCACCACCAACTGGTGGGAGCGTCGCAGCAAGCCTTGCAGTTCTTCGGCGCCCAGCGGGTAGGGGGTTTGCATGATGATCCACTGCGCCCGCGCCAGATACGGCGCGGGGCCGATGCCCGGGCGGTCGACGTGGCCCAGGAACAGATCCTTGTCCACCTTGAATGCCAGGGAATCGCCGCGTAGGTTCTGCAGGGCAAACATCTTGCTGCCCGCCACCGAAAACACCCGCACACCGCCCCATTTGTAGTCTTCCCGGGCGCCGGGCAAGGCCAGGCAGAAGGCTGCCACATCGGCTTCGTTCATCTTCATAACAGGCGATCCCCACAGGCATTGAATGAATGGGCCAGATGATCGATCCATGCGCGCACGGCTGGCAACAACCCGCGGCGGTGAGGGTACACCGCCAGCAACCAGCCGCCGGGCAGTGACCAATCGGGCAGCAGTTGCACCAGTTGGCCACTTTGCAGCTCCTGCTCGCAGTACATCATCGGTAGCAGGGTGAACCCAAGGCCCGCCAGGGTGCAGGCCTTGCGCACCACAAAGTCATCGATGCCCAGGCGGGCTTCCAGGCTCAGCTCGGTGGCGTGGCCTTGCTGGTCGAGCATGCGCAGGTGGACCAGGCGATCGCTTTCCAGGGCGCCGAGCACCGGGACGCTTTTCAGGTCGTCGGGGCGTTCGATTTGGCGCTCTTGCAAAAACGCCGGGCTGGCCACCATCACCATTTGCGCCTGGCGCAGGCGACGGGTTACCAGCAGCGGGTCTTCATCGCCCAACTCGCGCACCCGCAAGGCTACGTCTATGCCTTCGCTGACCAGGTCCACGCGGCGGTTGACCAGCATCACGTCCAGTTGCACCTGGGGGTAGCGTTCAAGAAAGCTGCCGATCACCCCCGGCAGGAACTCATGGGCCAGGCCCACCGGGCACGACATGCGCAACCGCCCACGGGGCTCGCTGGACATGCTCGCCACCGCCTCGTCGGCCATCTCCGCCTCCAGCAGCATCGCCTGGCAATGGCGCAGGTAGCGTTCGCCCACGGCCGTCAGCTTGAGGCTGCGAGTGGTGCGTTGCAGCAGGCGTGCGCCCAAGCGCTCTTCCAACTCGGCGATACGCCGCGACAGGCGCGACTTGGGAATGCCCAGCAAACGCCCGGCGGCAGCGAAGCCACCGGCCTCCACCACCTTGGCGAAATAGTAGAGATCATTAAGGTCTTGCATGGGGGTGGGCTCATTGTCCTGTCAGTGGGACGAATAATCGCATTATTACCGCCTAATAGGTGATTGGATTCACCTGTAGGATTGTCCCCACTTGATCGCCCTGTCGCGGTCCTCACTTGGAGATCCCACATGAAACTTCTGCATATCGATTCGAGCATTCTGGGCGACAACTCGGCCTCCCGTCAGTTGAGCCGCAGCGTGGTACACGCCTGGCAAGCCGCCGAGCCTGGCCTGGCCGTCACCTACCGCGACCTGGCGAGCGACGCCATCAGCCACTTCAGTGCTGCCACCCTGGTCGCCGCCGGCACCAGCGCCGAACTGCGTGACGCCGCCCAGCAGCACGAAGCCCAGCTCAGCGCCTCGACCCTGGCCGAGTTCCTCGCCGCCGACGCCGTGGTGATCGCCGCACCGATGTACAACTTCACCATTCCCACCCAACTCAAGGCCTGGATCGACCGCATCGCCGTCGCCGGCCAGACTTTTCGCTACACCGAAGCCGGCCCCGAAGGCCTATGCGGCAACAAGAAGGTGATCGTGGTGTCCACCTCCGGTGGCCTGCACGTGGGCCAGGCCACGGGTGTCGGCCATGAGGATTACCTCAAAGTCATGCTCGGCTTCATGGGCATCACCGACGTCGAGTTCGTTCGCGCCCATGGCCTGGGCTACGGTGAGGACGTGCGCGGCAAAGCCATGGGCGATGCCCAGGCGCACATCGATGAACAATTGTTCGCCGCTGCCTGATCGCCACGGCCAACAGCCACTAGACTCCGTAAGCGGCGCCGCTTGCGGAGTTTTTTTATGCTTGCGCTAAAGGCTTGGCGCGGGTTGTGCTTAAACCCGGCGGCGATGCCTTCAACCATATCGACAGGGCTTTGCATGGCACGTTTGGGTGCGTTGTGGCTGATTTTTCTCTGGGCTGGCCTGGCGCCGGTGCACGCGGTGGCCGGTGGGCAGCCGCGCTGGAGTGTGGGTTATCACTGGATGAGTTTTCTCGACCCGCTGGACCAGCAACCGATGCGTGCGATTGCCTTCTACCCCTCCACGGCGTTGCAGCAAATCAGTGAAGTGGAGGGCTACCCGTTGCTGGCCAGCCAGGACGTGCGCCTCGCCCCGGGGCGTTTCCCGCTGCTCATGCTGTCCCACGGCAACACGGGCACGCCGCTGGCCCTGCATGACCTGGCCACCGCCCTGGCGCGCCAGGGGTTCGTGGTGGTAGCGGTGTTCCACCCCGGCGACAACGCCGAAGATCACAGCCGTTCGGGCACCCTGAGCAACCTCTACGGGCGGCCGTTGCAGATTTCCCGCGCCATCAGCGCCACCCTCGACGATTCGCTGCTGGCGGCGTCGGTCAGCGCGCGGCAGGTGGGGGTGATTGGCTATTCGGCGGGGGGCGAGACGGCGCTGATCCTCTCCGGTGCCACACCGGACCTGCAGCGCTTACGCCGTTACTGCGCGCTACGGCCCAACGACCTTGACGCCTGCAGCACCCAAGGCGAGTTGATCGCCGACCGCGACGACCTGCAAGTGGTGGCCGATCCAAGGGTGGGGGCGTTGCTGTTGATGGCGCCGTTGAGCCTGAAATTCGGCCGCCACAGCTTGGCCGAGGTGCATGTGCCGGTGCTGCTGTACAGCGGCGACGGCGACAACCTAGTGGCTTACGACAAAAACGCCGCCGCCCTGGCGCGCAAATTGCCGTCGGCGCCGGATTTCAAACTGCTGCCCGGGGCCGGGCATTTTGTTTTCATGGCCCCCTGCACGGCGCAACAGCAGCGCGCCATGCCGGCGCTGTGCATCGACGCCGATGGGGTGGATCGCAACAACATCCACCGCACCTTGATTGGAGAGGCCGGGCGTTTTTTTGCCCATGTGTTGGGTAAACCGGGCCAGGCCAGCGCCCACCACGAGCTGCCGTAGCAAGCCCGCTTACTACATCAGCATCGACAAGGCGCGGCGTTTGAGCAGCAAGGTCAGGCCCAGGCCTGACACCGACAGCAACGCCGCGCAGAAGAATATCCACGAATACCCCAGGTTCAACGCCACCGCGCCCATCACAGGCCCGGCAATGGCCAGGGCCAGGTCAAAGAACACCGCATAGGCGCTCAGCCCCGCGCCACGGCTGGTGCTGGGCACCTGGGCGATGGCTTCCACTCCCAGCGCCGGGTACACCAGCGACAGGCCAAACCCCGCCAACCCCGCGCCCAGCAGGGCAAACCCGGTCGAAGGCGCCAGCCACAGCAACACCAGGCCGAGGGTTTCGATGCCCATGCAGGCAATCGCCGCCGCATACCCGCCAAAGCGCTGGATGCTGGAGATAAACAGCAGGCGCGAGAGGATGAAGCACACCCCGAACACCGTCAGGCACCACGCGGCGCCGCGCCAGCCCAGGTCGGCGTAGTACAGGGTGATAAACGTGGTGAGGGTGCCGTAGCCGATGGACGCCAGGCACAGGCTGGCGCCATAAGGCGCGATACGCCCGAACACCGCCCAGAACGGCATGCGTTCGCCCCCCAGCACCGGCACCGAGGGCTTGTTGCGGATCAGCAGCAGGGCCAACAGGGCCAGGGCCGTCAGGGCAATGCCCAGGCTGGCGAAGCCCAGTTGCGCCACCATCACCACCCCCAGCGGCGCGCCGATGGCGATGGCGCCGTAGGAGGCGATGCCGTTCCAGGAAATCGAGCGTGCGGTATGCTCGACGCCCACCTGGCCCATGCACCAACTGATGGTGCCCACCCCGATCAGCCCCTGGGCGATGCCCAGCAACAGGCGCCCGCCCAACAGCACCAGCAGACTCAACAGCGGCCAGCCTTGCAGCAACGCGGACAGCCAGGTCAGCACGCCACTGGCGGCGATGCCGCCCAGGCCATAAACGATAGCGCGCTTGGTGCCGATGCTGTCTGACACCCGCCCGGCCATGGGCCGGCTGAGCAGGGTGGCCAGGTACTGCGCGCCAATGGTCAAGCCGGCCACCACCGCGCTGAAACCCAACTGCTCATGGACATAGCCCGGGAGCACGGCAATCGGCAGGCCGATGCACAAAAAAGCAATGAAGGTATAGAAAACGATCGACAGGATGTGCACGGTGACGGCCATGGAGCCGAGCGGTGGCGTGGGCTGTGCAGTCATGGGAACTCGTTCGCGGGTGGGCGGATTCACTCATTCTGGGGGCGCGATGGGGTAAAGGAAAGCAGGCTAACAATTCAGCCGCAGGGTTGGCACAAAACCCTTCTTTAGGCCGGATGTTGCTTTGGCATCACCTCTTTGTGGGAGCAACTGCCTGACCCTACCACTCGTCACCGCCACTCAGCGCCGCCATCGCGAGCGGGCTCGCTCCCACAGAGGAAAATGAAAACCCCACCCACACCAGCGTTCCACGGTGGGCGTGGGCCTGCCCGCGATGGCGGCCTATCTGCCAACACAGATGTATGGGCCCGTCGGCAGCCCATCGCGAGCGGGCTCGCACACAGTGGATGAGTGGTAGGGCGGCGCACTGAACGCCTCAAACCGCGAGCCTTGAGGTAGAGCCGATGACTTTTTCCAACACGCTGAAGTCGATCCAGTCGCGCACGTCGAAGCGCTGGGGGATGAAGTCCCAGCGGTGGAGGAAGTCGGTGAAGTCCTGCAACGCGCTGATGGAGCGCGAGTCGAGGGTGGTGCGCAGGCGGCGGTGGGCGTCTTCGCCGTAGGCGGCAGCGACCCAGTATTCGCTGGTGTTGAGCTCACGTGCGAGGAAGCGCCGGGTGTCGTCGGGGTTGGCCCAGGCCCACTGTTCGGTGCGCAGCACGGTGTCGACGATGCGCACGCTGGCATCGAAGTGCTCGCGCAGCAGGTGGGTGTCGACGGTCAGGGTGCGGGGCGTGCCGTTGTTGGCGCGGATCAGCGGGTCCGGGTGCGAACCGGTGTCCACCACCACATGCAGGCCGAACTCGTCCGCCAGGTGCACGGCGTGGGCGCCCTTGAGGAAAATCGCGTCGATATCGCCGCGCAGCAGGCCGATCAGCTCGTTGTTGCGGCGGCTGAAGCGGCTGGTGCCCAGGCTCACTTGCGAGCCATAGACGTGCTGCTTCTGCTCGTCGCTGTAGGTGCCGCCGTAGGGGTAGTCCACTAGTTCCACGTCGGCCACGTTCAGGCCTTCCAGGCGCAGGGCGTTTTCCAGGCCGCGCAGGGCCTGGGCGCGGGTGAAGTCGATCTGCACGTTGGCCCATTTCGGTACGCCGAAGCGGCGGTTTTTCAGGTCGCGGATTGTTTTCACACCACTGTCGGCGGTGGTCAGGATCAACTGCACCTCATCGCTCCACGACAGCCCCACGACCCGCGTCTGTGCGCCGCTGGCGTAGGCCCAGATCGCCGGGATATTGCCGCCGTGGCGCACCGAATTGACCAGGTGATGGTCGTAGTGGGCCTCGCGCACTTCCCGTTCGCTGGATTCGCGCAACGACTGAATGCGCGTGCCGAACGGGGCAAAGGCCTCGGCCAGGCGCCCGGACTGCACGGCGATGCCCAGGCCCGTGGGCACCGGGCTGTGGGTGTACCAGAGGGTGTCCAGTGGTGTGCTCATACGTTCTCGTCCTTTGAACCGGGCCGGTCAACCAGCCAATGCGGTGTGTGCGTTGAGCAGCGAATCCAGGGGCCTGGGGTCGATCCACTCGCGCACGTCGAAGCTGCGGGGGATGAAGCGCCAGCGATGGAGGAAGTGGGTGAAGTCCTGCAGGGCGCTGATGGCCTGCTCGTCCAGGGCCGTGCGCAGGCGCAGATGGGCGTCCTCGCCGTAGGCGGCGCCGACCCAGTATTCGCTGCTGTTGGTTTCCCGGGCCAGGTAGCGGCGGGCTTCGTCGCCGTGGCCGTGTGCCCAGTGCTCGGCGCGCAACACGGCGTCGAGGATGCCCTGGGCCACATCGAAGTGCTGCTCCAGCAGGGGCAGGTCCACCGCCAGGGTGCGTGGCGTGCCGTTGTTGCTGCGCACCAGCGGGTCGGGGTGCGAGCCGGTGTCGATCACCGTGTGCAGCCCCAGGTCGTGGGCGTACTGGGCGGCGCTGGCGCCCTTGAGGAAAATCGCGTCCACCTCGCCGCGCAGCAGCCCCAGCAGTTCCAGGTTGCGCGTCTGGCGCTGCGCTGCGCCCACCGGGCTGCCCGCCACCGTGCGTACCTGCGGGTCGCTGAAGGTGCCGCCGTAACGAAAATTCACCAATTGCATGTCACCCACCTGCAAGCCTTCCAGGCGCAAGGCGTTTTCCAGGCCGCGCAAGGCCTGGGCACGGGTGAAATCGATCTGCGCCCCGGCCCAGTCCGGCAGGCCGAAGGTGCGGCCCTTGAGGTCCTTGACGGTGCGGATGCCGCTGTCGGGGCGGGTCAGGATCAACTGCACTTCATCGGCCCAGGACAAGCCGAGCAGCCGGGTTGCGCGGCCCTGGGCGCGGGCCCAGATCGCCGGGATGCTGCCGCCGTGGCGCACCGAGTTGCGCAGGCTGTGGTCGAAGTGGGATTCGCGCACAGCCTGGTCGGCGGACTCGCGGATCGACTGCACCTGGGTGCCCAGGGCGCCGATGCGCTCCTGCAACCAGCCTTTTTGCACTGCAATACCCAGGCCGGTGGGCACCGGGCAACGGGTGTACCAGAGGGTGTCGAGAGCGTGGCTCATGCTGGGTTCTCCGCCGGCGTCAGGCGCTGGTTTTCATGTGGGGGGGCGACAGCGGGCCGTTCGTGCACCAGGGGCAGCACTTCCTGGCCGATGCGCAGGGCTTCTTCCAGGTGCGGGTTGCCGGCCAGGATAAAGGTCGAGAAACCGGCGTCGCGGTATTCCACCAGGCGTTCGGCGATGTTCTCGTGGCTGCCCACCAGGCCCACGGTCGGCCCCGGCTTGGCCTTGGCGAAACCGGCCCACAGGTTGGGGCCCAGGATCAAGTCCTCGAAGCGGTCGACGTTCTGGTGATAAGCCGTCTGACGTGCACCGCCCACTGAGTCCGAGCCGCTGGTGAAGCCCTGGGCGAGGCTGCTGCCACGGCCTTGGAGTTTGTCGAACTGGCGCCGCAGGTCGGCCCAGGCCAGCTCTTCGGTTTCCCGGGCGAACAGATCGACTCGCAGGCCAAAGCGCACGGTGCGCCCCTGTTTATCCGCCAACTCGCGCACCCGCTCGATGTGGGGTTTGAGCTTGTCTACCGGCTCGGCCCAGTTGAGGTACACATCGGCGTGCTTGGCGGCGACATCCAGCGCGGCATCGGAGAAGCCGGAGAAGTACACCCCAGGCTTGCGCTCGTTGTGCAGGCCTGGGGGCAGGGCGCCGTTCTCCAGTTGATAGACATCGCCCTCATAGGAGAACCGCTCGTTGTTCCACAGGCCCTGGATCACCTCCAGGAACTCACCGGTGCGCTGGTAGCGGCGGTCGTGCTCCAGGTAGTCGCCCTGGGCGCGCTGGCTGGCGGGGTTGCCGCCGGTGATGATGTTCCAGTCCAGGCGCCCGTGGCTCAGGTGCTGCAGGATCGCCGCCTGTTGCGCGGCGTAGGCCGGCAGGGTCCAAGTGGCCTGGAAGGCGATCAAAAACCGGATGCGCCGGGTTTCCCGGGCCAGCGCTGCGGCGACGATCCACGGCTCCGGGCCAGTGGGCAGCAATGCGCCCTCGAACCCGGCCAGCTCGGCGGCCTTGGCCACCTGGGCGATGTAGTCGATGTAGGTAAAACCGTCCGCCTCGCCATTGGCCAAACTCCCAGGCGCGATATGGCCGGGGCGATGGCGCGGGCTGCCGCGATTGTGTTTGTCGGTGCTGAGCTGCGGCCCGTCGGTGCCCAGCGGCAAACGCCAGAAAAATTCAGTGCTCATGGGGTACTCCTGATCCACTTATGGGGTCCGGTGCCTGGCGGCGCGGATAACTGAACAGAGCGATTGCAACCCCCATGCCATGCCTCCAACCCCCAGGTTTACGGGGCTTGCCGCCTGGGCGCGGGGCGGGCTGCGTCTGTGGCAACACCTTGGCAGCAATCGCTGTTGCCCTTGTAGCAAGCGAGCAAGCCCCGGGCGGCGTGGCGCCGCAGAGATTTTTTGCGACTGCTGCGCAGCCGAGCGCGGGTAAGCCCGCTTGCTACAGATAGAGGTAGGTAGGGGAGGGCTTCAAGCCTTGCGCGTAGCGCCGTCGGTTTCTTTTTTGTTGAGGATGGCGGTGTATTCGCCGGGGTCGACGTCGTTGAGGTAGTAGTTGCCCACGTGGTGCAGGCGCCAACGGATCGGGTCGTGGGTGGTGTGCACCCGGGCGTTGCGCCAGAAGCGGTCCAGGTTCCATTTGCTCAGGGAAGAGCTGGCGCCCAGCAAGGAGAAGATATCGCTGGAGATTTTCAGCGAAGCGCTGTCGGAGTGGGCGCGGGCGGTGGCCACCGAGAGGATCAGCTCGTCTTGCAGGGCTTTGTTGTCCGGGTCTTGCTCATGGGCATCGAACACCCGCGCAGCGTCGCGCAGCAGGGATTCGGCGGCGCGCAGGGCCACGGCGTATTCACCGATCTGCTTGATGATGTGCGGCTCTTCGTTGGCGTGATCGACGCCGCTTTCCACCCAGGGCCGGGCGTTGTGCTTGAGGTAATCCACCGCCGCACCGAGGGCGCCGGCGGCGATGCCGGTGTCGATGGCTGCGTGGAGGATCTGCGGGAAGGTCAGGCCGGTGCGCTTCATCGGGCCTGTGCGCGGGGACACGAAGGCCTCGTCCAACTCGATGTTGTCGAACCGCACTGTGCCGCTCACCGAGTTTTTCTGGCCGAAGGCGTCCCAGTCGTCCACCAGGGTCAGGCCCGGGGTATTGCGGTTGAGCAGCACCCCGGCGCCGCCGTCGTCGCTGGCGGCGGTGAGGGCGATCCACTCGGCCAGGTAAGCGCCGGTGGAGTAGAACTTGCTGCCGTTGAGGATCAGCCTGCCGTCGGCGCGGCGCTCGACGCGGGTCTTGAGGGCGAATTTGTTTTTGCCGCCGATTTCCGCCAGGGCATTGCCAAAGCGCTTGCCGGCCAGCACATCGGCGAGCAAGCGATCGCGCACCGCGTCCGAGTAGCCGCTGAAGATACCGCGCAGCATCACGTTATGGATTTGCAGCAATTGCCCGACGCCACCGTCGGCCACCGAGATGATGCGCACCGTCTCGACGAGGGTCGCCACCGAGGCGCCGAGGCCACCGAAGGCCTTGGGCACGCCGATGGCGGTCAGGCCACTCTCGGACAGCAATTGCGCCTGGCGCCGCGGCAATTGGCCGTTTTGCGCCGGGTCGGCGGCGATCTCGGCGATTTCTCGGGCGATCTGCCTGGCCACGGCAATGGCCTCGGCCTCGCTGCCCAACGGGCGCTGCGGCGCCTGTTCTTGCAGGGCTTGGGTGATGGGGTTGCGTTGAGCCGTACTCATGGGTCCACCTCTGGAATGTCTCGGAAGGTCGCTGCCCTGAATGGCGGGGCGCTGGAGGGGCTTGAGCAAGTTCTGCGCCAAGGCCCGCCGAGGCCTTGCAAGCCATGTGGCGCAAGGCTTTGGCACTCTCAGGCCGGGGCGGGTGTTGCTGGGGCAGCAGCGCGCGGCGGCCGGCTGCTGGGCCAGCAACAGTGGCGGCGCAATCCTGTTGGCAGGCCAGCAGCCCCGGGCCCGGTGCGGGCGGCAAAGCGCTTGAAAATCAGGGCCTTGCCGGATTGGCACGGGCGCTGCAATAGGCCTTGGCAACGCTGACCCACAGGAGCCGTGCCATGACCCTCGCTGCCGTACCGTCCACACCTGCCGCCCTGGACCAGATCTGGTTTACCCGTTGCCCAGTGCCGACCGCTTCAGGCATCGCCTACAAGCTCGGCTGGTTGAGCGAGGAGTTCGCCGCCGACGGCTTGCCCGTGTCCACCCTGCAAGAGGCCCGGCAACTGGGCCACCACCATTACGATCACGAACTGCCCGGGCTGTTTCGCGAAGGCGGTAACGTGCCGGCCCTGGCCGCCCGCGCCTCAGGTGCGCCGAGCCGTTTGATCGGCCTGACCTGGATCGAGGAATGGCAAACCATCCTGGTGCGCCCCGACTCGGGCATTCGCCAGCCGCAAGACCTCAAGGGCAAACGCCTGGCCCTGCCGGCCTGGGGCGACAGCCGCCCGGGAAGCATCGCCCGGGCCATGAGCCTGCACGGCTACAAAGGCGCACTGAGCCTGGCCGGGCTGGGCTTTGACGACGTGGAACTGGTGGAAGTGGCGTTGCAGGACCAGCAGGCCGCCAGCGCCAACGAAGGCTTGCAGCGCCTGTGGTCGGGCCTCGATTACCTGGCCCGGGGCGAGGTGGACGCGGTGTACGTCAAGGGTGCCTCGGCGGCTGACGCGGCGCGGCGCCTGGGCCTGGTGGTGGGCATTGACCTAGACCTGATCGCCGCGCCGCGCTACCGCATCAACAACGGCACGCCCCGGCCGATCACCGTGCACCAGAGCCTGCTCGATAATCACTTCGAGCTGGTGGTGCGCTTCCTCGCCCAGACCCTCAACGCCGCCGAATGGGCCGCCAACAACCGTGCCGGGCTCAACGCCATCCTCGAAGAGGAAACCCGGGCCGGCAGCGCCGGGGTGGACGAGGCCTATCGCAGCGACTTCCACACCACCCTGGCCCCGGACCTGTCGGCCCAACGCCTGGATGACCTGGGTGTGCAGAAAGACTTCCTGTACCTGCACGGTTTCCTCGAGCGGGACTTTGCCATCGCCGATTGGGTCGATGCCCGCCCGTTGCAAGCCGCCCACGACCTGCTGGCCAAGCGCCGCGCCTGAACCTGGAGCACCCCGATGACTGTCCTTATCCATGAACAACCGATCAGCGCCGAACTGCAACGCTTTATCGACCAGGTATTGGTGGACGCCGAGCAGGCGTTCACCGTGTTTCGCGAGACCGGCACCCTCACCGCCAACGGCACCGTGGGCTTTATCGAGCGGGTGCCGGGCCAGGAGCTGCTGGTGTCGGTCAACTACGGCGGGCCGTGGCACTACCGCGAGCCGCTTGCCGCCACCGTCACCGATTTCAACGGCAAGGTGATCTTGGGCAAAGGCAAGGGTGGGCTGGGCCGCTACACCAAGCTGTTCCAGCAACACCCGGACGTGACCACCGTGTCCCACGTGCACTCGCCGTACCTCGGCGCCTGGGCCCAGACCCACCGCACCTTGCCGTTCCACTACGTGCCGGTGCAGCGCTACCAGTTGGCCCGTGAGCTGGCGGTGTACATCGACCGGCGCCAGCCCGAGGTGGACTTCATCCTCGACACCCTCGCCGCCAACCCCTTCAACTTGGCGATCCTGGAAGCCAACGGCGGCTCTACCGTATGGGGCAAGCAGGGCCTGCGCGCCACCGCTGAGTTCATCCTGCTGCTGGAGGAGGGCGCGCGCCTGCAACTGCTGGCCGACGCCCTCGGCGGCTCCCGCGCCTACGGCCCGGGCGTGCTGACCCAGCAATGGAAAATGAGCGGCCTCTACGAGCGCGCCAGCGAACTGGGCCTGGTGCCCGGGATTGATCGCAAGGCTTGAAGTCTTCCCGTTTCCCCTTGTGGGAGCAGGCTGGCCCGCGATGGCGGTCTGGCAGTGGTCCATCGTTATCGCGGGCAGGGCCCGCTCCCACCGTTAAACGGTGGTGTGGGTGGGGTTTTCATTTTCCTCTGTGGCAGCGAGCCTGCTCGCGATGGCGGCACGCAGTGGCGGTGACGAATAGTCGAGATAAGACAGTTGCCCCCACAGTATTGGCAGAGTTACTGCCCCTCCAGGCTCTGGCGCACTTTGTCGAGCAGTTCCTGGATGTGGAAGGGTTTGATTATCAGGTCCATGCCGGTGCCCAAAAAGCTTTGCCGGTTGGCGGCGTTTTCGGCGTAGCCAGTCATGAACAACACCGGCAGGTTCGGGTGCCAGCCCCGGGCGAGGTCGGCCAGTTCGCGGCCATTGAGGCGCGGCAAGCCGACGTCGGTCAGTAGCAGGTCGATGCTCGGGTCGTTTTGCAGGCACGACATGGCTTCTTCCACATCGGCCGCCAGGGTGCAGCGGTAGCCGGCGTCCACCAGCACTTCGGCGACGAAACCACGCACGGTGGGCATGTCCTCGACCACCAGCACGTGCTCGCCGCTGTTGGCCTGGAACACCTCGCTCACTTGCGGCACCTGGGCCACCGGCTCGGCGCTGGCGGGCAGCATGATGGTCACTTCGGTGCCTTGGCGCGCCACGCTGCGGATGCGCGCATCGCCGCCGGACTGGCGGGCGAAACCGTAGATGCTCGACAGCCCCAGGCCCGTGCCCTGGCCTAAGGGTTTGGTGGTGAAAAACGGATCGAAGACCTTGTCGATCACGTGGTGGTCGATGCCGATGCCGTCGTCGCGCACGGAAATCGCCAGATAGGGGCCGTTTTCCAGCTTGATGCTGCCGTGGGAGTAGGCCGCGTAGGTGGTCACCCAGATATTGCCGCCATTGGGCAGTGCGTCGCGGGCGTTGATGACCAGGTTGAGCACCGCGCTTTGCAGCTGGATCGGGTCCACCAGGGCGACGGCGGCTTTGCTGGTCAGTTCCAGCTTCAGCGAAATGCGTTCGCCAATGGTGCGCACCAGTAATTCTTCAAGGGAACGGATGTGCTCGTTGATGTCGATGGGCCGGGTGTCCAGCGGCTGTTGCCGGGCGAAGGCCAGCAGGCGATTGGTCAGCCCGGCGGCGCTCAAGGCGGAACTGAGGGCCGCGTCGGCGTAGTCGATGACCTTTTCGGGGCGCTGGCTGGCCATGCGTTTTTTTATCAACTCAAGGCTGGTGATGATCCCGGTCAGCAGGTTGTTGAAGTCGTGGGCGATGCCGCCGGTGAGCTTGCCCAAGGCGTCCATTTTCTGCGCTTGCAGCAGTTGCGCCTCGGTGCGGGCCAGGCGGCTGGTGGCGTTGTCCAGTTCGGCGCGTTGGTCACGCTCGCGGTGGCGGTGCTCGGTGACGTCCTCGACGAACACCAGGCTCAGTTCAGGAGTGCGGTAGGGGGAAATCTGCCACTCGGTCTCGCGGGTCTGGCCTTCGACCTGGATGCTCAGGGTGCCTTTCCAGCGCTCACCGGCGGCCAGGCGCTGGCGCAGTTCCTGGATCACCGCGCACTGGTCCTTGCTGAAACATTCGAGCAGGGCGTCGGGGTTGAGGTTGTCCTGCACCAGTTGGGCAAACGCATGGTTGCATTCGTGGACCTTGAGCTGGGCGTCCATCACGGCGATGGGCGCGCTGATGTTGAAGAAAATTTCGCGAAACCGCGCCTCGCTCTCGCGCAGCGCGCACCCGCAGCAAGGTGCGCAGGGTGGCCAGGAGCACGTCCGGGTCTACGGGGTGGGTCAGGTAGGCGTCGGCCCCGGCATTGAGGCCGGTGATGATATCGCCGGTCTCGATGGACGCCGCCGAGACATGCACCACCGGCAGCAGCGCGGTGGCCGGGTCGGCCCGCAGGATGCGCACGATGTCAAAGCCGCTCATGTCCGGTAGGTTGACGTCCAGCACCAGGCCATCGACCTGCTCTTGCGTGATGATGTCCAGGCCATCCTGGCCGGTGCCCGCCTCGAGCACCTGGTAGCCGTGCTGCACCAGGCGCCGGCGCAGGGCGTAGCGGGTGGCAACGTTGTCGTCGACGATCAGCAACCTGATGTCACGCTTCATGAACGGGCTCCGAGGGAATGGACAGCGGGATTATCACGAAAAACGTCGAACCGGCGCCGGGAACACTGTCCACCCCCACGCTGCCGCCGAGCAACGCCGCAAAACGCTTGCACAATGACAGGCCCAGGCCGGTGCCGCGCAGTCTTTTTTGCAGGGGCGAGTCGATTTGCGAGAAATCCTCGAACAGGTTGCCATGCAGCTCGGGGGGGATGCCCAGGCCAGTGTCGCTGACCGCGAAGCGGATCTGCGTGGGGTTGAGCATGTGGGCCGAGACTCGCACCTCGCCTTGCAGGGTGAATTTCAGGGCGTTGGAGATGAAATTGCGCAAAATCTGCGCCAGCTTCTTGTCGTCGGTGTAGAGCCTGGGCAGGCCCACCGGCTCCTCGAAGATGAGGTCCACGGCACTGGCGTTGACGATGGGCCGGAACATGCCGCGCAGGGCCGCGAACAGGTCGAACATGTCGAACCAGGCCGGGGAAATGGTGATGCGCCCGGCCTCGATCTTCGCCAGGTCCAGCAAGTCGTCGACCATGTCGGTCAACTCCCGGGCCGAATGGCTGACGAACGCTACCTGCTTGTGTTGCTCGGCGCTTAGCGGGCCGTCGAGTTCGTCGGTGAGCAGGCTGGCGATGCTCAGGATCGAGCCCAGGGGCGTGCGGAACTCATGGCTCATGTACGACAAAAAACGGCTTTTGAGGTCCGAGGCCTGGCGCAGTTGCTCGGCCTGGGTGTCGAGCTCGGCGTACAACGCCAGCACGCCCTGGTTGGTGTCTTCCAGTTCGGCGCGCAGGGCATCGGCCTCCGCGCGCAACTGGCGCACCAGGGCGCTGTCGTCAGCGCCAGGCGGGGTAGGGCAATCAACCATCACTGGCCTCCAATGCAATCACGAATACGGTGACGTCATCCCGGCCCCGGCAGTAGTCACGGTGCAGCAGGGCGGCGATAAGCGCCGGATGACGGTGGACAAGGCCGGGATAGTCCGCCAGGTTCCAGCGCGATTGCAGGCCATCGCTGTAGAGGATCAGCAATTGGCCATGCACTGGAGCGTAGTCGAACACCTGGGCGCGCCGGAACTGGCTGCCGACGATGCCGGGGTGGGACGGCAAGCCCTTGGAGCTGCCCGGGGCGATCAGGCAGGCGCCGATGTTGCCCACCCCGGTGAAGCTCAAACGATCGGCATGGGTGTCGAACTGGGCGAACGCCAGGGCGCCGCCACGGGTGCCGTTCATCGCCAGGTGGATCTCGTTCATGAGTTGCGAGGGTTCGCTGAAGGGCTCCAGGGCAAAGGCCCGGGCGCCGGCCAGGGACGCCCGCTCGGCTTCGCTGCCGTGGCCCAGGCCATCGGCTACTAGCACGCTGAGGCGTGACGGCTCCAGCACCAGATGCCAGGCGTCGCCGCAGGCCGGGTCGTGGTGCAGCGAATGCTGGCTGACGCCGTAGCGCACATCCTTCGCTGCAACGCCACGCGGGTACAGGCGTGCCAGCACCACGGCGCCACGGCTGTCCACGTACACGTCGAACACCTCGGCCAACCGCGAGATCGCCCCCAAGCCAATACCCTGGGTGCCGCCGGTGGAGTAACCGTCCACCAGGCAACTGTCGAGGTCAAAGCCCTGGCCTCGGTCGATGGCGATGATTTCGATGCCGCTGGCACCAGCCCCCGGCAGTTCGCGCAGGTGCAACTCGCCGCGCACAGCGTGCTTGAGCAGGTTGCTGGCCAGCTCGGTGACCACCAGGGCCACGCGCCCAGCGTCAGTGTCGTTGAACCCATAGCCTTCGGCTTGGCGCTGCGCGGTGCGGCGGGCGTGGCCGATCTGGCTGGGGTCTTCAATGGGTAGCACATGGGTGATGGCGCTGGGGATATTCAGACCCATCGTGTGATCGCCACGCGGGTGCCCTGGCCAGGCGCGGTGTCGAGCTCGAACTCGTCCACCAGGCGCCGGGCGCCCGTCAGGCCCAGGCCCAGACCGCTGCCGGAGGTCCAGCCGTCGGTCAGCGCCAGTTTGAGGTCGGCAATGCCGGGGCCTTCGTCGCGAAACAACAGGCGCAGGCCGGTGCGCGCCGGCTCTTCGATGATCTGCCAATCCATATGGCCGCCACCGCCGTACACCATGGTGTTGCGCGCCAGTTCACTGACGGCGGTGACCAGTTTGGTCAGGTCGATCAGGCGCATGCCGCATTGCTGGGACAGCTTGCGCGCCAATTGCCGGGCCAGGACCACGTCCTGTTCGATCTGGATCGGATGAGTGCCACTGCTGGGCAGGGTCATGATTGCGCCAACCGTTCGTTGAGCAACTTCATACCGCGCTCGACATTCAGCGCCGTGCTTACGCCGGGCAGGGTCAGGCCCAGTTCCACCAGGGTGATGGCCACGGCCGGCTGCATGCCCACCAGCACGGTTTGCGCGTCCATGATCCGCGAAAGCCCGGAAATGGTGCCGATCATGCGCCCGATGAACGAGTCCACCATGTCCAGGGCGGAGATATCGATCAGTACGCCTCGGGCGCAGGTGCGGTTGATGCGTTCGGACAAGTCGTCCTGCAGGGTCAGGGCCAGTTGGTCGTGCATATCGACCTGGATGGTCACGAGCAGCAGCTCGCCCATCTGCAAAATGGGGATGCGCTCCATGCTTACACCGCCTTGCTCACGCTGACGCCCAGGCGTTTAAGGGCCAGCGCCAGGGCATCGGCCAGGTTGGCTTTGGTCACTACGCCTTGCAGGTCCAGGCCCAGGTGCACGATGGTCTGGGCGATTTGCGGGCGCACGCCGCTGATGATGCAGTCGGCACCCATCAGGCGGATGGCGGTGACGGTCTTGAGCAGATGCTGGGCCACCAGGGTGTCCACGGTGGGCACGCCGGTGATGTCGATGATGGCGATTTCCGAGCCGGTATCAACGATGCGTTGCAGCAAGGATTCCATCACCACTTGGGTGCGCTGCGAGTCGAGCGTGCCGATCATCGGCAGGGCCAGCACGCCGTCCCACAGCTTGACCACGGGGGTGGACAGCTCCAGCAGTTCTTCCTGCTGGCGCTGGATCACCGCCTCGCGGGACTTCTGGAAGGTGGCGATGGTGTGCATGCCCAGGGTGTCGAGCAACTCGGAGACTTCCCACAGTTGCTCGGCCAGCAGGGCAGGTTCCTCGTTGTATTCGCGTTGCAGCAGGGCGAACAGCGGGCCCTTGAGGGCAAAGATGAAGTTGGCGGTTTGCCGCGAGTCCTGGCCCGCGAGGGCGCGGCTGTGGGAGAGCTTTTCCAGGAACTGGCGGGTTTGCGCCCAATTCTCAGTGGCAACGCTTTGCCCGTTACCGCCGTCGAGCGCGGCGACGATCAGGCCGAGAAAACTGCTGGCCTGGTGCTGCAAATCTTCTTCCTTGAGGTTGCGCGACCCGCCGGAGGCTTGGAGGCTGGCGACCCATTGGGTGAGCAGTGCTTGCTGATTCTGTTGAAGGGCCTGGAGGGTACGTGCTTGCAGTGTTGCCATGGGAGTGGCTCCTGAACGATTCGTGGGTAAATGACAACAAATAGAGATGAACGAATGACTGACCTGCGGCAATGGGTTTGGTTTTGCCCCGCTGCGGGTCCAATAGCGTTTTGTGACCGACGTCACGTTTGCCGCGTATTGGCAAAGTAATGGCGCCGCGCTGAGCATAGAACACCCTGTGCCGGGCCAGCGACGATGACAGCGAGCGCGCCCACGCCCGCGTGGGTTGATGGCTTCGACGGACGGGCGCTGGCGGAGTTCAGCAAAAACTGCACCGGCGCCAAAAAAAACCTGCGCCCCTGTTTATAGCCAGCCGGCGTGCCCGCGCCCGGTCGTGCAGCGGCCGTCAATCGCGGTATGTGGACGAACCTTAAGGGCGGTTTTGCCACCCAGCGCGGGCGAGCCCGCCTGCGACAGACAGAGGGGGACCTGTTATGGCTTGTAATAAATTGCGCGTATGAATTTGTCCGAAGTGTTGTAGGGTTTCTCCCCCAATTTTCTTCAGGTTTTTATGAGTACGTTACTGGAGCCTCCCAGTCCCCTGTTTCATCTGACACCCCGCCGCTTGTCCGCGATGACCACCCTGGCCATCGATTCTGCCGTACCCGCCAAGCCCCTGTTGCCGACTGTCCTTTGCCTGCGCGATGCCTATGCCCGTGCCCGGGCGTTGCGGGGGGTTGAGTAATCATGGAATGGATTGCCGACCCCACGGCCTGGCTGGGCCTGGCCACCTTGATTGTGCTGGAGCTGGTGCTGGGCATCGATAACTTGGTGTTTATCGCCATCCTGGCCGACAAACTGCCGCCGGCGCAGCGTGACCGCGCGCGGGTGATCGGCCTGTCCCTGGCGTTGCTGATGCGCCTGGGCCTGCTGGCCAGTATTTCCTGGATGGTGACCCTCACCGCGCCGCTGTTCGAGGTGTTTGACAAGAGCTTCTCGGGCCGCGACCTGATTATGTTGTTCGGCGGTGTGTTCCTGTTGTTCAAGGCCACCATGGAACTGCACGAACGCCTCGAAGGCCATGTCGCCGAGCGCACCGCCAACGGTACTTACGCGCGGTTCTGGCCCATCGTCGCGCAGATCGTGGTGCTGGACGCGGTGTTCTCCCTGGACGCGGTGATTACCGCCGTGGGCATGGTCGAGCACTTGGCGATCATGATGATCGCAGTGATCGTCTCCATCGGCCTGATGATCGTGGCCAGCAAGCCGCTGACCCGCTTCGTCAACAGCCACCCCACCGTCATCATGCTGTGCCTGGGCTTTTTGATGATGATCGGCTTCAGCCTGACGGCCGAAGGCCTGGGCTTCCACATTCCCAAGGGCTATCTATACGCGGCCATCGGGTTCTCGATCCTGATCGAGGTGTTCAACCAGATCGCCCGCGCGCGGCGCAAGAAAAGCCTGCAAGGCGTGCGCCCCTTGCGTGAGCGCACCGCCCACGCGGTGATGCGCCTGCTGGGTGGGCGCACCCTGGGCGCCGACGAAGTGGGCGAGGAAATCGCCGACATGCTTGAAGGCGAGGCCAGCGCGCAGGTGTTCGACCGCCGCGAACGCATCATGATTAGCGGCGTGCTGCAACTGGCCGAGCGGCCCATTCGCACGGTGATGACACCCCGGGCGCAGATCGACCCTATCGACCTCGCCGACAGCCCCCAGGCCATTGCGGCGAAACTGATGCACTCGTCCTACTCGCGCCTGCCGTTGATTCGTGACGGCCGGGTGGACGAGCCCCTGGGCTTCGTGCACAAGAAGGAGCTGCTCAAGGAGCTGTTGGCCGGCAACCAGCCGGACCTGGCGACCATGGCACGCCAGACCATCAACTTGCTCGACAGCTTCACTATCCTCAATGCCCTGGAGCAAATGCGCAAAGCCTCGACCCACATCGCGTTCGTGGTCAACGAGTTCGGCGACTTCATCGGCCTGCTGACGATGACCGACATCCTCGAGTCCATCGCCGGCGAGCTGCCGGATTCCTGCGAGATCGAAGGGCCGAACATCGAGGCCACTGCCGAGGGTTTTGTGGTCAACGGCGCCCTTAACCTGAGCCTGGTGCGTGAGCAGATCGGCTTTCAGGCCCAGGCCAGCGCGGACTACCAGACCCTCGCCGGCCTGGTGATGAGCCTGCTCGACCGCTTGCCGCTGATCGGCGACCGTCTGCACTGGCAGGGCTGGAGCCTGACGGTGGTGGAAGTCAAGGAACGGCGGGTGACCCGAGTACTGATGCGCCAGGACGCGGAGACGGCGCAGTAACCGGTGCGCGCCGGGGGTGATACCCTGGCGCGCTTCCCCGTATCGCCCCAAGAGGAGCCCCCCATGCGCGAACGCCCCGCCGCCCGTTTGCTGGTCATCAGCCCCGCCCGCGAAGTGCTGTTGTTTCGTTTCGTGCACAAGGACGGCGCGCTGGCCGGCAAGGACTACTGGGCGACCCCCGGTGGCGGCGTCGAGCCGGGGGAAAGCTTCGAGGCTGCGGCCATTCGGGAATTGCGCGAAGAAACCGGCATGGTCATCGACAGCGTCAGCACCTCTGTCGCCCAGCGCACCTTTGAACTGATGCTGCCCGACGGCGAAACCGTGCTGGCCATCGAGCGTTTTTATCTGGTTCATGTGCATGACACCCAGGTATCTCGGGCCCAGTGGACGGCTGAAGAGGTGCAGGTGATGGCTGACCACCGCTGGTGGTCAGCCGCCGCACTGCGCCAGACCACCGACCTGGTGTGGCCCGCCGGGCTGGCGGACCTGCTTCAGGCGCTGGGGGCGTTCGAGCCGGCGTGATGCGGCCCCCGTGCCGGGTGACCTACCAATCACTCCTGCGCGGCACCGGCCCGGTCTGTGAGGGGAATAGCGGCAGCACCTCTTCGGCCAGTTCCTGCACCACCTCGGCGGCGGGGCGGGTGCAGAACTGGATGCCCAGGGCGGCATGGTTGACCCCTTCGCGCTGCCATTGGCTCAACAATTCGATCAAGCCCTTGCGCCCGGTGCGCAGCACATAGCCGCCTTGCAGCGGGGTGCGCGGATGGTCGGGGTCGGCCACCAGGTCGAGCCATTCATTGGTGACGTGGGGGCGGAAGCCGCCATCGCTGATCGCGCTGCGCCATTGCGCGATTTTCTGCCCCAGGCGCCGTGGCCCGTCGCTGTTGTGGGTGGCCTCGGGGAAGGTCAGCCAGCCGTCGGCGTGTTCGGCAATCCACTGCGGCGTCTGTCGGCTGGTGCCCGTCACCAATAGCGGGATGGTGCCGCTCACCGGTTTCGGCAGCAGTTCGGCGTCGCTGATACTGCCCAACGGGCTGTGCAGTGCGCGCCGCCCGGTTTGCAGCAATTGCCGAAAGTCGCTCACCGCCTGGGCAAAGCGTTCGCCGCGCTGGCTGTGCTCTAGACCATAGGCGGGAAACTCCCCGGGCCGGTCTCCCGACGCGATGCCCATCACCAGCCGCCCGCCCGAGAGTTGATCGACGCTGGCCGCGGCCTTGACCAGGTCGATGGGGTGGCGCAGGCTGAAAATCGCACTGCCGGTGGCCAGGGCGATGCGTTCGGTGTGGGCGGCGAGGAAGGCCAGGTAGGTGAAGGGGTCGAACACTTGGCCGGCGTCGCCGAACGTCGGGTCGTACAGCGGCACGTCACGCACCCAGACGCCGGCAAAGCCCTGGCGGTCGATTTCGCGCACCAGCCGCGCCTGGCCGCGCAGCACCTCGCTGTCGCCCTGGTAAAAGCGCAGCGGCAGGAAAACCCCCAGGGTCAGGTGCCCCGGGGCGAACATGCGCCGGTAGCCAGGATGCTGGGCAAAGGCTTGGCAAGAGGCACCGCACAGGCGGGTAGGAAGGGTCATGGTCAGGCTCCCGTGGCCGGTGCGGGTAGGCTCAGGCCGGTTTGCACGGCGGGGCGGGCGGCCACACGCTGGTGCCACGCGCTGAGGTGGGCGAAGGCGCTGAAGTCAAAACCGACCAATTGGGCGATGTGGCTCCAGCCGAAGTGGGCGATGTCGGCGATGGAGTACTCGGTGCCGGCCAGGTACGGCTGTTGGGCCAGGCGCGTGTCGAGGGTGGCGAAGGCTTCTTCGCTCAAACGGGTAAAACGCTGGACCTGAACCGGGTCTGGCGGGTTGGCAAACACTTGGGCATGCACCCGTTGCCCCAGCAGCGGCCCCACGCTGGCCGCGTGGAACACCAGCCACTGGATCGCCTGCCAGCGCGCCGTGGGCTCGTTGGGTAGCAGGCGCCCGGTTTGGTCGGCGAGGTAAAGAAGGATGGCGGCGGACTCGAACAGCGTGATGCCGGTGCTGTCGTCCACCAGCACCGGGATGCGGCCGTGGGGGTTGAGGCGCAAGAAATCGGGGGGGCGGTGTTCGCCGCGGTCGATCTGCACGTGGTGCAAGCGGTAGTCCAGGCCCAGTTCCGCCAGGGCGATGGTGGTTTTGAAGCCGTTGGGTGAACTGTCGGTGTAGAGGTGGAGCATGGGGCGTCATCCTGTCAGTGCTTGGCTGGTGTAGTTTTTCTAAAGCGGCTAAGGTGGGCCGCTTCTCGATAGTGGCCATCTGCACCGCCTAACGGAAACGATGATTTTTCACCCCTGAGTTAAGGAAAACTAAAGCCTATGAGCCGTCCCTTGCCGCTACAGGCCTTACGCGCCTTCGTCGAAGTGGGCCAGCACGGCAGCATCAAGGCCGCGGCGGCGGTGCTCAATGTCACCTCTGGGGCGGTGAGCCAGCAGATCCGCCTGCTTGAAGAGCGGGTCGGCCTGGCGCTGTTCACCCGTGAGCGCCAGGGCCTGCGCCTGACGCAAACGGGGGCGGCGGTGTACCCGGCGTTGCACGAGGCCTTCGCGCAGATCGCCCGGGCCAGCGAGGCCCTGGAGCAGATCCAGGCACGCCAGACGTTGACGGTGAGCACCGTGGCCACCTTCGCTGCGTCCTGGCTGGTGCCGCGCCTAGGGCGCTTCAACCAGCGCCACCCGCAAATCGAAGTGCGGGTGGAGGCCACGTCGGCCCTGGTGGATTTTCGCCGCGACCGGGTGGACGTGGCCCTGCGCCACGGCTTGGGGCAGTACCCGGGGTTGTACGTTGCGCGGTTGATGGCGCCGGTACTGGTGCCGGTGGCGCGCCCGGGCCTGCTGGCGGGGGACCGGCTCGGCGCGCCCGCCGACTGCCTCGACCACCCGCTGCTGCACGATGCCGACCGCGCCGACTGGCCGCTGTGGCTAACCGCCCATGGCGTGGCGGCGGACCCACGGGCCGCGCGCGGTTCGGCTCTGGAGGATGATTTTTTGCTGATCCGCGCCGCCGAGGCCGGCCAGGGCCTGGCCCTGGTACCCCAGCAATACGCCGAGCAGGAGATCGCCGCCGGGCGCCTGGTGCAAGTGCTGGACAAACCCTGGCCGGCGCGTTTCGCCTACTACGCGGTGGCTCGCCCGGAGGCCATCGAGCGCCCGGCGGTCAAGGCGTTTCTGGCCTGGATCATGGAAGAAGCCGCCGCCCTGGGTTAAGGTGGCGCGCTTCGCTCCCGCCCTGGAACCCGTTCGCCGATGCCCCTGATCCGTCATTTCCAAAGCCCGCCGCCCGAGGCGATCGAGAGCCAGATCCTGCAACTGGTGGTGGACAACCTCACCGGCATCAGCGCTATCGGCATCGGGCCAAGCAACCTGCTCTACAACGTCTACCAATACGCCGTCGGCTACGAGGTGCACCTGTACCTGCAAGCCCTGGGCGGTGGCCAAGGCGTGGCCGCGGAGTTGCTGGTGGCCATGGACGAAGACGACCCGGAGGCGCTGCTGGGTTTTGTCCTGTACCTGCCGGTGCAGGACGACCCCCTGGCCTGCGGCGTGGCCTTCATGGCGGTACGCGCCAGCCATCGGCGCCAGGGGGTGGCGCGCTCGCTGCTGGGGCAGATGCTCGCCCGCTATCCCCACGGCGAATTGACCTGCGCGGTGGATAAGGTGGCGTACTTCGAGGCCCTGGGCTTCACCGTGCTGGGCACCCGTGGCCCGCACGTGCTGATGAGTACCCGCCAACGGCCCACCGATGGGCTGATGGCGGTGCTGGACGTGGCGCCGGTGTACCGCTCCCTGGAAGTGCGGCAGATCCACACCTACCTGCTGCAAAAGCACGGCAAGCGGGCAATGCTCGACGCCGAAAAACAACGCGACCGCCACCTCGACCAAATGACCCGCAAGGCCCAGGCGTTCGTCCGCCAACGCCTGGGCTGAGCCTCTATGGCGTGCCGTTGCGCCCGTGCAGCAAGTAGCCGGGGCGCTGGCTCAGGCGCTCGTAGTAGGCGCTGACCGCCGGCAGGTGCGGGTGCTGCAACGGGGTCTGGAACCAACGGTTGACCGACAGCCCGATGGCGATATCCGCCAACGAGAACGCCTCGCCGCTGACATGCCCGCCGCTGGCCTGGAGCTGGCCTTCGAGAATCGCCATGTTCGCGGCCCATTGCCCGCAGGCTTCGGTCAGGGCCTGCGGGTCCTGGTGCGCCGACGAGTGGCGAACCAGGGACAGGAAAGGGTAAGTCCAGGATTTGTTCAGGTCGGTGGCCTGCCAGTCCAGCCACTGGTCCACCCGGGCCCGGGCGCGGGGCTCGGTGGGGTAGAGCGCGGTGTTGCCTTCACGGCCCGCCAGGTAGCGGATGATCGAGTTGGACTCCCATAGCACGAAATCCTCGTCCTTTATCACCGGCACCATGGCGTTGGGGTTGAGCGCCAGGAACGCCGGGTCGTGGGTGGACTGAAAGCCCGAGCCCCAGTTTTCGCGGGCGAAGGGCAGGCCCAGTTCGGCGCAGGTCCACATCACTTTGCGCACGTTGATCGACGAAGCTTTACCCAGAACTTGCAGCATGGCGTGTCCTTGTCAGTGGCGATGCACGACTATCGCTGATCGCCTGCCCTCGGGAAAGTGGCAAATCGCTAGTGCCTGCTTGACTCCACGTATCTGCCGGCGCTGGTGCTCAATCGCCGCGCATGCCTGGGCCAGGGGAAAGGCTCGGTAGCGCCCCTGGCGCGCAGGTTCGGGAATCAGCCCGCGGGCTTCGTACAGGCAAATGGCCGGTGAGGCTGGCGAGCTGGCCTGCGAACATAGGGCGCCCTGACAGGTGGGCTGGGGGTCATGGTTTGCCGAACAGCGCGGTCCAGTAGATCCCGGCATCGCTTTTCGGGTCTGCGGCGTAGGCCGCGCCCAGTTCCTGGAACGCTGGGTTCATCAGGTTGGCGCAATGCCCGGGGCTGGCCAGCCAGCCGTCGATCACGGCGCGCACGCTGTCGTGGCCGGCGGCGATGTTTTCGCCGATCTGCTGGCCCTGGTAGCCGGCCAGTTCGGCACGATCGCCCGGGGTGCGACCGTCGCGGTCGCGGTGCTCGAAGAAATTCTGGTTGGCCATGGCACGGCTATGGCCTTCGGCGGCGCTTGCCAGGGCTGCATTCCAGGCCAACGGCGCACTGGCCTCCAAGCGTTGGGCGCCGCACTGGCGGGCCTGGGCGCGGGCGCCGTTGAGCAGCTCCAGGAGTTTTTGCCCTTCGGCCTGCCAATCCCCCAGGCGTGCGCTGAGCAACGGGCGCGCCAGGACGATGCGCCATTCCCGGCCCTCGCGGCTGATGCCGACATCGACAAATTGCGGGTCCAGCACCACTTGGCAGAAGCTCTCGCGCACGGCCTGCATGGCGGCGGCCCCATCCCGCGGGCCGGACAGGCGAATGGCCTGCACATTGACCATCGGGTAACTGGCCTTGACCAGGGCCTGTTGCAGGTCGCCCATGCCGGTGGCGGGCAGGATCAGGCGCGGGTCGCTGGCCAGGGGTGGCAACTCCCCCAGGGCCTGGCCGGCGCAGCGTTGGATCTGGCTGCGGTAGCTGTTGAGCGAGTCGACCAATTGCGACTCTTCGCTGGCCATGGCGTGGGTGGTGCTGGCCAGGGCAAGCGTGAGCGCGCCAAGGCGCAGGACAGTGGTAAAGCCCATGGAGATCTCCTGGTGACGGACCGCGCCATGATGCGCGATAACACCGCGCCGAGTACAACCGCTTTTCATCCCGCGCAGGGGTTTGCCCCCATCTTTGCGGGGCTTTGGCCGACTACACTGAGCAAGTCGAACCGACCCTGCCGCACAAGGACTGCCCCCATGGGAACCCTACTGAACATCCTCTGCCTGGCGCTGTGGCTGGGCGCCGGGCAAGCGCTGGCCGGCGCCCAACAGGCCGAAGACAAGGCCCAGGCGCTGGAGCACAGTGCCGCGCAGCAGGACCTCGCCACCCCTGCGCCCAAGGGCCAGGCCATTACCCCTACCGAAGTGCAAGCCGTAGACCCGGCCGGCGCCGCGCCTCTGGACGACGCCATCACCTGCCTGGCCCGCAGCATCTATTGGGAAGCCAAGGGCCGCGCCAGCGCCGAGATGGAAGCGGTGGCCAGCGTGGTGATGAACCGCCTCGGCCATGAAGGCTTCCCCGACACCGTTTGCGCGGTGGTCAAGCAGGGCTCGGAAAGCGGCGCTTGCCAGTTTTCCTGGTGGTGTGACGGCCGCGACGACGCCGTGCAGGAAGAGGCCCAATACAGCCTCGCCAAGGAAATCGCCCGCAAGGCCCTCAACCGCCAACTCCAGGACCGCACCCTTGGCGCCCTGTACTTTCACGACCGCAGCGTAAGGCCCGACTGGGCTGGGGTTTACGTCAGGACGAACGCCACGGGGCGGTTCGTGTTCTACAAGCCTAAGGGGGGGGAGGCGAAGTAGCGCCATCGTTGGGCGCGAGCCTGCTCGCGACGAGGCGGGCAGAGCGCCGGCACTTGTCTCTTCAGCAGTAGCGCTGTCGCGAGCAGGCTCGCTCCCACAGGGGGCGGGTTTGGCCCCAAGGTCAGGCCGTTTGCCTGCGCATCGCCAGCAGGGCGGTGCCGAAGCCGATGAAGGTGGTGCCGACCACGCGGTTGACCCAGCGGGAGAACTGCGGGCGGCTGAGCAGGCCGCGGGCCTGGGAGGCGAGCAGGGCGTAGACGCTCAGGGAGCTGAGGGACAGCGCCATGAAGATCAGGGTCAGGATCAAAAATTGCGGCACCAGCCGCGCTTGCTGGTTGATGAATTGGGGAAACAGCGCAGTAAAGAACATCGCCGCCTTGGGGTTGGTGGCGGCGGTGAGGAAAGCGGACTTGAACAGTTTCAGCCGCGACGGCATCGCACCGCGTTGCTGTGGGTCGCTGTCGCCGCCGAGCACGGCTTTCTTCGTGAGCAGGGCTTTGGCGCCGAGGTAGAACAGGTAGGCCGCACCGAGGACTTTCAAGGCGTTGAACACCCATTCGGAACTGGCGATCAACGCCCCCAAGCCCAGCATGGCGGCGGCGGACATGCAGAACAGCCCGCTGGCGTTGCCCAGGGACGACCACAGGGTGGATTTGGCGCCGTAGGTCAGGCTGTTTTGCAGGGCCATCACGGTGGCGGGGTCGGGGCTGGCGATGGCGATGCCGGCGACCGGGGTGTAGGTGAGTATCGAATGGGCATCCATGTTCGCATCTCGAGGTGGGGTCACGGCGGCCATTGGGGCCGCCGTGCGGGGGTCAGTTGGAGTGGGCGAGCTCTTCGGTGGCGCTGGTGTCTGGCGTTGGGTCTGGGGCTTGGGTGACGACGGTGAAATCGCTGACTTCGACGGTGCCGACACCGTAGCCTACCAAGTGGAAGGAAAAGGCCTTGCGCGCCTGCGGGTTATTGAACCGAAAGTCCATTTCCAGAGGCTGCCCGGCGGTGAGCACCATGGCCTCGGGCAGGCCGATCTGTACGTCTTTTTCAAACTCCTTGGCCTTGAGCTGGATCGAGGCGTTGTCTTGCAAGTCCACCGAACGGATGGTCAGGCGCACGTGGGTTTGGGAGCCCTTGGGCATTTCCAGGTACTGGGCGCCGATCAGGTTGTCGGTCCAGTCGTTGTTGGGTTGGGCATGCAAGGGCAGCACTTCGGGGCCGCCGAACTGGTAGCGCTGGTTCAGCGGCGAGCCCAGCAGCGTGCGGTCCAGGCCTTCGGCGCGGGCGGCGACTTCGCGGGCGCGTTTGCCGCCGTACTGGCCAAGGTAGCTCACCCGTTCGGCGATGAACCCTGCGCTGCTGTAGTCGCGGCAGCGTTGCTGGAAATCGCATTCGGTGAAGGTGCCCAGGCCATTGTGGTAGCGCAGCTTGCCGTTGGTGAACGACATGATTTCGCGGCCGCTGTCGTAGTCGCGAAACAGCGAGCGCCCGCTGAGGGCGGCGGGCACCGGCAGGGCGAAGTAGTCCAGCACCGAGGTCGTCAGGTCGACATGGCCGTACACCCCGGGCTTGACCCGTGGCAGTTGCGCCTGCTCGGGCGCCAGGGTCAGGTTGAAGCCCCAGGATGAGGCCAGGCGCACGCCGTCGATGCCGTGGGATTCGTCGGAGGTAATCATCACCAGGGTGTCTTTCAACACGCCCTGGCGTTCCAGGCCCGCGAGGAACTGGCCGAGGGCGTCATCCAGGTAGGCCACGGCGGCCTGCTTGGGGGTGTCGTAGCGTTGCAGGTATTCCTCGGGCGCCGAGTAAGGTTGGTGGGTGCCGACGGTGAGGAGGGTGAGCATCCAGGGTTTTTTCTGTTTTTTCAGTTGGCCGACGTAATCCAGCGCGCCCTCGAAAAACGCCTTGTCGTCCTTGCCCCAGGGGAAGTCCAGGTACGAAGCGTTGGTGAACCATTCCAGGCCCAGGGTGGCGTCGAAGCCGATGTGGGGCATGATTTTGTCTTTGGCCATGAAGCGCAGGCCCGCGCCTTGCAGAAAGTGCGTGGAGAACCCGTTCTGGCGCAGTTGGGCCGGCAGGCAGGCTTGGTTGCGCTCGTTCAGGTTGAGCATTTCCACGCCTTTGGGGGTGCCGTTGTCGAGCTTGTCGTAGTCGCCGCAGAGCATGGCGTACAGGCCACGGATGGTTTGGTGGCTGTGCAGCACATAGTCGGGGGTGTTCATGCCGCGCTCGGCCCAGCGGCTGAGGTTGGGCATGAGGTTTTCCTGGTAGCTGCTGTTGAGCGCCTGGCGATTGACCCCGACATACGCCCCGGGAATGCCTTCCAAGGTGATGATGAGCACGTTGCGCGCCTGCCCGGGGTCACTGAGCAGGTGATGGCCATTGAGGTCCAGTTGGGTCAGGCCGGCCATGTCGGGGGCGATATCGACGCCATCGTCCAGCAGCCAGTCTTCGGCGCGCATCTGCACGTCGCCGACGCCCGCGGCGAGCAACTGGTGCGGCAGGTTGAATTGTTCCCACTGGTCGGCGTCCGAGGGCGCCAGGTGCTGGCTTCCCCAATGGCCGATCAGCAGCAGCGCCGGGGCGGCCCAGGCCTTGCGCGGCAGGGCGGGCGCGGGGCGATGGCGCCCGGCCCACTGGGTGGCCAGCCACAGGCCCAGGCCCAGCGCCAGGGAAACCGCCAGCCAGGGCTGGGCGAAGCCGCCGCCGGTGGAGTTTTCGACGAACTGCGGGTCGAACAGGTAATGCAGGTCCGTGACATCCGGCATGCGCCCCACGGCGCTGACCAACTCGGCCGTCGCCACGTTGAGCAGGCCCCAGAACAACAGCACCGGCAGCGCCAGCCACCAGGGCCTGCGGTGCAGCACCAGCACCAGCAGGCTGCCGATGCCCAGGTCCGACAAGTAACCCAGCGGGTTGGACCATCCCAGTGCGGCGCGTAGGCCCACCGGCAGAAGCAGAACGAGGATGACCAGGGCGATCAGGCGTGCGCGTGGTTGTTGCAACCCGTGACGGATGATGTTCACAAAAAAACCTTCCAGACATGAAAACGACACAAAAGTGTGCTGGATGGTACCAAGGCACGGACGCGAGGGCCCGATTAATCCGTCTACACGCTGGCCAAGCGCACTGGCGCGGACCTAGTGCGAAAACTTTTTCGCCCCCGCCACACAACCAATCACCGCCACGGTGACCCCCACCATGCCCAGGCTGACGGGCTCGTGCAGCAAGCTCGCCGCCAGGGCCAGGCCGAAGAAGGGTTGCAGCAACTGCAACTGGCCGATCGCCGCGATACCACCCTGGGCCAGGCCGCGATACCAGAACACGAAACCGATCAGCATGCTGAACAGCGACACATAGCCCAGGCACGCCCACGCCGCCGGGCTGATACCGGCGAATGTCGGCGGCGCCAGCCACAGGGTCAACGGCGCCATGGCCGGCAGCGCTAACAGCAGCGCCCAGCAAATCACCTGCCAGCCGCCGAGGCTGCGCGACAGCTTGGCTCCTTCGGCGTAACCCAGGCCGCACAGCAGCACGGCCAGCAGCATCAGCAAGTCGCCGGCGGGCGAGGCACTCAAGCCCTGGGCCACGGCATAGCCGACCACCAACAGGCTGCCCAGCACGGAGAACAACCAGAACACCGGGCGCGGCCGCTCACCGCCGCGCAACACGCCGAACACCGCCGTCGCCAGGGGCAGCAGGCCGATGAACACAATGGAATGGGCCGAGGTTACGTATTGCAGGGCCAGGGCGGTCAGCAGCGGAAAGCCCAGCACCACGCCCAGGGCGACGATCAGCAGGGGCAGCACCTGGGTGCGGGAGGGGCGTTTTTCCCGCAACAGCAACAACAGGCACAGGGCCACAAGGCCGGCGAGGGTGGCCCGGGCGACCGTGAGGAACACCGGGTCGAATTCCAGTACGGCCACCCGGGTGGCCGGCAGCGAGGCGCTGAAAATCACCACGCCGATAAAGCCGTTGAGCCAGCCACTGGCGCTTTTTTGTGCGGGGTTCAGGAGTGTGGTGTGTGCCATGGGGGCTTACCTTGGGGAGTGATCGTGGCATGCTAGGGCGGCCCCTCAATACAATCAAAAAATTGTCATGGATACATCTACCTATGTCTCGCTCCCGCTATAAAGCCCTGGTGGATGCCCTGGCCGGCGACATCCGCAGCGGTCGCCTGCTCCCCGGCACGCGCCTGCCCACCCACCGCCAACTGGCCAGCCGCGAGGGCTTGGCACTGGTCACCGCCTCGCGGGTATATGCCGAGTTGCAAGCCATGGGCTTGGTGAGCGGCGAGACCGGGCGCGGTACCTTCGTGCGCGAAACCTCGCTGCCGCCGGGCCTGGGCATCGACCAGAAAACGGTAACCCCAGGGGTGGTGGACCTGAACTTCAACTACCCCGCGCTGCCGGGCCAGGCTGAGTTGCTGCGCAACGGCTTGCGGCAGTTGGCGGCCAGCGGTGACCTCGAAGCCCTGTTGCGCTACCAACCCCACGCGGGCCGCCCCCACGAACGGGCGTCGGTGGCGCGCCACCTGCAAGCGCGCGGGCTGACGGTGGCGCTGATGGCGCTGCTCAAACCGGGGGACGTGATCGTCGCCGATGCCTTGACCTACTCGGGGTTCAAGGTGCTGGCCGAAGCGCTGCACCTGGAGGTGCTGGCGATCCCGGTGCTGGAACATGGCCCCGACCTGGCCGCCCTCGACCACCTGTGCCGCAACCGCCGGGTGCGCGCGCTGTACAGCATGCCGACCCTGCACAACCCATTGGGTTGGGTGATGAGCCGCGAGGCGCGGGATGGGTTGGTCGACATCGCCCGCCGTCACGACCTGCTGATCCTTGAAGATGCCGCCTACGCCTTCCTCGTCGACAATCCGCCGCCGCCCCTGGCCCACCTGGCGCCCGAACGCACGGTGTATGTGTCCGGCCTGTCGAAAAGTGTGGCCACGGGCCTGCGGGTGGGGTTCGTCGCTGCGCCGCTGCACCAGGTGCCCGCCCTGGAACGGGCAGTGCGCGCCACCACCTGGAACACCCCCGGGGTGCTCACCGCCCTGGCCTGCGCCTGGATCGACGACGGCACCGTGCTGCACCTGGAAGCGCAAAAACGCGACGACGCCCAGGCCCGCCAGCACGTCGCGGCCAAAGCCCTGGCCGGGTTGCCCTGGGTGGGCCACCCGGCGTCGTACTTCCTCTGGCTACCCCTGGGCGAAGACGCCCGCGCCGACCGGATCGCCAAGGACCTGTTGGCGCGGCAGATCGCCGTCTCCACCGCCGAGCCCTTCGCCACCTCGGCCCACGTGCCCCATGCCTTGCGCCTGGCCTTGGGCTCGGCCCCCTTGGAAACCCTTGGCCCGGCCCTGGAAACGGTGAAGTGGGTGGTGCAGGCGCACACTTAGGCCTGCGCACCCTGATTGGCCGATGGCGGCAGGTTGGTGTGGGCGCGGGCTCTGCTCCTCTTCTATGGGAGCAACTGTGTTACCCCTGCCATTTGTCACCGCCACTGCGTGCCGCCCTCGCGAGCAGGCTCGCTCCCACAGAGGAAAAACAAATCCCACCCACACTGTGGGAGCGGGCCCTGCCCGCGATGAAGCCGGGGCAGGCGATGCACTTCTGGCGGCTGGAATGCCGCCCTCGCGGGCGAGCGGCGCCGCCCGGCCTGCTGGCCAAGCCCTTACTGAGCGCCCGCCACAAACACCAGCGCCTTCAAGCCGCTTTGCGGGTCGATGTCGGGGAATTCCGGGGGGTTGTCCAGGCGTTGCACAAAGCGCAGGCCCGGGGCGCCTTGGGTGACGCCGTCGATGATGAAGTCGGCGCCCAGGGACGGGTCGTTCATGCACGCCAGGACCGTGCCGCCCTCGGCCAGCAGTTCCGGCAGGCGGCGGATGACGCGGGCGTAGTCCTTGGTCAGCAGGAAGCTGCCTTTCTGGAAGGACGGCGGGTCGATGATTATCAGGTTGTAAGGCCCGGTGTGCTTGACCTTGCCCCAGGACTTGAACAAGTCATGGCCCAAAAAGCTCACGCGGGCCAGGTCATGGCCGTTGAGGCGGTGGTTGTCGCGGCCTCGGCTCAGGGCCGCGCGGGACATGTCCAGGTTGACCACATGGCGCGCGCCGCCTTCGATGGCCGCCACCGAGAAGCCGCAGGTGTAGGCGAACAGGTTCAGCACCCGCCGGTCACGAGCGTTGGCCTTGACCCAGTCGCGGCCGTAGCGCATGTCGAGAAACAGCCCGCTGTTCTGCTTTACGCCCAAGTCCAGCAGGTAGCGCAGGCCGCCCTCGGTGAGGGTCCATTGCTCCAGCGGCTCGCCCAATAGCCACTCGGTGGTGCTTTGCGGCAGGTAGCGGTGCTGCAGCGCCAGGTGATGGGCGCCGCTGGCTTGCCAGGGCGCTTGTTGGGTGAGGGTGTGCAGGCTGGCGACGAGGGCCTGCAACTGTTCCTGGCTCGGTTCCTTGAACAACGACACCAGCACCACCCCTTGCAGCCAGTCTACGGTCAGTTGTTCCAGCCCCGGCCAGCAGCGCCCACGGCCATGGAACAGGCGCCGGGTTTCGGCCGGCGGGGCTTGCAGGGCGGTGGACAGGTGAGCGTGCAGGGTGGACAGGGCGTCGGCATTCATCGGGCAGGTTCGGCAGGGGGAAAGGCCGGCATTCTAAACACAAAGCCACGGCGCTGCTGGATTCGCCCTGGCGCCATCGCTTCTTGGCAATGCCTCTGGCTCAGAAGCCGCCGCCGAGGGGGTATTCCACCGCGAGGCGGATCTGGTCGCTGTCCAGTTCGGCCTGGGCACGGTTGCCGCGATGCACATTGTGCCGCACGGAAAACGCCGCGCCCTTGGCCTTGCCGCTTTGCACCACATAGCGGGCTTCGAAGTCGCGCTCCCAGTGTTTGCCACCCTGGCCGTAGCCCAGGTAGGCGTAGCCGCCCGCAGGGTCGAGGTGGCTGGCGTCGATCTGGCTGCCACGAAGGTAGGCCGCGCTCAGGCTCAGCCCCGGCAAGCCGAAGGTTTGCAGGCCCAGGTCGTAGCGCGCCTGCCAGGATTGCTCGTTCGGCGCGTTGAAGTCCGAGAGCTGCACGGCGTTGCTGATGAAAATCGCCCCACGGGTGACGTAGTCGAATGGCGTGTCGCCGCGCACCTTCTGGTAGCCCAGGCTGAAGGTCTGCGGGCCGCTGGTGTAGCCGGACATCAGGCTCCACGTGGTGTTGTCGATGCGCCCCGACAGCGCCTGGCCCTCGTCGGTGGTGCGGTACAGGTTGAGGTTCAGCGACAGTGAGCGGGTGGGGCTCAAGGCGTGGCTGAACGTGGCGCCCAGGTAATGCTGGTTCCAGGTATCGGCATAACGTGAGGTGTAGAGGCTGGCGCTCAGGCCCGGGGTGGCGCTGTAGACCACGCCCGCAAGGTCGAAGGCGTTGCCCTGGCGGCCATTGGAGTAATTGACCACAAAGCCGCGGTCGTGGCTTGAGGCATTGCGGTCGGTGCTTTCGGTGAAGTGCCCACCGAGCAGTTTCACCCCGGCCCATTCCTGGCTGGTGAGGAACAGCCCGGTGGCGGTTTCCGGCAGGAGGCGGCTGTCGGAGGAACTGAATACGGGGGTTTTCACCCGTTGTTCGCCCCAGGCCAGGGTGGTGGACGACACCCGCAATTTCAGCGCTGCGCCGCCACGGCTGAAGCTGTTTTTGGGGTGGCCGTCGTGGTCCAGCCCCAGCAGCCGCGCCTTGCCCGCGCGGCCGCCACCGCTGTCCAGTTGCAAGCCTTGGTAAGCGTGGGCATCGACGCCCACACCCACCGTGCCCTGGGTAAAGCCCGACTGCACACTGCCCATCAGCCCGTAGGCCCATTCTTCGGCGTAGCCATTGCGCTCGCTGCGGGGTTTGTAGGCGTTGCGCGCGCCGTTGCTGCGGGCGCCGTGACGGTACTCGCGTTGGTCGTACACGCTGCGGTTGAGCAGGGTCCAGGTGCTGTCTTCGACAAAACCCTTGGCCTGTTCCTGGGCGGACCCGGCGTTGGCCAGGGTGCTGTGGCCGAGCAAGGCGACGGGCAGTGCCAGCGCAGTGATGTAACGCATCGGGGTGGTCTCCAGGAAGGGTTCAAGAGGCGTGGAAGCGCAGGATCTGCGCGCCATCGCTGGGGTCGGTCAACCAGCCCGCGCCCCGAAGCTTATTGGCCAGGGTTTGCAAGACCATGGGCAGGCTGATGGCGGTTTCGCCCAGGGCCGCGCCGGCGATCACCGCCAGCACCAGCAGGCCATGGCCGAGTAACCGGGCGTGTCTCATTTAGGCAACTTGAAGTGCTCAACCGCGCTAGCCAGCTCCTCAATGGCGCCGAACATCCGCGTGCTGGCGTTCATGCCGTGGGCGTCGATGATGACGATGCGGTCGTGCTTGACTGCGTCCATGTGGCGGGTCACTGGGTTGCTCTTGAGGAATTCCAGTTTTTTGCGGTAGTCGTCGGCGGGGTAGCGGCGCCGGTCCATGCGCGCAATCACCAGGATATTGGGGTTGGCCTTGGCGATGGTTTCCCAGCCCACGGTGGGCCATTCCTCGTCGGATTCGATCACGTTGCGCATCCCCAGGGCGCTGAGCATGAAATCGGGAATGCCCTTGCGGCCCGCCACATAGGGGTCGAAGCCAAGGTCGGCGCTGGAAAACCACACCACTGCGGAGACGTCCCGGGGGTGCTGCTGGCGCGCCTGGGCCACGGCGTTGGCCAGGCGATTCTTCAGGTCGCTGACCAGGCGCTGGCCGCGGTCCTCCACATCGAAGATCTGTGCAAGCTCGGTGATGCTCTTGTACAGGCTGTCCACGCTGAAGGCCTTGAGGCGCGTGCCATCGGCGCCCACCAAGTTGTCCTTGCCTTCGCAGTCGGAGGGCAGCAGGTAGGTAGAGATCTTCAGTTCATGGAACTGCTCGCGGGTGCCGACCGCGCCTTGGGGCCCAACCATCCACTCCAGGTCCACGGCCACCAGGGCGGGGCGCTTGCCGATCACCGCTTCAAAACTGGGTTCGTTGTCGGCCAGGCGTTCGACCTTGGCATCCTGGGCCTTGAACTGCGGCAGCACTTCGTTGAACCACAGCGAGGTGCCTACCAGTGTGTCGCCCAGGCCCAGGGCGTAGAGCATCTCGGTGCCGGATTGGCCGATGGTCACGGCCTTGGCCGGCGCCTCGCTGAACGTCAGGGGCACGCCGCAGTTGTTCAGGTGCAACGGGTATTCGGTGGCACTGGCGCACAGGCTCAGCGAGGTCAGGCCGAGGCCGGCGAACAGGGCGTTGAGGTGGGGCAGTGACATGAAATGCGATCTCCATTGGAACCGGTGCACGGGCAGGGCACGGCCTTGGAAAACACATCCCTCAAACGCTGCCGCCAGGGCAGGGTAAAGCTGAAAACGCATCGAAAACCGCGTGCGGATGTCCTTTCCGGACACCCCGCCGGTTAGTGTTTGCTACGGGCCGGCAGGTGTTCTGATTGGCGCTTCGCGGTCCGCCAGCGGCCTTCCCGGGAGGTTTTCCGGTGGCGTGCGTGGAGGCAGGGGGCTCGGCGCCTACAGTTGCGGGGGCAGTTCCGTTTCAGCGTGGCTTACGGCGCGCTGGGGGATTCCCTGTCAGTTCCTTGCGCCAACCGGCGGGCGGCATGTTAGTTCATCGATACGCATTCAACCAGCGGCGGGGCAAGTGTATGGCCGTGATTGCGCGGTGCATTGCGCTAGCTTGTCATGTTATAAGGTAACGGTTCAAGCTTTTCATCGACCGCTCTGGCGAGCGGGTTTCCTATCATCCCGTTGCGAATACTCCATGACCCATACCCCTTCACCCGCTGTTAGCCCCCCGATTTCACGTCTGCTGTCCATCGATGCCCTGCGTGGGCTGGTGATCCTGTTCATGCTGCTCGATCACGTGCGCGAAACCTTCCTGCTGCACCGCCAGGTCGGCGACCCGATGGACATCGCCAGCACCGAACCGAGTCTGTTTATCAGCCGTACCCTGGCCCATTTGTGCGCCCCGGTGTTTGTGCTGCTCACCGGGTTGTCGGCGTGGTTGTACGGCGAAAAATATGCCGGCAAGGCTGATGTCGCGGCGTTCCTGTTCAAGCGTGGGTTGTTCCTGGTCCTGCTGGAGCTGACCTTGGTGAATTTCGCCTGGACCTTCCAGTTCCCGCCCAGCGTGATCTACCTGCAAGTGATCTGGGCCATCGGCCTGAGCATGCTCGCGCTGTCGCTGCTGGTGTGGCTGCCACGGCCGGTGTTGGCATTGCTGGCGGTGGCGATCATCGCCGGGCATAACCTGCTGGACGGCGTGCATTTCCCCGTGGAGTCGGCCTTGCACGTGCCGTGGGCGATCCTCCACGACCGTGGCTGGCTGGCGTTTTCTGCGGAGTTGCGCCTGCGTACCTCTTACCCGGTATTGCCGTGGATCGGCGTGATCGCCCTGGGCTACGTGCTGGGGCCGTGGTTCAGCCGCAGCACGCCGGTGGCGGGGCGCCAGCGGCGCTTGCTGGGCTGGGGTGTGGCGGCGTTGCTGGGGTTTGTGCTGGTGCGCCTGGCCAACGGTTATGGCGAAAAACCCTGGGCCGTGGGCGACACCGCGCTGCACACCCTGATGGGCTTTTTCAACATCACCAAGTACCCGCCGTCGCTGCTGTTCCTGACCTTGACCCTCGGGCTTGGGCTGCTGCTGTTGCTGGCCTTCGAGCGGGCCGGCCAGCGGCGGTGGCTGCTGCCGTTGGCGGTATTGGGCTCGGCGCCGATGTTCTTCTACCTGCTGCACCTGTATGTGCTCAAAGCCTTGTATCTATTGGCGGTGGCGGCGTTCGGGCTGAACCAGGGCAGCTACTTTGGCTTCGACTCCATTGGCGCGGTGTGGCTGATGGCGATGGCCCTGGCGCTGGCGGTGTACCCGCCAGTGCGCTGGTTCTCTGCGCTTAAGGCCCGGCGCCGCGACCTCGCCTGGCTCAAATACCTGTAGCCCCTACGGCACGGCTCAGGCGTCGCGCAGCAGGTCGTTGGCGTTGAGCAGGCTGTAGGCGATCTGCGGGTTTTTTTCCAGGGCGCGGCGGATAGCGGCAGGGATGGTCTGGCGGGTTTTGCGGCACAGGCCTGGGGTGTCGTCGATCTGGATCTGGATGCCGCGCATGCTGCGCACTTCATTGAAACCGGGGGCGACCTGCACGCGGATGCCGAGCAACTGGAGCATTTTGCGCTGCATGTGTTCCAGGTCGTCCAGGCTGTGCAGGTTTTCCAGGCGTTCGAGCAGGCGTTTTTCTTCGGCCCGGGTCAGGCTCAGGATCGGCAATTGCAGCAGTTCCTGCTCCGGCAAGCGGTCGCGCCCGCAGGTGCAGGCGCCGGGAGGGCAGGGTTGGCGCAGGTGGGCAGGCGTGGTCATGGGCAGCAGCATAGCGACTGGCGCGCGGCTTTGCCTATCACGGCGCCAGCGCACCGGGTGGCGCGCGTGCAACGCAGAGGCTGGCTGTGCCGGCCTCATCGTCAGGCGGGCGCCCAGGGCCTTACTTCTCCCACTCCGCCTTGGGGATCAGCAGGCCATGGTTGCCGTTGTAGGCGGCGCGTTGCGGCGGTTGCCAGCCGTCGAGCAGGCTGTCGTCGAGGCGGTAGATTTCCACGCCCAGGGGCCGGCAGACCTTGAGCGGGTCTTCGGCGTCCGGGCCCCACATCGGCAGCGAGAGGTCGCCGCCCGGGCAGGTGGAGAGGGCGCACAGCAGGTCGATTTCGGCGAAGAACTCCAGGTAGTCACCTTTCTGCGCCGGGCAGGCTTTCATGAAGTACATGTCGTCGTGGTTAAGGCCCGTGCACTGGAAGATGTTCAGCACGTCATGCACGTCGAACTCGGTCAGGCCGTGGGGCAGCACAGCGCGGGTCAGGTTGGAGTGGCAGTGGTGGTGGAAGTCTTCGCCGGTGAGCATTTTGTTCACGTAGGGGTCGCAGCGGGTGCCGAGCAGGTCGTGCAGGCGCCCGCCGTGCTCGTCGATGCCGTAGGCGGCCAGGCTGTCGTCGGTGATAGTGACCATCGGGCGCAGAAACGGCAGGTTCGACCACAAGCGGTCATAGGTGGTCACGTGGGCGCCCTGCAACTGGCGGGTGCGCGCGGCCCACATGCGTTCGCGTGGGTCGTTGGCGTTCCACACGTTGAAATCGCCCACCTGCGGGCCGACCGGGGTGGTCACGCGGAATACATGGCCGGCCGGCACTTTCCAGGCGCGGCCGGTGCGGATCGGCACTTCGAACTGCTCGATCAGGGTGCGAGCGCTTGGGGTCTGGCGCACGCGGTCGTAGAACGCGGTATCGACTTGCAGGGCGGCGCCTTTGCTGACCTGGTAGGCCGCGGGGTAGTCCTTGTACATGGTGGGTCCTCTTTTTTCAGTGTTTGGGGATGCTGGCGAGAATGTCCAGCAACACCCGTTCGGAGTCGTTGAGGTAGCTGCTCATGGCTTCTTCGGCTTCTTTCTTGCGCCCCTCGCCCAGCAGGTCGTGGATGTGCCGGTCGCGCTCCAGCCAGGGTTTCTGGAAGGTTTCTTCGCTGGGGGCGTTGGAGAACACCAAACGCATCTGGGCGGCGACATGGGTGAAGAATTCGTCGAACAGGGGGCTGCGCAGCAGGCCGACGATGTGTTGGTGAAAACGCAGGCTGTGGGTGCCGAAGGCCTGCCAGTTTTCGCGGTCCTGGGCCAGTTGTGCGGCTTCGATGGCTTGCAGCATCAGGTCGGACTGGTACTCGCGCAGCGGTTTGCTGGCGGCGATGGCCTGCAATTCCAGGGTGCGCCGTACTTTGAAAATGTCGCGTACTTCGTCGATACCCAGGCGCCGCACCATCACGCCCTTGTTGCGCACGTAGCTGGCCAGGCCTTCGCGCCCGAGCTGGTGCAGGGCCTCGCGCACAGTGTTGCGCGAGGCGTTGTAGTGGTTGACCAGTTCGCTTTCCACCAGCGGCATGCCCGGCAACAGGCGCCCGCCAATGATGTCTTCGCGCAGTTCAATGGCCACTTGGTCGGCCAGTGACAGGCTCGGTTCCTTGGTTTGGCTCACGGTGTGGCTCCCTTGGCTCAGGCCAGTTGCACGTCTTTGAGGAACTTGGTCATGCGTTCGCTGCGTTGCTCCAGCATCTGCCGGGGCGCGGCGTCCTGGATGATCTCGCCGCCTTCCATGAACACCACGCGGTCGGAGAGCTTGAAGGCGAAGTTCATTTCGTGGGTGACGATGACCATGGTCATGCCTTCGCGGGCCAGTTCTTCGATCACCGCCAGCACATCGCCCACCAGTTCCGGGTCCAGGGCCGAGGTGGGTTCGTCGAACAGCATCACCGAGGGCCGCATGGCCAGGGCGCGGGCGATCGCCACGCGCTGCTGCTGCCCGCCGGAGAGCTGGTGCGGGTACTTGCCGGCGTGGTCGAGCATGCCCACTTTGCGCAGCAGGGCCAGGCTCAGCAGGCGTAGGTCCTCGTTGCCGCCGTGGGCGTGGTAGAGCGGCGCCATCATGACGTTTTCCAGGGTGGTTTTATGGGGGAACAGGTTGAAGCCCTGGAACACCATGCCGACGTGGACGATACCGTTCATGTGCACCTTGTGCCCCAACGGGCCTTGGGCCTCTTTGGTGCCGCGCAGGAACGGCTGGCCTTGTAGGGTGATGTCCCCGTGGTCGAGGGTTTCCAGGCCATTCATGGTACGGATCAGGGTGGTCTTGCCCGAGCCGGACGGGCCGATGATCGACACCACCTCGCCCCAGCGCACGTTCAATTGCACGCCCTTGAGCACTTGCAGCTCACCGTAGGCTTTGCGCACGCCACGGGCCTGCAAGGCGAATTCGCCCGGTTCGGCCTGGCCGGCGGCACGGGCGGTGGCGACCTGGCTGAGGTCCACAGCGGCGATGTGCTTGGGTTTGCGTCGGGTTACATCGAGGTGGTTTTCCAGCACCCGCAGCAAACGGCTGAACACGGTGACGATGAACACGTAATAGAAGGCCACGGCGAGCATGGTTTCCATCACCAGAAAGTTCTGGGTGTAGAGCTGCTGGCCCACCAGGAGGATTTCCGAGAGGGAAATCACCGACACCAACGAGGTCAGCTTGACGATGGTGATGTATTCGTTGGCCAGGGTCGGCAGCGCCACGCGCAGGGCCTGGGGCACCACAATCAGGCGCTGGATGCCGCGATAACCGACGCCCAGGGCCTTGCCCGCTTCCAGTTGGCCCTTGGCCACGGCCATCAGGCCGCCACGGTGGATTTCGGCAATGTACGCCGCTTCGCTGAGCACCAGGGCGATCAGGCCGGCGGAGTAGGGGTTGGACAGCACCAGGCTGGTGGACGGGAACACCTGGGGCAGGTTGTAGACGAAGATCAGCAGCACCAACAGGGGTAGGCTGCGGAAGAACCAGATGTAGACCCCGGCCGTGTCGCGCAGCCAGCGCCGTTGCGACTGGCGCGCCAACGCCAGGAGAAAGCCCAGGACAATGCCCAGCAGCCAGGTTTCCAGGCTCAGTTCGACCACGGTGGCCACGGCGCGCCAGAAGTCAGCGTTCCACAACAGGCCCAGGGTGTAGTGCCAATCGAATTGCATGTACGTGCTCCGCAGGGCGGGCCGCGCGCGGCCCGGTTCGGTGAAGGGGCGGGCGGGCTTAGTTGCCCAGGGCCGCGCGGATGTCCTCGGCGCTTGGCTCAGCCAGGTTGTAGCGCTCGAGCAGGGCGCCATAGCTGCCGTCTTCGCGCAGCTTGCCCAGGGCACCGCTCAGCTCATCGAGCAGCGGTTGGTTGCCCTTGCGCACGGCCAGGCCGATTACCACCGGGTAAATCAGTTCGGTGGAGCTGATGAGCGTCTTGCCCTGGAGTTTTTGCGCGGTGATCTTCGCCACCGCGGCGTCTTCCATCTGCACGTCCACGGCCTGGGCCAACAGGGCCTGCGCCGCTTCCGGCGAGGTAGGGAACTCGCGGGATTGGATCGCCGGTTTGCCCGCCGCCAGGCAATGCTCGGCCGAGACTTTGTTCAGCTTGGGTACCCAGGACGCGCCCTTGATCGAGCCCACGCGCTTGCCACACAGGTCCTCAGGTGTGCGCGGCTGGAAATCGCCATTGCTGCGCACCATCAGCGACGAGCCGGTTTTCAGGTAGCTGAGGAAATCCACCTGGCGAGCGCGCTCGGGGGTGACGTACAGCGCCGAGGCCACCACGTCGAACCGCTGGGCGTTCACGCCCAACACCAGGTTGGCGAAACGGGTGTCGAGAAAGCGCGGCGCCACCCCCAGTTGCTTGCCCATGAGCTGCATGAACTCGGGGTCGAAACCGGCGGCTTGCTTGTTGTCCAGGTAGGTGTAGGGCGGGTAGGTGAGGTCCGAACCAATGGACAGTTCACCGGCCTTGAGTGCGCCCTTGACCTCGGCGCCGGCCACCAGCGGCGTCACGCAGGCCAGGGCGATGGCCAATGCCAGATTGCGCGTGGAGTTCTTGCCCGTCAGACCTTTTTGCATGTTCGTATCCTCGGTTGCTGGAAGCTGATGCGTCGGTGATTGTTCAACAATCTGTTATTTGCTGGTAAGCGGATATCGTGCCAACTATGGTTTTATCGTTGGGATTGGACGTTTTTTTGTCCAGATCTAATGATCTTTTTTGCCAGATATCCCCAGTTCGGTGCGCGGGGTTACCGAACGCCACGAAGTGGGGCGTTGTTGCAGGTGATGTTGGAGAGGGTGTTACCGAGGGCGGGGTGATAAACACATATGTTCTATGGTTATAAAAAACTGTTCTTTTATCTTTATTTGCGTTGTTGAGTAAGCTCCATGGCAGATGGCCTGCATCGTTGTTGCTGTTGTCGGCAGCAAGCGTTAACTGCGTCAGGCCCTGACCCTCGCCCTTTTCTTGAGAGACCTGCCATGAAGATTCGCCTGCTTACCGCGGCCGTAGCGGCTGCCCTTTCCCTCGCCAGCGTCGGTGCATTGGCTGACATCGCCGCCATCAAGCAAAAGGGCGAGATTGTCATCGGCACCCTGGGCACCGACGAACCCAACAGCTTTATCGACGCCAAGACCCGCCAGCTCATCGGCTATGAAATCGACCTGGGCACCGCCGTGGCCAAGGATTTGGGGGTCAAACCGGTGTTCAAGCAGATCTCGGTGGCGGCGCGCATTCCCGAGTTGCAACAGGGCCGTGTCGACCTGCTGGCCGCCTCCCTGACCCACAACAAGGAGCGTGAGGCGCTGGTGGACTTCTCCTACTCGATCCTGATTACCGGGCAGAAGGCCCTGGTGAAGAAAACCACCGGCATCACCGCCCTGGAGCAACTGGCCGGCAAGAAGGTGTTGACGGTCAAGGGCGGCACCCAGGAGCCGAACATCCGCAAGGCCATTCCCACTGCGCAAGTGGTCACCTTCGAGACTTCGCAACAGGCGTTGCTGGCGCTGCAACAAGGCAAGGGCCAGGCCTTTGTCGATGACGAATCGGCGCTGACCAACGACTTCGCCAAAATCGGCGCCGCCTCGGCGGGCTACGCCATCCTGCCGCAAAACCTCAGCACCGAAGCCTTGGCCCTGGCCTTGCCCAAGGACAGCGCCGAGCTGAAAGCGGCCGTGGACAAAACCCTGGCACGCCTGGAAAACAGCGGTGAAGCCGAGCAGCTGTACCTCAAGTGGTATGGCCCGGGCACCAAGTCCAACCAACCGGCGCGGCATTTCAAGATCGACTCCGATCAGGTCCAGTAACACGGTGGGCGGGCCCTGACATCGACGCTTCGCAAGAAGAACGCCGATAGGCGCCCGCCGGCCTTCAAAGGCGTGTGCCCACGATGTTGCAATTCGATTATTCGCTACTGCTGAGCGGTCAATACCACGACATGCTGTTCAGCGGCCTGGCCCTGTCACTCAAACTCGCCGGCGTGACCCTGCTGCTGGCGCTGCCCCTGGCCCTGCTGATCGCGCTGCTGCGCCTGGCGCCGTTGCGGCCCCTGCAATGGCTGGGCTTTGCCTATGTGGAATCGATCCGCAATGTGCCGCTGTTGGCGCACATGCTGTTCTGGTATTTCGGCGCGCCGGAACTGCTCCCCGACGCCGCCCGCGAATGGCTGTACGCCGGCAACATCGAAGCCACCAGCGCCATCGTCGCCCTGACCCTGTACACCGCCGCCTACATGAGCGAAGACATCCGCAGCGGTATCCGCGCGATTCCCGCCGTGCAACTGGAAGCGGGGCGGGCCCTGGGCTTTGGCTACCTGGCGAGCATGCGCCTGGTGATCTTGCCCCAGGCCCTGCGCGTGACCGTGGCGCCGCTGATTTCCCAAACCCTGAACCTGTGGAAGAACACCAGCATCGCCACGGTGATTGGCGTGGCCGAGCTGATGTACCAGGCCGGGCAGGTGGAAAGCGCGACCTTTCGCAGCCTGGAATCCTTCGCCTTCGCCACGGCCGCGTACTTGAGTGTGTCGTTGCTGATTACCGCGGCGGCGTGGTATCAGCACCGTTATGGGCAGGTGGCCAGCCGATGAGCACCCTGGAACTGATCGACACCTACTGGGTGTATTTCCTGGTGGGGCAATACCCCAACGGCCCTTTGGGCGGCCTGGCCCTGACCCTGGTGCTGGCCTCCCTGGGCCTGCTGCTGGCCATGCCATTGGGCGTTTTGCTGGGGCTGGCGCGCATCAGCCCCTGGCGCTGGTTGCGCTGGCCGGTGACCGGGCTGGTGTTCGGCGTGCGCGGGATCCCACTGCTGATGGTGGTGTTCTGGGCGTACTTTTTTTTGCCTAGCGTCACCGGGCACAAGACCGACCAGTTCACCACCATGCTCATGGCCCTGGTGCTGTTCGACGCCGTGTACCTGGCGGAGATCGTGCGCGCCGGGGTGCTGGGGGTGGACCGCGGCCAGGTCGAGGCCTCGCGCTCCCTGGGCTTTGGCTACTGGCGCAGCATGGCCTGGGTGATCCTGCCCCAGGCGTTGCGCAGCATGCTGCCGTCGCTGGTCAACCAGTTCGTGTCCACGGTCAAGGAAACCTCCTTGGGCTACATCATTGGCCTGGCGGAAATCTCCTTTATCGCCTCCCAGATCAACAGCCAGGTGTTCACCCTGCCGGTGCAGGTGTACCTGATCCTGGGCCTGACTTACTTCCTGCTGTGCTTTGGCCTGTCCCGCTTCGCCTTTTGGCTGGAGCAACGCCAGGCACGCCCCGTTCCCCTCACTGACAACAGCAAGGTTGCGCCATGATCCGCCTGCAACAGGTCAACAAATGGTACGGCGCCTACCACGCCCTGGTGGACGTCGACGAACACATCGCCAAGGGCGAGGTGGTGGTGATTTGCGGGCCGTCCGGCTCGGGCAAATCCACCCTGATCCGTACCCTCAATCGCCTGGAGCCGATCCAGGGTGGGCATATCCTCATCGATGGCCAGGACATCCACGCCAAGGCCATGGACCTCAACCGCTTTCGCTCGCGCATCGGGTTTGTGTTCCAGCAGTTCAACCTGTTCCCCCACCTCAGCGTGCTGGACAACTGCACCCTGGCGCCGATCCGCCTGCGCGGCCTCAAACCGCCCCAGGCGCGCCGGGAGGCCATGGCCCTGCTTGACCGCGTGGGCCTGGCACACAAGGCCGATGCCTTGCCCGCCAACCTCTCCGGCGGCCAGCAGCAACGGGTGGCGATTGCCCGCGCCCTGGCGATGCAGCCGCCGCTGATGCTGTTCGACGAGCCCACCAGCGCCCTGGACCCGGAAATGGTCGGCGAGGTGCTGCTGGTGATGCGCGACCTGGCCCGCGACGGCATGACCATGGTGGTGGTCACCCACGAAATGGGCTTTGCCCGGGACGTGGCCGACCGCGTGCTGTTCATGGACCAGGGCCGCGTGCTGGAACGGGCAGCGCCCGAAGCCTTTTTCCAGACCCCCAGCCACCCGCGCACGCAAAAATTCCTCGCGGATATCCGCACCCCGTTTTCTTCTGCCGTTTGAGAGGCTTTATGAACGCTACGAGCGCGACCTTGCCGCTGATCGATGTGACTGCGCTGGGCAATGGCGGCGACCCCCGCGAGGTGGCCGCCCAGATCAACCGCGCCTGCCGTGAGCAGGGGTTTTTCTATGTGGTCGGCCACGGCATCGACCCGGCGCTGGTGCAGCGCCTGGAAACCCTGAGCCGGGAATTTTTCGCCCGCGAGGAGGCCGACAAACTGCGCTGGCGCATGGAATTGGGCGGGCGCGCCTGGCGCGGCTACTTCCCCCTGGGCGGCGAACTGACCTCCAGCCGCCCGGACTGGAAAGAAGGCCTGTACCTGGGCACCGAACTGGACGACAGCGCCCCGCAAGTCCAGGCCCGCACCCCGGTGCATGGCGCCAACCTGTTCCCCGATGTGCCGCAATTGCGTGAAACCATCCTCGACTACATGGCCGCCGTCACCGCTTTGGGCCATCGCTTGATGGCCGGCATCGCCCTGAGCCTGGGCCTTGACGCGCAGTATTTTGCCCAGCGCTACACGGCCGAGCCGCTGATCCTGTTCCGCCTGTTCAACTACCCCTCGCAACCGGTGCCCGAGGGCCTGGACGTGCAGTGGGGCGTGGGCGAACACACCGACTATGGCGTGCTGACCCTGCTGCACCAGGACCGCATCGGCGGCCTGCAAGTGCGCACGCCCCAGGGTTGGATCGACGCACCGCCGGTGCCCGGCGCGTTCGTGTGCAACATCGGCGACATGCTCGAGCGCATGACCGGCGGCCTCTACCGCTCCACCCCGCACCGGGTGGTGCGTAACACCTCGGGCACCGACCGCTTATCGTTCCCGCTGTTCTTCGACCCCAACTACCACGCCCGGGTGCAGCCCATCGAAGGCCTGCCCGTGGTCGAACAACAAGACGACAGCGCCCGGCGTTGGGACCAGGCCAACGTCCATGCCTTCAACGGCCAGTACGGCGATTACCTGTTGGCCAAGGTCAGCAAGGTGTTCCCGCAGTTGCGGGATAACCTGCGCGACTGATCGCAGCACTGTGGGAGTGGGCCTGCCCGCGATGACGGCCGCAAGATCACCACCGCTGGCAAGCCAGGCTTTGTGGGAGCGGGCCTGCCAAGATCGCCATCGCGGGCAGCCAGGCGCCCACGGATTGCGTTCCCCGTTCTTGGCCCGCCCCTCAACCACCGCCCAATAACTGGCGGATCAACCCCGGGGTGCTGCCGGTCCAGCGCTTGAACGAACGGCGAAAGTTCGCCGGGTCGTTGAAGTTCAGGTACTCGGCCACGGCCTCGTTGCTCAAGCCCTTGATTTGGTACAGGTACAGCGCCACGTGCTTGCGCACCCGGTCCACCTGTTGCTGGAACCCGGTGTCGTGCTTGTGCAATTTGCGCTTGAGGGTCGCCGGGCTCATGGCGAAGGCCTGGGCTGCTTGCTCCAGGCTGGGTGCCTGGCGCACGTGTTCGTGCAGGTAGGTGCTGAACACCTCCAGAAAGCTGCCAGCAAAGCCCAGTTGCTCGAGGCTGTCGTGGGCCTGTTGGCGGGCGACCTGGCCGGCGGTGGCCGAGGCATTGGGCCAGGGCTGGGCGAGGTACTGGCGGGGCAGGCGCATCAAGTCCAGTGGGCGGTTGAAGCGGGTGTGCTCGCCCAGGTGCACCCAATACTGCTCGACATAGCGCGGCTCGGCGTGGCTGAAGCTGCATTCCCAGGGCAGGCGCTGGCCGCCCAGCCATTGGCTCATGGCGACCAGCGAGGTCATGCTCGCTTCCAGCAGAAAACGCCCTTGCTCGCCGGCGCCGCAGCTGTCCCTCCAAAACAGGTAGGCGTAGTGCTCGTCCAGCACCAGGCATGGGCTCATCAATGGGCTGAGCAAGGCTTGCTGCTGGGTCAGGATATCGAGGGCCTGGTGCAGGTTTTGCGCGTGGTGCAGGGCCTGGCTGGCTGCACCGTAATGGCCGGGCAGCAGGCGTTGGCCGAAGAGGAAGCTGCTGTCGTCCGCATCCAGTAGGCGCCGGCTGTTGGCGATCAGGCCGAGGAACTGCTGCGGGCTCAGGCGCGCCTGGCCGGCGAGGATGTCTTCGTGGAACAACCCAGTGCCGCGCAGCAGGCGATGGCTGTCGATATCCCGCGACAGCGCCAGGTCGATCAGGCACGCCGGTTGGTAGTGCCCAGGGATGAAACGGCTGTCGTTCTCGTACCAAGTGGTCTTGACCGTCATGCTGGCGTCTCAGGCGGTTCTGGCCAGGGGCTTTTTCGCCCGGGCCAGAGCCAGGTTGAGGCGCTTGAGCAGCACGTGCGCCGGTTCCTCGACCGCCATCACTACCGCGGTGGTCGCGGCCAGGTGCAGGCGCTCGCCATGCTGGCGGGTTTTGTGGGCCAGGCCCTGCACCGCTTGTTCCAGCTCCAGGGCCAGCAGGCGCGCCTGGCTCTCGCCGGTGTTGGGCAGCAGCACCACAAAGCGGTCCCCGGCCAAGCGGCAGAGCAAGTCCTGGCGCCGCAGGTTGAGCAGCAGCATATGGCTCAGGGCCTGGAGCACCGCATCGCCCTCGCTGTGGCCGAAGCCCTGGTTGATGGCGGCGAAGTTGTCCAGGTCCAGCACCAGCAAGGACAGTGGCTGTTGTTGCTCAAGGCTGTCGTGCAGGCTGGCGGCCAACTGCTGCTTGAGATAGTCGGCGCCTGCCAGCGGGGTGAGCTTGTCGAACAGGCGATGCTCGCGAAACAGCCGTTCGCGCTTTTCCATTTGCGCACTGATCGCCAGTTGCTCGCGGTGCCAGTGGTAGATGCCCAGGGTCAGCAACACCATGCCCACGGGCATCGGCCCGGATTCGAGCCAGTGATCCCAGGTGATGCTGTCGGGCAGGCGGATGAACTCGTCGAGGCTATCGACCCACCAGGAGAAAAAGATGCAGCTCAGGCCCAGTGCCAGGTAGTTGGTGACGCGCCCGGCGGGGCGGCTCTTGAGCACCAGGCCCAGCCACAGCAACGCCAACAGCGCCGAACCGCCTTCGCCGATGATGTCCAGCCACACCCATTCGCTGACCGCCTTGAGGTCGCCGCAGGCCAGGTGCAGCAGCAAGCCAAGGTTGGCGGCCAGCAACAGGGCGCCGAGTTTCCAGCGGTGGGGTTTGAGCACAGAAAACATGGCGGCGGTCCTTGGGCAAACAAGCAATGGGCGCCAGCACAGCAGATGCATGTGACCGTTGGGTGACAGTGGGGAAAAGGGGCGGGGAGGTCGGATCAGCTCAGGCCAATGCACGGCGGCGCCTGCTTGATCGCCCTGTGGCAGCGGGCTTGCCCGCGATGGCGCAGTTGCGCCGGGGAGAGACACCGGGGCCGTACTAACCCCATCGCGGGCAAGCGAAGCTCGCCCGGCCCGCTCCCACAGGGTGGGCAGTGCAGGTCATTTCAGCTCATTCCTGCCCCCCAACCCGGCCAAACCCCCGGTTTAGCGGCCCTGGCGCCCAGGGCTGTCACAGAACCGTCATTGCCCACCCCTAGCGTGCCCTCTCAGTTGCCGGGCCCAAGGCCTGGTTTTGACGGATTCCTGGGGAGGAACCACATGTACAAGCGCAGCAACACCGCCGGCATGCTCGGCTTTACGCTCACCGCCCTGGCCCTGGCGATTGCCAGTGAGCGCCTGAGCGCCGCCGAGGCGGGCAACACCGAACACGTCGAAGTGGTCGGCCAGGCCGCCAGCATCGACCAGGCGCTCAAGGAACAGCGCAGCGCCGACAGCATCAAAAGCGTGGTACACGCCGACGGTATGGCCCAGTTGCCCGATGAGAACGTCGCCGAAGCGGTGCAGCGCCTGCCGGGCATCAGCGTCGAGCGCGACCAGGGCGAGGGCCGGTTTGTCAGTGTGCGTGGCCTGGGCCCGGACCTTAACAGCGTGACCATCAACGGCACCCTGGTGCCCTCGCCCGAAAGCGAGCGCCGCGCCGTGGCCCTGGATGTGTTGCCCTCCGAGTTGGTGCAATCGCTGTCGGTCATCAAAACCCTGACCCCGGACATGGACGCCAACTCCCTCGGCGGCACGGTGGATGTGAAAAGCCTCTCGGCCTTCGACCACAAAGGCCTGTTCTACACCGGCAGCAGCGAGGCCAGTTACGACAAGAACACTGGTCAGACCAGCCCGAAATTCTCCGGCGCGGCGAGCGACCGTTTCAGCCTGGGCGATGGCATCGACAACTTCGGCGTGGCCGCGGCCCTGAGTTGGCAAAAGCGCGATTTCGGCTCGGACAACGTCGAAACCGGGGGTGCCTGGGATTTCGAGCAAGGCGCGAAGTTGCAAGAACTGGAGCAGCGCGACTACGACATCCGCCGCGAACGCGCCGGTGGCGGCCTGAACTTTGACTACAAGCCCGACGACCTGAGCAGCTACTACCTGCGCACCCTGTACAGCCGCTACAAGGACAGCGAGACGCGCAACTCCACTGCCATCGAATTTGCCGACGCCCTGGGCGAGGGCGAGCGGGGCGACGCCGAGGCCAAGCGCAAGCTCAAACAACGTGAAGAAACCCAGGAAATCCAGTCCTACGTGTTCGGCGGCGAACGTATGTTCGGCCTGTGGACCCTCAGCGGCCAGGCCGGCTACAGCCGCTCCAGCGAAGACAGCCCGGGGCACATCGCCAACGCCGCGTTCGATGGCAACGACGACTTTGCCGACGCCGGTTTCAACAACCAGCACAAACCCCGGCCGATCGTGGGCCAGGCCTTCTACGACCCGAGCAATTTCAGCCTCGCCAAGGTGGACTGGGAACAGCAGAAAACCACCGACACCGAGAAAAACCTGCGCCTGGACCTGGCCCGCGACTACGACTTGAGCGGCTATGCCTCCCAGGTCAAGTTCGGTGGCAAGGTCAGCCGGCGCAACAAGGACAACGACCTCGACGCCTGGGTCTACAAGGATTTCGACGAACTGGGGTTCAGTGACGAACAGCTCAACCTCACCCAGTTCAAGAAAGGCAACGTGGACTACAGCCTCGGCCGCTTTGGCCCGGGGATCAGCGCCGGCGCCATCAAGGACTTGATCGGCGGGCTGGACAAGGCCGACTTCTATGACGAGACCGAATCACGGGTCAACGACTTCAAGATCAGCGAAGACCTCAACGCCGCCTACCTGATGAACACCCTGGACATCGACGACTGGCGCTTTATCGCCGGCATGCGCTACGAGGGCACCGAGTTCGAGGCCAAGGGCACCGGCGCCACCGACGGCGAGTACCAAACCACCCAGACCAAACGCAGCTACCACCATTGGCTGCCGGGCCTGCACGCCCGCTACCAATGGGACAAAAACACCCAGGTGCGCGCGGCCTGGACCAAGTCCGTGGTGCGCCCGACCTTCGGCCAACTGGCGCCGGGCTTTGTCATCGATGACGACGAAGCCAGCTTCGGCAACCCGAACCTCAAACCGCTGGAGTCGAGCAACCTGGACCTGGGCATCGAGCACTACATGGGCCACGCCGGCACCGTCTCGGCGTTCGTGTTCTACAAGGACATCCAGAACTTCGTCTACAACACCGACCTGGCCGGCACCGGCGCCTGGGCCGACTTCTCCGAGGCCCATAGTTTTGCCAACGGCGACAGCGCCAAGCTCTATGGCCTGGAGTTGGCCTACTCGCAGAAATTCGACTGGCTGCCGGCACCCTGGAACGGCCTGCTGTTGGGCGCCAACGCCACCTTCAGCCGCTCCGATGCGCAGATCGAAGGCTTCGATGCGGCCAGCGGGCGCACCCTCAAGCGCGACATCGACCTGCCCAGCCAGTCCGACACCGTGGGCAACCTGATGCTCGGTTGGGAGGACGACAAGCTGAGCCTGCGACTGTCGGCCAACTACAAGTCGGCCTACCTCTATGAACTGGCCTCGATCAACGACAAGGCCCACGACCTGTCGGTGGACTCGCAGACCTTCGTCGACTTCAGCGCCCGCTATGCGTTGAGCAAAAACCTGCAAGTGAGCTTCGAGGCGCAGAACCTCACCGACGAGTCGTACTTCGTTTACACCGGCCACCGCGCCTACAACGGCCAATACGAAGAGTACGGCCCGACCTACAAGCTCGGCCTGACCTTCACCCACTTCTAAGCCATGGCGCGCCGGCCCGTTGCCGGCGCGCCCCGGGATGCACCCTAAGGACTTTGCCCGTACATGAGAATTTCGTCGTTGACCCGCCTGGCCGCCCTGATCGGCCTCGCTTGCACCCAGGCCCTGGCCGCCGAGCCGAGCCTCACCCTGCGCCCCTGGGCGCCCAACCTCGACGCCCAGGCGTTGAGCTTTTTGCCCGCAGGCACAGGCGACGCACGCCTGGCCGCCAGCGAGCGCGACGGCTTGCTGTTGCTCGACCCTCAAGGCGCCACCCTGGCCCAACTCAAGGGCTCGTTCACCTCCCTGGACAGCCGCGCCGCCGGCGCCCAGGTGCTGGTGGCCAGCCTCGACAACGCCCGCCAGCAAGCCATGCTGGTGGGCCTGGACCCCGCCACCCGCACCTGGGGCGAGCCGCATTACCTGCCGGCGCGGGACTTTGCCGTCAATGGCCTGTGCCTGTACCGCGACGACGCCGACAACCTGCTGCTGTTTCTGGTAGGCGAGGAGGGCAAGGGCGAGCAGTGGCTGGTGGGCCACGGCGCCAGCCTCAGCCCGCAACCACAGCGGGTGCGCGGCTTGCCGCTGCCACCCGAGGCGCAGTTCTGCCAGGTGGACGACGGCGCCAACCGCTTGCTGGTTAATGAAGAAAACGTCGGCTGGTGGGCTTACCCGGCCCATGCCGAAGCGGACGTGTCGCGCAGTGCCGTGGCCATGATCGCGCCCTTTGGCGATATCAAAGGCGCGGCGGGGGCCCTGGCCCTGGTGCCGGGCGGCGTGCTCGCCCTGGACCCCAAAGCCGCGCGCCTGCACCTCTATCAGCAACAGGGCCAGGCCTGGGCGGCCCGCGCCAACCTGGCGCTGCCGGGCCTCAAGGAACCGGAGAACCTCGCCCTGCGCGCCAACGCCAAGGGCCTGCAACTGCTGCTGCGCGACGATGACAGCGGCCGCCTCTACGAAGGCCAATTGAACTGGCAGGCCCAGGCCAGTGCCCCGGACCCGGTGCTGCCCAGCGTCGCGGCCCAGGTACAAAGCGAGCCGGTGGGCCGCCAGGGCGATGCGGCGGACGACCCGGCGATCTGGATTCACCCCACCCGGCCCGAGTTGAGCCGCGTGCTGGGCACCAACAAAAAGCAAGGCCTGCTGGCCTATGACCTGCAAGGCAAGTTGCTCCAGGATTTGCCCGTGGGGCGCCTGAACAACGTCGACGTGCGCCCAGGTTTCAAGTTGGGCGAGGAGACTGTCGACCTGGCCGTGGCCAGCAACCGCGACCACAACAGCCTGAGCCTGTTCGCCATTGACCGGCGCAGCGGCGAACTGCGCGAGCTGGCCCAGGTGCCGACCCCGCTCAAGGCGATTTACGGTATCTGCCTGTTCCAGCCACCCAGCGGCGAGATCTACGCCATCGCCAACGACAAAGACGGCACCTTCCTGCAATACCGCCTCAGCGCCCCCGGTGCGGTGGTCAAGGGCGAATTGGTGCGCCAGTTCAAGGTGGCTTCCCAGCCCGAAGGCTGCGTGGCCGACGACCAGCGCCAGCGCCTGTTCCTCGGGGAAGAAGACGTCGGCGTGTGGGCCGTGGACGCCCGCGCCGACCAGCCGGCAACGTTAACCAGCGTCATCAAGGTCGGCCCGCAACTGCACGCCGACGTCGAAGGCCTGGCCCTGTACCAGAGTGATAAGCGCGACTACCTGGTGATTTCCAGCCAGGGCAACGACAGCTACCTGGTGCTCGACGCCGAGCCGCCGTTCGCCTCGCGCGGGGCCTTTCGCGTGGGCCTCAACGCCGCGCTGGGCATCGACGGCGCCTCGGAAACCGATGGCCTGGAAGTCACCTCGGCCAACCTGGGCGGCGCCTGGAGCCAGGGCATGCTGGTGGTGCAGGACGGGCGCAAACGCATGCCGGAGCAGGCGCAGAACTTCAAGTTCGTGCCCTGGGCCGAGGTCACCCAGGCCTTGCATCTGCCCTGAGCCGCGCTGTCATCAACCCGTCATCCCAATTTCATCCAATCCCTTCAGGGCCAGCGCTGTTCGCTGGCCCTGAAGGCAGCAGATAAGGAGTTTCACCATGCAGGCAACACTGGAACACATGACGATCTGGGGGCTTATCAGCGACGCCAGCCTGTTGGTCAAAGCCGTGATGCTCACCCTGTTGCTGGCCTCGGTGCTCAGTTGGTACCTGATAATCCAGCGCGGGCGCGTGCTGCAACGCCGCGAGCGGCAGATGAACGCTTTCGTCCAGCGTTTTCGCGCCAGCCCCGAACTGTTACCGCTGTACCGCGACAGCTTGGGCGCGGACGAAGGGCAGGGTGGCGTGGCGCCGATTTTTGTCGCCGGGATGCAGGAGTTCAACCACCTCAGCCACCAGGGCGGCAACGACGCCGAGGTGGTCAGTGAAGGCGTGGAACGGGCCTTGTACGTGGCCATCAGCGAGCAGGAATTGCAGCTGGAAAAGGGCCTGCAGTTCCTCGCCACCGTGGGCTCGGTGAGCCCCTATATCGGCCTGTTCGGCACGGTCTGGGGGATCATGAATTCATTCCTGGGGCTGTCCCAGGTGCAGCAGGCCACCCTGTCCACCGTGGCGCCGGGCATCGCCGAAGCGCTGATCGCCACCGCCATCGGCCTGTTCGCGGCGATCCCCGCCGTGATCGCCTACAACCGCTTCGCCGCCCGTGGCCAGACCCTGCTGACGCGCTACTACGCCTTCGCCAATGAGCTGCAAGTGCGCCTGCACCGCAAGCTGCATGGCGCGCCATTGAACCTGGCCGCCGTGGCCTGAGGAGAATACCGATGCTAGTCAGGCCGCAACGCAAGCATGGGCCCAAGGCCGAAATGAACGTGGTGCCCTACATCGACGTGATGCTGGTGCTGCTGGTGATCTTCATGGTCACCGCGCCCATGCTCACCCAGGGCGTGAAGATCGAACTGCCCAAAGTGGCGAGCCAGGCCCTGGCCAACGACAACCCGCAGCAGATTCTCACCTTGTCGGTGCAGGCCGACGGCGGCTACTACTGGAACCTGGGCGGCGAACTCGACACCCAGAACCGTACCGACAGCGCCGTGGCCCTGGACGAGATGCGTGAGAAGGTCGCCGCTGTCGTCGCCGCACGGGCCGATACCCAGGTCTACATCCGCGCCGATCAAGACGCCGGTTACGGCCGAGTGGTGGCGGCCATGGCGGCGTTGCAGCAGGGCGGCGTGACCCACCTGGGCCTGGTCACCGAGGCCCCGCAATGACCAGCCTGGCCTTGTATGCCCCAACTTGGACCCTGGCCATGGCCGGCGACGGCCACCGCGCGTTCTGGAGCAACAGCCTGGCGGCGACCCTGGCCCTGGCGCTCCACGGCGCGGTGCTGGCGCTGCTGGTGTACGGCTGGGCGCCGGACACACCCGCGGCCGTGGAACCGACGCGGACCCTGGCCACCCAGTTGGTGATGTTGCCACCCGCAGCGCCGCCCGAGGTGGCCCCGCCGGCCGCCGTGCTGCCGGCGCCAGCAGAGCCGGCCCCGGAGGCACCGGTCGCGCCCCAGGTCGATCCGCTGATGCAGGCGCAAAAACTCGAACACGCCGCCCTGGCGCGCAAGCGGGTGGCCGAACAGAAACGCGAGCAACAGGCCCAGCAGCAACGGGCCCGCGATGCCGAGCAACAACGCCTGGCCCAACAGCGCGAAGCCCAGCAACAGCAAGCCCAGGCCGAACAGGCCCGGGCCGCCGCCGAGCGCAGCCGCCAGCAAGCCGCCCAAGCCCAGGCTGCCAGCGCCAGCCGTCAATATTTGCCGCTGAGCAAGGAGGCCCCGGACTACCCGCAACGGGCCTTGGACAAAAACCTCGAAGGCGACTGCTCGGTGGAATACACCGTCAACCCCCAGGGCCGGGTCGAAAACCCGCGGGTGCTGGAGGGTTGCCACCCGTTGTTCATCCGACCATCACTGGTGGCTGCGGCCACCTTCCGCTACCAGCCCCGGGTGATCGACGGACAAGCCGTGGCAGTGCCGGCGGTGCGCAACACCTTTCATTACCGCATCAAGTGAAAAGGCCCCAACACCACAACCCCTGTGGGAGCGGGCCGGCCCGCGATGGCGTACTTGAGCCTGCCATCGCTGGCAAGCCAGGCGTCTAGGGGATGTGGTGTGAAGGCTTAGTCCAGGTTCAGTCCTGGCAAAAGCGAATCCGATTGCCAAACGGGTCATGCACTTCCAAAACCCGCCCCCAACCCTGCTGAACAATCTGCGGGCGGCCATACCCATAGCGCTTGCCCAGTAGCTCATCGCGCAGCAGCTCGATGTTGTGCATGGGCACGAATATCGTCGAGCCCGGGCAAGCATCGCCGTGGTGTTCGGACAGGTGCAATTGCAGGCCATCGCGGTTGATGCCCAGGTACAGCGGCAGGCCTGCCTCGAAGCGGTGCTCGAATTCAACGCGAAAGCCGAGAAAATCCAGGTAGAACTCCCGCGCCTTGGCTTCGTCGAACATGCGCAGGATGGGAATGGCTTTATCGAACCGAATACCCTGTGTGGTGTTTTGCGTGGACAAAATCTTTCTCCTTAAGTCGAAACCTTGAGTGCTTGCCGCTCATGCCTTACTGGCGCCAACCCAACTGCGCCGAAATCCGCTGCGACGCATCCATCAACTGCTTCACATAGTCCTGCTTGAGTTCCTCGCGAAAGCGAAAGCAGGGGAATGACACGCTCATGCCGCCGATGACATGACCGAAGCGGTCGCGGATCGGCGCCGCGAGGCAGCGCATGTTGTCTTCGAACTCTTCGTGGTCTTCGGCATAGCCCTGTTCACGTACCCGCGCCAGCTCCTGGCGGTACGCCTCGATGCTGACCAGGGTATTTGCGGTGCGCCGCTCAAAGCTTTCCTCGTGCAGGTGGGCCAGTAACTCGCCTTCCTCCAGCCACGCCATCAGCACCTTGCCGATGCCGGTGCAGTACAGCGGTGCGCGGCGGCCAATGCGCGAGTACATGCGCAGGTTGTATTTGGAGTCGATCTTGTGCACGTAGACGATGCTGCCTTCGTCGAGGATGCCCAGGTGCACGGTTTCGCCGGTCAGTTCGTTGATGCGGCGCATGCCCGGTTCGGCTTCGCGCACGATGTCCAGGTGGGGCAGGGCCTGGGCGCCGAGCTCGAACAGGCGAACGCTGAGGCGGTAGCGGTCCTCGGCGTCCTGCACCACATAGCCGCGGGCCTTCAACGACTGGAGGAAGCGGTACACCGTGCTCTTGGACATGTCCAGTTTCTGTGCGATTTGCGAGACGCCGCTTTCTTCAGGGTGTTCGGCCAGGGCTTCGAGGACCGCCATGGTGCGGCCCACGGCCGAGACCAGTTCATTGTTCTGGGTGGTGCTGTTGTCCATGAAGGCTCCAACGGGAACGAAAACCCAAGGATATACGCTGGCGGATCAAAACGCTGTTTCATTTTTCTTGACGAGGGGCCGAATCTGATTAAACTCGGCCTCACGCAAGAAATGAAACGCCGTTTTAAAAAGCCAGAAAGTCCGGCAGCGTCCTGCCCTCTGGCTCATTCCAATAAGAAACCAAGGCGCGCAGTGATGACCGATACCCCCGGGCAATGCCCCCGTACCGCAACACCCGGCCCCGTGAAGGTGGCGTTGGTGGGCGAGTGCATGATCGAGATGCGCGGTGAAGCCGATGCCGTGTTCAGCCAGACCTTCGGCGGCGACACCCTCAACGCCGCCGTCTACCTCGCTCGCCTGACCTGCCGCGATGCCGTGGGTGTGCAGTACATCACCGCCCTCGGTGCCGATTCCTTCAGCGCCGCCATGCGCCAGTTGTGGCGTGACGAAGGGGTGGGCGAGGCTCATGTGCGGGTGATCGACGACGCATTGCCGGGGCTGTATTTCATCCAGACCGACGCCCAGGGCGAACGCCGCTTCCTTTACTGGCGCGGCGAAGCAGCGGCGCGGCGCACCTTTGATGGCCCCGAGGCGGACGCCGTGCTGGGCGCCCTGGCCGGCTACGACTACCTGTACCTGAGCGGCATCAGCCTGGCGATCCTCACCGTCAGCGGCCGCGAACGCCTGATGCAGGCCCTGGCCACGGCACGCCGGGGCGGTACGCGCATCGTCTTCGACAACAATTACCGCCCGCACCTGTGGCCCGACGCCGCCACCGCGCGCCAGGCCTACCAGCAGATGCTGGGCCTGACCGACATGGCCCTGGTCACCTGGGAAGACGACGCGCAGTTGTTCGGCTACGCCGATGCCGACACCTTGCTGCGGGCCTATGCCGAGTCGGGCGTGGGCGAAGTGGCCCTCAAGCGCGGCGCCGACAGTTGCCTGCTGCAATGCCCGGCCGGGCGCTTTGAAGTGCCCGCCGAACAGGTGCGGCAGATCGTCGACACCACCGCCGCCGGTGACTCCTTCAGCGCCGCTTACCTGGCCTGCCGCCTGCAAGGTGGCGCACCGCAAACGGCGGCGCGCTGGGGCCATCGCCTGGCGGCGCAAGTGGTGCAGCACCGCGGCGCGCTGATCCCGCGTGCCGCCATGCCTTCCTTTACTTGTGCCGCAGAGGTCTGAACCGATGAAAATCCTTGAAGCGCGCGTGATTGTGACCTGCCCGGGGCGCAACCTGGTGACCCTGAAGATCGTCACCGACCAGGGTATTTATGGCCTTGGCGACGCCACCTTGAATGGCCGCGAACTGGCGGTGGTGGCGTACCTTGAAGAACACGTGCTGCCGGCCCTGATCGGCCGCGATGCGCAGCGCATCGAAGACATCTGGCAGTACCTCTACCGCGGTGCCTACTGGCGCCGGGGGCCGGTGACCATGACCGCGATTGCCGCTGTGGACGTGGCGCTGTGGGACATCAAGGCCAAGGCCGCCAACATGCCGCTGTACCAATTGCTCGGCGGCAAGAGCCGTGAGCGGGTGATGGTCTACGGCCACGCCACCGGCAAGGACATCGACGGTTGCCTGGAGGAGGTGGCCCGCCATTTCGAGCAGGGCTACAAAGCCGTGCGCGTGCAGTGCGGCATCCCCGGCATCGCCACCACCTATGGCGTGGCCAAGCGCAGCGGCGAGCGTTATGAACCGGCCGACAGCGACCTGCCCGCCGAACACGTGTGGGACACCGCCAAGTACCTTAACCACGTGCCCAAGCTGTTCGCCGCCGTGCGCGAACATTTTGGCGATGACCTGCACATCCTCCACGACGTGCACCACCGCCTCACTCCCATCGAGGCCGGGCGCCTGGGCAAAGCGGTGGAACCCTACAACCTGTTCTGGCTGGAAGACTGCACCCCGGCCGAGAACCAGCAAGCATTCCGGCTGATCCGCCAGCACACCACCACACCACTGGCGGTAGGCGAGGTGTTCAACTCGATCCATGACTGCCGCGAGCTGATCCAGGAACAACTGATCGACTACATTCGCGCCACCCTGGTGCACGCCGGGGGCATCACCCATGTGCGCCGCATCGCCGATTTCGCCGCGCTGTACCAGGTGCGCACCGGGTTCCATGGCGCTACCGACCTGTCGCCGGTGTGCATGGGCGCGGCGCTGCATTTCGACACCTGGGTGCCCAACTTCGGCATCCAGGAGCACATGCCCCACGACGCACGGATCGACGAAGTCTTCCCCCACGCCTACCGCTTTGACGACGGCCACTTCACCCCTGGCGAAACCCCGGGCCATGGCGTGGACATCGACGAAGACCTGGCCGCGCGCTACCCCTACAAACGCGCCAGCCTGCCGGTCAATCGCCTTGAAGACGGCACGCTCTGGCACTGGTAGGCGAGCTGTTGCACGACTGTTCAATAACTACAAGAAACGGGGCGTCACGTCCTGACAGGAGTTACCCGATGAAAGCTTTTCAAGTGCGAGCACCGTTTGAATTCGGCCTGGCCCAGGTGGACGCGCCGCAACTGGCGGCCGGCGAAGTCAAGGTGGACGTGGCGTACGCCGGCATCTGCGGCTCGGACATGCACATCATCCATGGCCAGAACGCTTTCGTGCGCTTCCCCCGGGTCACCGGCCACGAGTTCTCCGGCGTCGTGCGCCAGGTGGGCGAGGGCGTCAGCCACCTCAGTGTCGGCGATCGGGTGTGCATCGACCCGGTCATCAGTTGCGGCACCTGCTATCCGTGCCGCATTAACCGGCCCAACGTCTGCACCCACCTGCAAGTGATCGGCGTGCACCGCGACGGCGGTTTCAGCGAACAGGTCTGCGTGCCCGCCAGCAACGCTCATCGCCTGCCCGACGGCATGCCGCTGAGCCACGCGGCGCTGGTGGAACCCTATTCCATCGCCCTCAACGTGCTCGACCGCATGCAACCCCACCCTGGCGACAGCCTGCTGATCTACGGCGCCGGGGTGATCGGCCTGACCCTGGTGCAAATGGCCCGCGCCCTGGGGCTGACCGACATCACCGTCACCGACGTGCTCGACGCGCGGCTGGACACCGCCCGCGCCTTGGGCGCCAGCCGCACCCTCAACGGCAAGGAGGTGGACGTCGAGGCGAGCATGCAGGCCCTCACCGGCGGCGAAGGCGTGCCGCTGATTGTCGATGCCGCGTGCATCCCGGCGCTGATGCCGCAAATGGTGCGCCTGGCCTCGCCGGCCGGGCGTATCGGCTTGTTGGGCTTCAACGCGGTGCCCAGCGACCTGGTGCAACTGGAGATGATTAAAAAGGAACTGACCCTGGTGGGCTCACGCCTGAACAACCGCAAGTTCCCGCGGGTGATCGAACTGATCGCCAGCGGCCAGTTGCAGGTCCAGGCAATGATTAGCCACCGCGTGACCTTCGACGACATGCCGGGGGCCATCGAGCTGATCGAGAAACACCCCGAGCAGACCCGCAAGGTGCTGGTGCAACTGAGCGACGCTCACCCTTAAGCGCTACAAAAGCGCCGCGTGCCCCCACCGGGCACCCTCACCGAATACAACAAGAACGCGGGAGGTTTCAATGTTTGGTCAAGGTCGTACCTTAGTCATCGTCATGCTGTTTCTGGCAGGCGTCATCAATTACCTGGATCGCTCGGCACTGTCCGTGGCGGCCCCATTCATCCAGAAGGACTACGGTCTGACCACGGGTGAAATGGGCATGATCTTCAGCAGCTTCTTCGTTGGCTACGCGGCGTTCAACTTCATCGGTGGCTGGGCCGCCGACCGCTACGGCGCCAAGACTACGCTGCTGCTGGCCATGGTGCTGTGGTCGCTGTTCAGCGGCCTGACCGTGCTGACGGTGGGCTTCGCCTCGCTGGTGCTGATCCGCATCCTGTTCGGCATGGGCGAAGGCCCGCTGGCCGTGACCACCAGCAAAATGGTCAACAACTGGTACACCCCGCGCCAACGGGCGCGAGCCCTGGGTTCGTCGATGTCGGGCACGCCCCTGGGCGGCGCCATCTCCGGGCCGGTGGTGGGCTTTATCGCCATCAGCTACGGCTGGAAGGTGTCGTTCATCATCATTATGTTGGTGGGCCTGATCTGGGCGGCGGTCTGGTACAAGTTCGTCAAGGACAAGCCCACCGGCCAGGTGGCGCAAGAGATCCAGGACGCCGAAGGCCAGAGCGAAACCGCCAGCCTGGCCGTGCAGCCGCTGCGTTACTACCTCAAGCAGCCCACCGTGCTGTTCACCTCCCTGGCGTTCTTTTCCTATAACTACACACTGTTTTTCTTCCTGACCTGGTTCCCCAGCTACCTGACCATGGCCCATGGCCTGAACGTCAAGGACATGAGCATCGCCACCGTCATCCCCTGGTTGCTGGGCTTCCTCGGCCTGGCCCTGGGCGGGTTCATCTCCGACTTCGTGTTCAAGAAGACCGGGCGCATGATGTTCTCGCGCAAAGTGGTGCTGGTGAGTTGCCTGCTGGCCTGCGCCGCCTGCATCGGTGTCGCCGGGCTGGTGACCACCCTCTACCCAGCGGTGATTCTGGTCGCCCTGGCGGTGTTCTTCCTGTACCTGACCGGCGCGATCTACTGGGCGATCATCCAGGACACCGTGCCGGCGGCGCGGGTCGGCGGGGTCAGTGGCTTCATGCACTTTCTGGCCAACACCTCGGGCATCATCGGCCCGACCCTGACCGGGTTTCTGGTGCAGTTCACCGGCTCGTTCACCAGTGCCTTCCTGCTGGCCGGGCTGCTCACCGTAATCGGCGCAGTGTGTGTGGCACGCTATGTCAAACCCCTGGCGCCCAGCGACGCGAACACCGCAGCGCACGCCAGCCTCAAGCCCCGCACGGCCTGAGCCGTTGTGAGCAAAAGGAGAGACGCCATGCCAGTCGTGCCTGCGGCCACGCCGGCCCCCGCCATCGGCATCGTGCACCTGGGCCTGGGGGCGTTCCACCGCGCCCATCAGGCGGTGTACCTGCAACGCCACCACAACCGCCACGGCCAGGGCGGCTGGGGCCTGTGCAGCGCCAACCTGCGCAGCAACAGCGCCTTGGTCGAGCAACTGCGCGATCAGGCCTGTACCTACCATGTGGCCGAGTACCGCGACCGCGAACAGGCGACGCTGCGCCAGATCAATGTGCTGCGCGAAGCCCTGTACGTGGGCGAGGGCGGCCAGGACCTGGAGCGCCTGCTGCAACGCATGGCCGCGCCCGCCACCTGCATCGTCACTCTGACCGTCACCGAAAAGGGCTACTGCCTGAGCCCGGCCAACGGCCAGTTGCGCCTCGACGATCCGGTCATCGCCCATGACCTGGCCCACCCCCAGGCGCCGCGCAGCGCCCCGGGCATCGTCCTCGAAGCCTTGCGCCGGCGCCGCGTGGCGGGCACCCCGGCTTTTACGGTGCTGTGTTGCGACAACATGCCCGACAACGGGCAGCGCACCCGCGCCGCCGTCAGCGGCTTGGCCAGGGCTCAGGACGCGGACCTGGCGCAGTGGATCGACACCCAAGTGGCGTTCCCCAGCAGCATGGTCGACCGCATCGTCCCGGCCATGGACGCCGATGCCTTCACGCACCTGGAACAGCAACTGGGCTGCGCCGACCGCGCCGCCGTGGTGTGCGAAAGCTTCAGCCAATGGGTGATCGAGGACCACTTCCCCCTCGGCCGCCCAGGTTGGGAGGCCGAAGGCGTGCAGATGGTCGCGGATGTACAGCCCTTCGAGACCATGAAACTGCGCATGCTCAACGGCAGCCATTCCCTGCTGGCCTATGTCGGTCTGCTGGCGGGCCACCGCACCGTGTGCGAGGCCATCGCCGACCCGGCGCTGGCCCGTTTCATCCGCCGCTACCTGCTGGACGAAGCGGCGCCCACCCTGGCCGTGTCCGCGGGTATCGACCTGCCCACCTACGCCAACCAGTTGCTGGCGCGGTTTGCCAATGACAGCCTGCAACACCCCTTGCGCCAGATCGCCATGGACGGTTCGCAAAAACTGCCCCAGCGCTGGCTGCACGGCGCGCAGCACCTGCTGGAGCAGGGCCGCGGCATTGCCTGCACGGCCTTGGGCGTGGCGGCGTGGATCCGTTGCTGTACCCAGGCCCTGCCCGGCGCCGCCGCGCCCCTTGCCAACGACCCGTTGCACGCCACCTACGCCGACCTCGCCGCACGCTGGCAGGGCGCGGCGCTGGTGGACGCCTTTCTCGACCTGCGGGATGTATTCGCGCTGGAACTGGCCGAGCGCCCCGCGTTGCGCGACGCCGTACAACAGGCCTACGCCGCCCTGGCGCGCGATGGCCTGCCCCAACTCTTGAACGCTCACGCCTGACAACAAAAAGGAACATCACATGGAACAGACTTGGCGCTGGTTTGGCCCCCAAGACCCGATCTCCCTGGCCGATGTGCGCCAGACCGGAGCCACCGGGATCGTCACCGCCCTGCATGAAATTCCCAACGGCCAGGTGTGGCCGGTGGACGCCATTGCGGCGCGCAAACAGATGATCGAAGCCGCCGGCCTGACCTGGTCGGTGGTCGAGAGCATCCCCGTGCACGAGGACATCAAACGCGGCTGCGGGCGGCGCGACGAATACATCGCCAACTATCAGCAGAGCGTGCGCAACCTGGCCGCCTGCGGCATCGATATCGTCTGCTACAACTTCATGCCGATCCTGGACTGGACCCGCACCGACCTGGCTTTCGAGCTGGAAGACGGCGGCTGGGCCCTGCGTTTTGACCAGACGGCGTTCGCCGCGTTCGACCTGTTCATCCTCAAGCGCCCCGGCGCCGAGGCCGAGTACAGCGGCGAAGATATTGCCCAAGCGCAGGCCTACTTCGCGCAACTGAGCGAGGAGGGCCGCCAAACCCTGGTCAACACCTTGATCGCCGGCCTGCCGGGCGCCGAGGAGCACTACAGCCTCGAAGATTTTCGCGCCTTGCTGGCCACCTACGCCCAGATCGACGAAAGCACATTGCGCGAGCACCTGGGGCACTTCCTGCGTCAAGTGATCCCGGTGGCCGAGGAGGTGGGCGTGCGCATGGCCATCCACCCGGACGACCCGCCGCGGGCGCTGCTGGGCCTGCCGCGCATTCTTTCCACCGCCGCCGACGCGCAGTGGCTGCTGGACGCCGCGCCGAGCCCGGCCAATGGCCTGACGTTCTGCACCGGCTCCTACGGCGTGCGCGCCGACAACGACCTGGTGGCCATGGCCAAGCAGTTCGCACCGCGCATCTACTTCACCCACCTGCGCTCCACCCGCCGCGAAGCGGACCCGCGCAGCTTCCACGAAGCCCACCACTTGGGCGGCGACGTGGACATGGTCGGCGTGATAAGCGCCCTGGTGGCCGAAGAACGCCGCCGCGAACGCGAAGGCGGCCCGCGCTTGCCCCTGCGCCCGGACCACGGCCATCAACTGCTCGACGACCAACACCGCCACAGCAACCCCGGCTACTCCCTGATCGGCCGCCTCAAAGGCCTGGCGGAAATCCGCGGGGTCGAACTGGCGGTGCGCGCGGCGCACTGACTACAGGGACAACACTGCCGCTCCCACAAGAAAACACTGCCACTGCACTGTGGGAGCGGGCCCGCCCGCGATGAGGCCAGTACCGGCGCTGCACTTTGGGCGGCTGGAACGCAGCCATCGCGAGCAGGCTCGCTCCCACAATGGAACATGAATGCCCGCCACAAACCCCACTCCCACTCCACTTGAACTGTGGGAGCGGGCCTGCCCGCGATGAGGTCAGTACAGGCGCTGCATCTCTACCAGCCCCACCCCCGCTATCGCGGGCAAGCGCAGCGCCGCCCGGCCCCCATAAAGGGTGGGTGTCTGATGCCCGCTCAGCCATTTTCTTGACGTCAATCTTCCTAAAAAATGCCTCCGGTCAAGGACTTGATTGATCGTTCAATTAAAATGACGCGGCATATTCGCGTACATGAATCGATCCGGGGGGCTAGAGTGCAAGCAAGGCGTTGGGGTACATCCGTTTTCAAATGCGCCGCCCGCCGGCCGGGTTTCACCAAGGAGCATTTGAAATGGCCACATTAAGTACTGCGCAACGCATCATGCTGGGTTTTGCCATGGCACCGCTGGCCATGTCGGGCATTGCCCTCTACGCCTTGAACGACCTGGCAACGCTCAAGGAGCAGGCCGTGGTGATCGTGAAGCAGGATTGGCCGAAAATCGAGCCGCTGATGCTGATCGCCACCGGGGTGCGGGACAACGGCAAGAGCACCCGCGATTTGCTCATTGGCGCAGACAACGGCCAAGTGCAGCAACGCATCGACACCACCAAGCAGCGCATCACCCAGGCCCTGGCCACTTTGGAGCCGCTGTTCTACCTGCCTGAAGGCCAGGCCGCGTTCGCCGAACTCAAGCGCCACCGCGAGGCCTATGTAGCGGCGTTCACCCAGGTGCAGGCGTCGATTCGCCAGGGCGACAAAGCCGCTGCCATGGCCCAGTTGCAGGAGCAGGTGATGCCCGCAGAGCAGCAGGTGTACCAGAGCCTGGATGCGCTGATGGCCCTGCAGGAGCGGATTTTCGTCGAGCGCGAACAGGTCGCCCAGAGCCTCTACAACAGTGCGCGGCTGAACATGCTGGGCCTGTTCGTGCTGTGCCTGGCGGCGGTGATCGGTGTCGCCACACTGGTGATCCGCAGCGTCACTCGGCCGTTGGGCGGTGAACCGGACCAAGCGGCACGGGTGCTGAACCAGATCGCCGAAGGCGACCTGACCATCGCCGTGCCCGTGGCCGGCAGCGCGCCAGGCAGTGTGATGCGCAACATGCAGCACATGCAGGACAACCTCAACACCATGGTCAAGCAGATTGCCGCCTGCGTGGACAGCGTCGCCAGTTCTTCCGAGGAACTGAGCACCGTCAGCGGCCAGACCACCGCCAACCTGCAACTGCAAGGTCAAGAGATCGAGCAGGCAGCCACGGCGGTCAACGAAATGACGGCAGCAGTGGACGAGGTGGCGCGCAACGCGGTGAGCACCAGTGAAGCTTCGCGCCTGTCGGAGCAGACCGCCCAGCGCGGCCGCGCCCAGGTCGGGGAAACCGTGGCTTCCATCAGCGCCTTGGCTGATGGCGTGGTCGAAACCTCGGCACGCATCCAGCAACTGGCCGCGCGGGTGCAGGACATCAGCACCGTGCTGGAAGTGATCCGCAGCATCGCCGAGCAGACCAACCTGTTGGCCCTTAACGCCGCCATCGAAGCGGCCCGCGCCGGGGACGCCGGCCGTGGCTTCGCGGTGGTGGCCGATGAAGTGCGGGCCTTGGCCCATCGCACCCAGGTGTCCACCGCGGAAATCGAGCAGATGATCGGCAATATCCGCCTCGACACCGGCCACGCCGTGACCGCGATGCACGACAGCAGCCAACTGGTCCAAGCCACCTTGCAGATCGCCCGTCGCTCCGGCGAGGCGCTGGAGGAGATCACCCAGTCCATCTCGCAGATCAACGAGCGCAACCTGATGATTGCCAGCGCCACCGAAGAACAGGCCCTGGTGGCCCGCGAGGTGGACCGCAACCTGATGGGCATCCGCAGCCTGTCCGAGCAGGTATTGCTGGGCGCCCGTCACACCCAGGTGGCGGGGGATGAATTGGCGCAAATGGCCGGCGAACTGAACCAGACCGTCGCCCGTTTCAAGGTCTAGCCGTCGAATCCGCTTGCCGCTTCTCACTTGCCGCTTGGCGCTCCAAAACCAAATAGGTCAGGGTCGCCAGCGCCAGCGGCAGCAGGTAATACAGGGTGCGGTAGGCGATCAGCGCGGCGATGATGGCGCCCGTTTTCACCTCTCCGCGCAGCAGGGCGACGAACACCATTTCCAGCACCCCAAGGCCCGCCGGGATGTGGGTAATCAGCCCGGCCACGCTGCTTATCATCAGGGGCGCCAACACATGGGGGTAGGCCACGCCGGCCGGCAACAGCGTGTAGATCAGCAAGGCCATCAGCGCCCAGTTGCTGGCCCCCAACACCCCTTGCAGCAGGGCCAGGCGCCAGCTCGGTAAGGTCAGTTCCTGGCTGCGCCAGCGCCACGCGCGCCGCGTGGCGAAACGGCAGGCCATTAGGTACGCCAGGCCCAGCAGCAACAGCGCTACGCCTATCACCCGCAGCAGGGTGCTGCTCACCCCCCAACTGGCGGGTAAGCGCGGCAGGCCCAGGCAAAACAGCACCCCGGCCAGCAGCAGGTAGCCAAACCAGTTGGTTATCAGGCTCAAGGTCAGTACCCGGGTGATATCGGCGGTCTTCAGGCCCTGGCGCGAGTACAGCCGATAACGCAGGGCAATGGCACCGACCCAGGAACTCAGGTTGAGGTTGAACGCGTTGCAGACAAAGGCAATCGGGTACACCCGCCGCACCGGCAAGCCATGGCCCACGTGGTAGCGGCCCAGCACATCGAAACTGCTGAACACGGCGTAGCCCAAGGCACTGAGGCCCAGCCCCAGGAGCAGGGTGGCGGGGCGGTACTGCATCAGGGCCTGGCGCACCTGTTGCCAGTCCAGGGTTTTGATGAGCATGAACATCAGCCCGCACACCGCCACGAACAGGCCTAAGGTCAGGGCCCGGCGCACCCGGCGCCAGCGCTGGGGGCTCATGCTGAGGTGCGGTCCGCGCCGCGTCGGGCCCGTGGCCGGGCGAACAGGGATTTGAGCCGGGGCGAATGGGCCGGCAACCAGCCCACGAAGCGCGGGAAGTGGCGCAAAAAGTGAAAGCCGAGAAAGATCAGCGGCGCCCGCCACCAATAGCCCCGGCGCGACAGCTTGCGGCTGACGGCGGTGCACTGCTCCTGGGCCAGTTCCTGCAAATGCGCGTAGAGGTGCTGGTTGAACGCGCCATCGCGGATCAGCACGTTGGCCTCCAGGTTCAACGACAGGCTCAACGGGTCGAGGTTGCTTGAACCCACAGTGGCCCATTGTTCGTCCACCAGGGCTACTTTGCCGTGCAACGGGCGCTGGCAGTATTCGTGGATCTGCACGCCTTCACGCAGCAGGTAGTCGTAGAGCAGGCGCGACAGCAGGCTGACCAGGGGCATGTCCGGCAGGCCCTGGAGGATCAGTTGCACCCGTACCCCGCGCCGGGCGGCGTTGCGCAATTCCCGCAACAGGCGATAGCCCGGGAAGAAGTAGGCATTAGCGATCACCAGCCGTCGCTGGGCGCTGCGAATGGCTTGCAGGTATTGCACCTCGATGGCGGTGCGCGCCCGTTCGTTATCGCGCAGCACCAGGCGCGCCGAAACGCCATCGGCTTGTGCCGGGGGCTCAGGGGCCGTAGCCCCGGCCTGTTGCAGCAGGGCCAGGCTGGCCTGGCGGATGTCGGCCACTACCGGGCCCTGGAGCTTGACCGCGTAATCCTGCTTGGCCATGCCGCCGCGTTCGGCGAGGTGGTCTTCGCCGTAATTGATGCCGCCGACAAAGGCCACTTGCCCGTCGACGACCACAATCTTGCGGTGCATGCGGCGGAACAGGTTGGTGCGCATCCCCAGCAGGCGCGGGCGCGGGTCATACAAGTGCACCGTGACCCCGGCCTCGTTGAGGCGCGCCACGTAGTCGCGGCTCAGGTCGGTGCCGAAGCCGTCGACAATGATCTGCACCCGCACGCCACGCCGGGCCGCTGCCATCAGGGCGTGCTGCAACTGCTGGCCGACCTCGTCCTCGAAAATGATGAAGGTTTCCAGCAGCACCTCCGTGCGGGCCTGGCCGATGCTCTCGAACAGGCTGGGGAAATACGCCTCGCCATTGATAAGCAGGTGCACACGGTTGCCGTCGCGCCAGGGATAGCTCACAGGATCACCTCCACACTCAGCGGCAGATGGTCGGACAAATGCGACCACGGGCGTCGGCCCAGCACCCGTGGATCATGCAGTTGCAGGTGGCGCACATAGATGCGGTCCAGGCGCAGCAGCGGCCAGCGCGCCGGGAAGCTGCGGGCCGCAACGCCATGGGCCTGGACGAACGCTTCGCGCAGGCCACAGCAGCCCAGCACGGCGTCGGCCCGTTGGCGCCAGTCATTGAAGTCGCCGGCGACGATCACCGGTTCATTGGCCGGCAGGCTGTCGAGCAACGCGCACAACAGGTGCAGTTGCGCGGTGCGCTGGGTTTCGCTCAGGCCCAGGTGCACGCACACCGCGTGCAGCGGCCGGCCCACGTCCAGCAGCGCATGCAGCAGGCCGCGTTCTTCGCCGCCGGCGCTGGGGATGTTCAGGTTGCGATGGCTGCGAATCGGGTATTTGGACAGCAGCGCATTGCCATGGTGGCCCGCTGGGTACACCGCGTTGCGCCCGTAGGCGAACTGCGGCCACACGGTGTCGGCGAGGAACTCGTACTGCGGCGTGCTCGGCCACTCGGGGTGGCGCCCGGCCCACTGGCGGTGCTCGCCGAGCACTTCCTGGAGGAACACCAGGTCCGCCGACACCTCGCGCACTGCGTCACGCAATTGCGGCAGCACGAAGCGCCGGTTGAACTGGCCAAACCCCTTATGGGTGTTGACCGTGAGGATACGCAGGCGCCCGGGCGCGGCCACGGCGTTCATCGCAGGCCCTTGCGGTTCATGGCTGCGTCATCGGGCGAATGTACTCAGGGTTGAGCACGTTGAACCAGAACAGGATCATCCCCACCAGAATGGTCACCAGCACCAACAGGCCCAGGCCCCACACTGAGGCGGCGTAGGGCAAGCCTCGGTCCTGATTGAGCCGCATGAACTTGGGCAAACCGACGAACAGCAGGTAAGTGGCATAGACGCTGGACACCAGCAACGCCGCCACTGCCAGCCAACGGCTGGGGTACAGGCCGCTGATGCCTGCGAGGAAGTAGGGCGTGGCGGTGTAGGCGGCAAAACCGATGCACTGGTTCAGGCTGGGGCGCGCCTCGAAGGCGCGCGACATCCAGCGGATGAAAGCGCCCATCAGCAAGGTGCCCACCAGGGTCGCCAAGTACAGCAGCACCGCCAGTTGCAAGGCGCTGCGCACGCTGACCCGCACGGTTTCGTCTTCGGCCAGGCTCCAGCCGACAAAGGCGATCCCCACGAACAGGCACGCTGCTGGCAGCAGCGCCCAGAGCAGCAGGTGCAGAAGGTAATGGCGCGGATGCTGTTCTTCTTCGGTACGGATTTGTGTCCAGGCTTGTTCGGGTTCGCTAAAGAGTCGAATTACGTGGGGTTTCATGGCTGCCTCCGCGTGTCGATGCCCATCAGGGCCTTAAGCCTATGGAGGGAGGCCGTTGGCAAGGGTTCAAGTTTTTTGCGCCAGCGGTGCGCCATTGATCGGCCTTGGCGAACCAACCGCGGCGCCGGGCGGTCGGCTGCTTTACTTGCCCCTGCAATGGAGTCATGCCCATGCCCCCGCATTCACCGCACAAACGGGTGGTGGCCTATAACGTCAACCCTGCCGCCGCCGAGCACGAAGTGCAAACCAACCTGGCCCAGGCCCGGTGGCTGGCCGAGATTCTCGGTTGGCCTTTCGACGGGCCCTGGCAACCGGCCGCGCCAGGGCACCCGGGCCTGTATTTCGTGCCCAGTCAGACCCTCGTCGGCCCCCAGCGCGAACAACTGGCCATCGATGGCGCCGAGGACCTGCTGGGCGGTTATGTGCAGCACGGTTTCATTGCCACCAAGGCGATTTCCCACCCGTTGATAAGTGAAGGCACAGGCGTGCCGGCAGGCTGGAACCCGCAGTTTGCCGAGCGGGTGCGTGACGTGGTGCTGCCCGGGGTGACGGTGTTCGACCTGGGCGACGCCCGCCGCGCCGCTACCGAGGGCCTGGCTCGGGGTGTGCTGCGGGTTAAATTGGTCGAGGCCTGTGGCGGCGAGGGCCAGGCGCTGCTGCGCAATGGCCAGGACCTGAAGCAATGGTTAGCGGGGCTGAGCCCTGCCATCTGCGCCGCCGGTATCGTGCTGGAAGAGAACCTGGAAGGCGCGATCACCCACAGTGTCGGCCAGACCCTGGTGGACGGCCTGCTGATGACCTACTTCGGCGAGCAGTTCCAAACCCGCAACGGCCGCGGCGAGTGCGTCTACGCCGGTTCCAGACTGACTGTGGTGCGCGGCGACTACGTCGATCTGCTGGCTCGCGACCTGGCCGCCGACGTGCGCCGCGCCGTGGAATATGCCCGCACTTACGACACTGCCGCGGCTTTGAGCTTCCCTGGGTTTTTCGCCTCGCGGCGCAACTATGACGTGGTCCAGGGCATCGGCGCCGATGGCCAGCAGAAGGTCGGCGTACTCGAGCAATCCTGGCGCGTTGGCGGTGCCACGGGCGCGGAACTGGCGGCATTGCAGGCCTTTGTCGAGCAGCCAACGCGCAATACCCTGTGCGCCAGCACCCATGAAGTCCACACCGAACAGGACGCCCCCGCACAGGCTCGGGTGCTGTTCCGGGGCCGTGACACCCGTGGCGGCTTTCTTCTCAAATACGCCGAGGTGGATGCCGATGACCGCCAACAGTGAACCGGCCCGCATCCGGGTGGAGCAAGACACCATCGCCGGCACGTTTCTGAGCCCCAAGGCCAAGGTGCCGGGGGTGTTGTTCGTCCACGGCTGGGGCGGTAGCCAGGAGCGTGACCTGAACCGCGCCCGAGGTATCGCCGGCCTGGGCTGCGTATGCCTGACCTTCGATTTGCGCGGCCACGGCGCCTTCAACGACCGCCAGGCCAGCGTCACCCGCGAAGACAACCTGCGCGACCTGCTGGCCGCCTACGATCATTTGCTCTCGCACCCGGCCATCGACACCTCGGCCGTGGCGGTGGTGGGCACCAGCTATGGCGGCTACCTGGCCACGCTCCTGAGCCAGATGCGCAAGGTGCGCTGGTTGGCGTTGCGGGTGCCGGCCATTTACCGCGACGAGGATTGGCACCTGGCCAAGCGCGAACTCAACCGCGAGGATTTGATGCAGTACCGCGCCAGCCACATCGACGCCACCGGCAACCGCGCCTTGCGGGCCTGCGCAGCGTTTCGCGGGGATGTACTGATCGTCGAATCCGAGCACGACGAACACGTGCCCCACGCCACGATCATGAGTTACCGCGCCGCCTTCCAGCAGACCCACTCCCTGACCCACCGCATCATCGACGACGCCGACCACAGCCTCACCAGCGAAGTCGCCCAAGAGGCCTACACCTCGATGCTGGTGGACTGGGTGACGGAGATGGTCGTGGGCGAACGGCTGAGCATCAACCCCGCGCCGTGAGCCGAGCTGGCTGATGCGGCACAACCCCCCAGTGGGGCTTGGCCGCTGGCGATTTCAAGACCGCCATCGCGGGCAAGCCAGGCCTACAACTACATTTGGGCCAGGGACTTGAGGTAGTCGCCAAACCCGCCTCGGGCACGGCAGTCGAGGCGGCTGCTGGTGCTGACGCTGTTGGCGGCGGTCCAGACGATGCGTGCCCCGGTCTTTTGCAGGGCCTGGACCAAGTGCACATCCTCATGGGCGGGCAGGGGCGCGAAGCCGCCGGCGCGGCGATAGGCCTTGGCGCACACGCCCAGGTTGGCGCCGTGGATATGGCGGTGGCCGTCTTTGTCGTGATACAGGCCCTCGTAGCGCTGGCGCACCGCCACCGAATGCTCGGCCTGCCACTCATCGACTCGCACCGTACCGCACACGGCGTCGGCCTTGAACGCCAGTTGGTGCAGCAACCAATCGGCGGGCACCGTGCTATCGGCATCGGTGCAGGCCAGCCAGCGGGCGCCGCGCTCGAGCATATAGGCGGCGCCCGCGCCCCGGGCGTAGCCGACGTTGCCACGCTGCACCTCCAGGGTCTGCACGCCACAGGCCAGGGCAATATCCCGGGAGCCGTCGCTACAGGCGTCCAGCACCACCAGTATCTGGACTTCTTCCCCGGCGCCTTCGGCGTGGCGGGCAGCGTTGTTCAAGGCCGCCAGGCAGGTGCCGAGCAGGGCTTGTTCGTTATGGGCAGGGACGACGACGCCGATCATAGGGTGTGCTCGTTCAGGTCGATGGCAGAGGGTTGGCGGCACCACAGTTCCAGCAGAAAGTCGGGTTCTTCATGGCGCACCACCCGATGCAACGGTAAGTGGCGCGCGAGCAAGGCATGGACCTGGTGCCCGGTTTGCGGGCAATCGGCGATCGGGTGCAACCAGTGGCAGGCCAGCAGGGTCCCGTCCACCGCCAGGCTGGCCACCGCGTGCTCCAGGGTGCGGCGCCAGTGCTCGGCATCCAGGTAGTAGCCCACTTCACTGAGCACGATCAGGTCGAACTGCCCCGGCGGCCAGTCGCCCGGCAGGTAACCGTGGAGCACACGGCAATGGGGCAGGGCGTGCAGGCGCTGGCGGGTAAGGTCGACGGCGGTGGCGCTGGCGTCCAGGCACAGCAAGTGCTCGCTGCGCTCGGCCAGGGCCAAGCTCAGTTCGCCATTGGCGCAGGCCGGCTCGAATACCCGGGGGTAGCGCTGCTGCCCCAGGCTGGCCAGGCACAGGTCGCGTTTGCGCTTTTCGTACCAGCGTTGGCGAAAGGCCCAAGGGTCGGGGCTGTCGTTAAACAGTTGCTCGAAGTAGTCGGCGGGTAGGCTCATAGAAAGATCAGCTCGAAGGGTTGTAACAGGCGCGCCAGCGCCGCGGGGGATAAAACAGGTGCCGCGCCGGTGGTGGCGTCCGGGCTCAGTTGGCTGGTATGCGCCGCGATGGCGTGGCGCTTAAGGGCCAGGCATTGCGGGTCGAGCATCAACTTGCGGGCGCGCAGCCAGGGCAAGCGACGGTCCTCTGGCTCGGCCCAGTGCCAGGCCCATACGGGAATTTCCATTAGCCGCGCATCGCACCGCCGGGCGGCCTCGGCACAGGCGCGACCTACCGCGTCATGGTCGCAATGGGCGTCGTGGCGCCAGGTGGTGAGCACCCGGTCGCCGGGGCGCAACAGGCCTTGCAGTTGTTCGGTCAATGCACCCTCCAGGGCCGGTACCTGCGTATCGGGCAAGCCCAGGCGGCGCCAATCGAGGCCCGGCAGGTGCAGGCCCAGCCGCTCCAGGGCATGGGCACTTTCCAAGGGCCGGGCCTGGCGCAGACGGCTGGCGGGCCAGGTCAGCGAGCACGGGTGGCTGCCTTCGCCATCGGTCACCGAAACCAGCAGCAATTGCTCTTCCTGGCCGGCAAAGCGGCTGAGCAAGCCGCCACACATCAGCACCTCGTCATCGGGGTGCGGTGCAACCACCACCAGCCGCCCGTCGTGCGGCAACAGCAGTTGTGCGGTGATGGTTGGCACCGCTTGCAAGGCGCGCGAGGCCTGCCATTGCGCCAGCGATGTGCCGGGGCCGCGGATCGGGTTGTCCCGGGCGTTGACGCCGCTCATAGGTTCCAACTCACAGCGCTGGGGCGGGCCTGCTGGCGGCCCAATTCGGCAAGGTCACGCTCGGCGTGGCTTTGGCGAATGAACACTGGCAAGTCGGCGCTCAAACGGGCGAAGTGCGGGTTGCGGCAGAAGGGCGTCGCCCCCAGGGCCCGGCCGACGTGCCGCTGCACCTGCTCGACGGCGCTTTCGACCTGGGCGCGGGTGCGGCGCACGATGAGCTCGGCGTCGGCTTGCGGATGGGCGTCGATCCACGCCGCGCACTCGCGCAATGCGGCGCCGGCACCGCAAAGGGCGGCATCCACGGCGCCCAGGTGCGCCTCGGCGTGGGCATCGGGGGAACGCCCGCCACAGGCTTTACGCAGGTATTCGGCCAGGGCTTGCGCCGCGCCGTACCAGCACGCAGCAATCCCCGCACCGCCATGCCAGAAGCCGCGCCGTTGCAGGTACTCGCCACTGGCGCCAACAGGCTGGCCGATGGCCCCTTGCAGGGCGACGTTGACGCTGGCGGTGCCGGCCATGCCGCGGGCCTGCCAATCCAGGCTGTGCATGCTCAGGGCCGGTTGGTCGAGGGAAACGGCCACCAGTTGCGGGCGGTCGTCCTGATCCCAAGCGGTGAGCAGCGCGTGGTCGATTTGCAAGGCTCCGGAGCACCAGGCCTTCACGCCTTCGAGCATCACCCTGTCGCCGTCCGCACCCACGATACGCACCCGGGCGCTGGGTGGCTCGGCGGCCCACACGCCCCAGGTCCCGGGCTTATCCACTGCGCGAGCGTGCAATTCGGCGAGGATCGCCTTGGCGTCGGTGTGGCCTTCAAAGAGCTTGGCCAGGGCCAGGTCAGTGCCGCCGATCCGCGCCAGGGCCCGCCAACGGGCGAGCGTGTGGCCGCGCCCGGGCAAGGGCAAATCGGCGTGGCCGCAGTCGACGCAGCTCTGCATCATGCGCTGTAACTGTGTGTCGAGCTCCAGGGGCACGGGGCGCGAGGCGAACGCTTCGAGGGAGGCCTGGAGGCGTGGTTCGTCGTCGGCCTGTAGCGAGGTCATCGGTCAATCTCCTTAAGGGCGGGTTGCAGCGCGCGGCCGCTGATAACGCTATTGGGGTGTGCGTGCAGCACATCGAATTCGCTGAGGGGGCGGGCGGCGGCGTCGCGGGCTTTGACCAACAGCCATTGCTCGCTGCTGCCGGGCAGACCGGTGCGGTAGAGGCGCCATTGGCCGGTCAACTTGAGGCCATGCAGGGTGAAGCGCAGTTGGCCTTGGGCGTAGGCGGTGAAGGGGTCGCCCTCGGGCTGCCAAGTGCCACGGTCCCAGACGATCACATCGCCGGCGCCGTACTGTCCGGGGGCGATGCGGCCTTCGAAATCGGCATAGCCCAGGTCGTGGTCAGGCACCTGCACCGCTAGCCGGCGCACGGTGGGGTCCAGGGCGGGGCCCTTGGGGATCGCCCAACTCTTGAGCGTACCGCCCAGCTCCAGGCGCAAGTCGTAATGCAACTGGCGGGCGCCGTGTTTCTGGATGCAGTAACGCAGCCTTTGCGCGGGGGTAGACATGAAAGACCTCGATGATGGACACGGCTCTTAAGCTCTGTGAGACGTGGCCGTTAGCGGAGTTCAATCGGATTCGTAGCAAGCGAGCCTGCCTGCGCAAGGGGGCATAGCGGTCGTCAAAAAGTCCAGGCGCCGCATTGCTGGAACGGGCGCTGCGCACCCAGCGCGGGCGAGCCCGCTTGCTACAGCAGGTGAAGCAGCGGGGCAGGATTTTTTCTGAACTAGTGCCGTTGCCCATGCACCTAAATGTCGTGAGCCTAAATTGTGCACATTGTGTTGTTTTCTGACCTTTTGGAGGGACGACATGACCCACCCTGGAATTTCCCAGTTGGAGTTGCGGCAAATCATCGAGTCGGCTTTTTTGCCCCAGCGTTGTGTGTGCACGTCGCCGGATAACCGCTCGTTCACAGTGCAGTTTTATGCCGAGGACGGCCATAGCGTGGTGTTGACGGTGACGGGGATTGCCATTGATTCATTAACCAGCCAACAGGCGCTGGCCGCGTTGGTGGCGGATTTACGCATGGATTTGAGCCAGCGCTCGGGCGATGAGGCGGGTATGCCGCTGCGCAGTCTTTAGCGCTGCCCTGTGGGAGCTAAGCCTGCTCGCGATGGCGATCTCAAGACCGCCATCGCTGGCACGCCAGGCGCCTACGGCTCCAAGCACCGCTTGCGCCGCTGGCGCAACTCCACCACTTGCCCCGCCGCCGCTGGCTCTTCCAACAACGCCGCCAACACGTGCAACTGCCCGTTAAGCCATTTGATCGAACCTTGCGGGTTGCCAATGTCGAACGGCATCTTGCCGCTGGCAATCAGGGCCATCGCCAGTTGCCAGGCTTTGCTCTGGGCATCCATCTCAAGCCTCCTGTGCAACGGCGCTGCGTTCGCGCAGTTGCACGGCGCGCATGCGCGGCGATTGTTGGATGAGGCGCAAGTGGTCGATGGCTTCGGCGAACTTCAGGTCGGCCTTGCGCCGCAGCGCTTGGTAGTGGGCGAACGCCTCGGCGTCGAGCGTGGGCGCGTCCAGCAGGTCCAGGGCGCACTGGCTCAGGGCGTTGGCCTGGTGGAAGAGGCGGTGGTTCTGTTCCAGGGCAAAGGCCCGGCAGGTGGGGGTGGTGAACAGCGCGTCGTGGGCAAGCATTGCATCCTCCTTACCTTTTCAAGATCCCTTCGCGTGGCGGTGCCAGGGGCGCTTTGGGCGGTGAGTACCGGGCGTTCGGTGCCACGGTTAAAGCTGTGACTGCGGCGGCGCGGGGCGGACTGCAAAAATTAACCTGTGAAAATTGGTTCGGTTGGCGCGGAATTTTCGCTCAGTTGAATCGATTATTTCGATTGTTCGCCGGGCCCTGACGCCATCCGGGCCTTGGCCTGCTAACTGCATCGCCAGGTTCCGCCTGGTCGGCCAAGGGCAATTGCGCTGAACTTTTAACGTGCGTACCGGTTCGGAACTTAGGCGGGTCGGCCAGCGCCTGCATAACCCACCCAAAGCGCCTGCGGGCGTGAAGGAGCGATGTTCGATGGCTGAAGATCAAGCACGTTTTGAACCCTTGCCCCTGTCCGAGGCCTTGTTGCTGCCGCGCATCGCTATCGAAAACGTGATGCCCACCCTGGACGGCGGCCACTTCGCCGCCAAGGCCGTGGCCGGGCAGGAGGTGCAGGTGAGCGCCACGGTGTTCGCCGACGGCCATGAGCAATTGGCAGTGGTGGTGCGCTGGTGTGGACCGGGCGCGGGGCCGTGGCAGGGCGCAGCCCTGACGGAGCTGGGCAATAACGCCTGGCAGGGTGGCTTTGCGGTCGGCGAGCCTGGGCTGTACGGCTTTTATATAGAAGCCTGGATCGACCGTTACCTGAGCTTTTGCCATGAGTTGGAGAAAAAAGCCTTCGCCGGGGTGGCCGTGGATCTGGAGCTGCAAGAGGGGCGCGAACACCTGCGCCTGGCCCGGGAACGCAGCAGCGGCGAGGTGGCCGAGCAGTTGGCCAGCGTGCACCAGCGGCTCGGGCAGTCACCTGCCGATGAGCAAGTGGCCCTGCTGCTGCAACCGGCCACCCAAGCCCTGATGGCCCAGGCCGATGTGCAGGCGTACCTGAGCCGTAGCCCGCATTTCGCCTTGGATGTAGAGCGTGAGCGGGCGCAGTTCGCCAGTTGGTATGAGCTGTTTCCCCGCTCCAGCACCGACGACGCCCGCCGCCACGGCACCTTCAACGACGTGCAGCAACGCTTGCCGATGATTCGTGATATGGGCTTCGATGTGCTGTATTTTCCGCCCATCCACCCCATCGGCCGCCTTCACCGCAAAGGCCCGAACAACGCCCTCACGGCCGGGCCCGACGACCCCGGTAGCCCTTACGCCATTGGCAGCGCCGAGGGCGGGCACGAGGCGATTCACCCACAACTGGGCAGCCGCGAGGATTTTCGCCGGTTGGTGGCCGCTGCCGCCGAGCATGGCCTGGAAATCGCCCTGGATTTCGCCATCCAGTGCTCCCAGGACCACCCCTGGCTCACTGAGCACCCGGGCTGGTTCAACTGGCGCCCGGACGGCAGCATCCGCTACGCCGAGAACCCGCCGAAAAAGTACCAGGACATCGTCAACGTCGACTTCTACGCCGCCGACGCCGTTCCCGGCCTGTGGTTGGCCCTGCGCGACATTGTACTGGGCTGGGTGGCCGAAGGGGTCACGCTGTTTCGCGTCGACAACCCCCACACCAAGCCGCTGCCGTTCTGGCAATGGCTGATCGCCGATGTGCGTGCCCGCGAGCCGCAGGTGATCTTCCTCGCCGAGGCCTTCACCACACCGGCGATGATGGCGCGCCTGGGCAAGGTCGGTTATTCCCAGAGCTACACCTACTTCACCTGGCGCAACACCAAGGCCGAGTTGGCGGCGTACTTCGAAGAGCTCAACCAGTCGCCATGGCGCGAGTGCTACCGGCCGAACTTTTTCGTCAACACCCCGGACATCAACCCGTTTTTCCTGCATGACAGTGGCCGCGCCGGGTTCCTCATCCGCGCCGCGCTGGCAACCATGGGGTCGGGGCTGTGGGGCATGTACAGCGGTTTCGAGCTGTGCGAGGCGGCGCCGGTGCCGGGCAAGGAGGAATACCTGGACTCGGAGAAATATCAGATCCGCCCCCGCGACTACAGTGCGCCGGGCAACATCATCGCCGAGATCGCCCAGCTCAACCGTATCCGCCGCCAGCACCCGGCGCTGCACACGCACCTGGGCCTGGAGCTGTTCAACGCCTGGAACGAGCAGATCCTGTATTTCGGCAAGCGCAGCCCCGACGGCAGCCACTACGTGCTGGTGGCCGTCAGCCTCGACCCGCACAACGCCCAGGAGGCGCATTTCGAGCTGCCGCTATGGCGCCTGGGCCTGCCCGACGACGCCCACACCCGGGGCGTGGACCTGATGAACGGCCACACCTGGACCTGGTACGGCAAGACCCAGTGGATGCGCATCGAACCCTGGCACCAGCCGTTCGGTATCTGGCGCCTGGAAACCCTTTAGCCCTTCGCCCTCGCACGCTTTTTTCCCCGACCAGCAGGAGTCTTTCATGGCCAGGAAACCCCGTTCGGCAGCCTTTATCAACGACCCGCTCTGGTACAAGGACGCGGTGATCTACCAGGTTCACGTCAAGTCTTACTTCGATTCCAACAACGACGGCATCGGCGACTTCCCCGGGTTGATCGCCAAGCTCGACTACATTGCCGACCTGGGGGTGAACACCATCTGGCTGTTGCCGTTCTACCCCTCGCCACGGCGCGACGACGGCTACGACATCGCCGAATACCGCGGCGTGCACAGCGACTACGGAACCATGGCCGACGCCCGGCGCTTTATCGCCGAAGCCCACAAACGCGGCTTGCGCGTCATCACCGAGCTGGTCATCAACCACACCAGCGACCAGCACCCCTGGTTCCAGCGTGCGCGCAAGGCCAAGCCCGGCTCCAAGGCCCGCGACTTCTACGTGTGGTCCGACACCGACGACAAATACGACGGTACGCGGATCATTTTCCTCGACACAGAAAAATCCAACTGGACCTGGGACCCGGTGGCCGGCCAGTACTTCTGGCACCGTTTCTATTCCCACCAACCGGACCTCAATTTCGACAACCCCCAGGTGCTCAAAGCCGTGCTGTCGGTGATGCACTACTGGCTGGACATGGGCATCGACGGCCTGCGCCTGGACGCCATTCCGTACCTGATCGAGCGCGACGGCACCCACAACGAAAACCTGCCCGAGACCCACCAGGTGCTCAAGCGCATCCGCGCCGAGATCGACGCCCATTACCCCGACCGCATGCTGCTGGCCGAGGCCAACCAGTGGCCGGAGGACACCCAGTTGTACTTCGGCGACGTCCACGGCGCTGATGGCGACGAATGCCACATGGCCTTCCACTTCCCACTGATGCCGCGCATGTACATGGCCCTGGCCCAGGAAGACCGCTTCCCAATCACCGACATCCTGCGCCAGACCCCGGAGATCCCGGCCAATTGCCAATGGGCGATTTTTTTGCGCAATCACGATGAGCTGACCCTGGAAATGGTCACCGACAAGGAGCGCGACTACCTGTGGAACTTCTACGCCGCCGACCGTCGCGCGCGGATCAACCTGGGCATCCGCCGGCGCCTGGCACCGCTGATGGAGCGCGACCGCCGGCGCATCGAGTTGCTCAACAGCCTGCTGCTGTCGATGCCCGGCACGCCGACTCTGTATTACGGCGATGAAATCGGCATGGGCGACAACATCTACCTGGGCGACCGCGACGGCGTGCGCACGCCGATGCAATGGTCCATCGACCGCAACGGCGGGTTCTCCCGCGCCGACCCGGCCAGCCTGGTGTTGCCGCCGATCATGGACCCGCTCTACGGCTATGCCTCGGTCAACGTCGAGACCCAGGCCGGCGACCCCCATTCGTTGCTCAACTGGACCCGCCGCCTGTTGGCCGTGCGCAAGCAGCAAAAGGCCTTTGGCCGGGGCAGCCTGCACATGCTTTCGCCGAGCAACCGGCGCATCCTCGCCTACACCCGCGAGTACACCGCGCCCGACGGCCACCACGAACTGATCCTGTGCGTGGCCAACGTCTCGCGCACGGCCCAGGCCGCCGAACTGGAACTGTCCGCCTACGCCGGGCGGGTGCCGGTGGAAATGATGGGGGGCAACGCCTTTCCGCCCATCGGCCAGTTGCCGTTCTTGTTGACCCTGGCGCCTTACGGCTTCTATTGGTTCCTGCTCGCCGACCAGTCACGCATGCCCAGTTGGCACGTGGAGCCGGCGCAAAGCCTGCCGGAGTTGCTGACCCTGGTGCTGAAAAAGCGCCTGGAGGAACTCCTCGACGCCCCGGCCCGCGACACCCTGGAGCAACAGGTGCTGCCCCAATGGTTGGCCAACCGGCGCTGGTTCGCCGGCAAGGACAGCGCGGTAGGCGCGGTGCGTATTGCCTACGGCGTGCGCTTCGGCGACCCGCACCACCCGGTGCTGCTCAGCGAAATCGAAGTGGGCGATGCCCGCTATCAACTGCCGTTCGGTTTGTTGGCCGAAGACCGGATCAACAGCGCCTTGCCCCAGCAACTGGCCTTGAGCCGGGTACGCCGTGGCCCGCAAGTGGGGCTGATTACCGATGCCTTTGCCCTGGACACCTTTGTTCTGGCGGTGATCCAAGCGCTGCAGGCGCGTACCGTGCTGACCCCCCAAGGCGCCGGGCAGATTGCGTTCGAGCCGGGGCCGGGGCTGGCTGAACTGGGCCTGGATGGCGAGGCCTCGGTGCGCTACCTTTCGGCGCAGCAGTCCAACAGCTCGGTGGTGGTGGGTGAATGCCTGGTGCTCAAACTGATCCGCCAGGTCAGCGCCGGGGTACATCCGGAGCTGGAGATGAGTGCGTTCCTCACGGCAGCAGGCTTTGCCCATATCTCGCCGCTGCTGGGCTCGGTGGTGCGCCGCGATGACCAGGGCCAGGAGCACTTGCTGATGATCGCCCAGGGTTACCTGAGCAATCAGGGCGACGCCTGGACCTGGACCCAGAACAACCTGGAGCGGGCGATCCGCGATGAGTTGGCCGACGCGGTGTCCGAGCACGAGCAGCACTTCAACGCCTTGGGCGAACTGGCCGACTTTGCCGCGATGTTCGGCCAGCGCCTGGGGCAGATGCACAGCGTACTGGCGGCGCCCAGCGACAACCCGGACTTCACCGCCCGGCCCTTGAGCGCCAAGGACACCCAGGCCCTGGCCACTCAAGTGCGCCAGCAACTGGAACAGGCCCTGGACCTGCTGGAACAGCACCGCGACAGCCTGGAGGCGGCGGACCAAGCACGGGTCACGCGCCTGCTCAAGGGGCGCAAGGCGGCGTTGGCGCGCATCGACACACTGGCCCGGGCGGTCAAGGGCGGCCTCAGCCTGCGGGTGCACGGCGACCTGCACCTGGGGCAGGTCCTGGTGATTCACGGCGATGCCTACCTGATCGACTTCGAGGGCGAGCCAGCACGGCCACTGGCCGAACGCCGGGCGCGGCACAGCCCGTACAAGGACGTCAGCGGGGTGCTGCGTTCCTTCGACTACGCCGCGGCCATGGCCCTGAACAGTGTGCAGGGCGTGGATGCCTCACCGGCCGCCGACACTGCCCGTGAGCGGGTGGCGCAGCGTTACCTCAAAGACTCGCAACAGGCCTTCCTCGACGCCTACCGCCTCGCCACCCAGGACCTGGCCCATGGCTGGGAAGCGGCAGGCGAAGACGCGGCCCTGGCCCTGTTCACCCTGGAAAAAGGCGCCTACGAAGTCACCTATGAAGCCCGCAACCGCCCCGACTGGCTCAGCGTTCCCCTGCGGGGGTTGGCCGCGTTGCTCTAAGTTTGGGCTGCCCGACCCACCGCCATCGCGAGCAGGGCTCGCTCCCAGGGGTTCTGGTGTGGCCAGTCCGCTGCCTTCCCTGTGGGAGCGGGCCTTGCCCGCGATGAGGCCAGTCCAGGCAATGCAGCTATCGCGGCTGGAATACCGCCATCGCGAACAGGGCTCGCTCCCACGTCTGGTGTGGCCGGCCCGCTGCTCCTGCAGGGGAGGGGGTATTGGGGGCAGCGGTTACTCAAACGGCGATCAACAGGTTCACCGGCATCTGCGTTAGCACCTGGCTGACCGGCAAAAGCTCGCCTTGGGCTGTTAGGCGGGTGGCCCACAAGCCTTTCCAGCGCGAGTCCCGCAGGGCGGGCGGTAGGTGGATGCAGGTTTCGCCCCAACTCGCCGGCGGGATGTGGGGCTGATCGCCTAGCCACCCGGCCACCCAGCGTGGCACCACCACCAACGCCCATTGCCCTTGCCAGTGGCGGGCGAAGGAGACGATGTGTTCGGCGCGGGGGCCTTGCACCCTGAGAGGGTGGTAGTCGCCACGACGAAACAGTTCGCTGTAGTGCCGGCGCACACCCAGGCTTTGGGCGATCAGGGCCTGTTTGATGCCCCCGTCGCGCCAGTCGCGCAGCAGGGTGGTGATGTCCGCGGGCTGGGCGCTGGCCTGGCGACGCAGGGCGAAGTCCACTGGGCGGCGGTTGTCCGGGTCCACCAGGGAGAAATCCCAGCGCTCGTTACCCTGGTACAGGTCGGGCACGCCGGGGCAGGTGTTGCGCAACAGCACCTGGGCCAGGCCATTGACGGCCCCGGCCGGGGCGATGGTCTCAACGGCGCGGGCCAGCGCCTGGCGCAGCGGCGCGCCTTGGGGGCTGTGGAGCAGGGCATCGAGAAAGTCCTGGCAGGCCTGTTCATAGTCGGGGTTGGGGGCGTTCCAACTGCTGTGCAGTTTGGCTTCGCGCAGGGCCTTGATCTGCCATTGGCCGAGGCGCTCGCGGTAAGCGGCCACGGCGCGGGTGTCGGCCAGGTCCAGCTGCAGCGGCCAACTGCCCAGCAGCGTCTGGTAAAGCATCAGCTCATCGCCGGGCGCCGGGCCCAGTTCCGTGCGCAGGGGCGCGGCCAGCGTGCGCCAGTGGGCCAGTTGCTCGGCGTACCAGTCGCTGCGTTCACTGAGCACCGCCAAGCGGGCGCGGGTGTCTTCGCCGCGCTTGTGGTCGTGGGTGGCGCTGGTGAGCAGGCTGTCGGGGAACTGGTGCAGGCGCTGCTGGCAGGCCTGGTGAAAATCCTCAATCGAGGCGCTGAAGCGCTCGCTGGTGAAGCCCACGTCATTGCGCGACAGCAGCACCGCCGAGCGATAGAACGCGGTGTCTTCCACCGCCTTGGCGGCGGTGGGCGCGGTCAGTTGGGCAAACCGCACGCAGGCATGGCGCAGCAGCTTGCGCGAGCGGCCGGCCGGGCGCTCGCGCCAGGGCTGGCCGCCGAGCCAGTGCTCCAGGTAATCGAGCACCGGCCAGTCGCCTTCGCCGAGGGTCTGGCGCGCACCGTCCAGGGCCTGCTGGAAGAAACGTTGATCCTGGGCGCTACGGCCACGGGCGCTGACGTAGGGGCGGTACACGGTGTAATGCACGATCAGCGCCTGCAACGCCCGGCGGATCGCGCCCAGGGTCAGGTCGCGGCTCATCAGGTCGTCCCGGGCCACTTGCAGCAGGGCTTGGGCCACGCTCTCGAAGTCGCCGCCGAGGCTGCCATTGAGCACCTGTTGGCGGGCCAGTTGCACTTCTTCGGCAAAATCCGCCGCCCGCCCGCTGTGCTCGCTCCAGAGGCGGGCCAGGGGTTCGGCGCCCGCCGGGTGGTGTTGCAGCAGCGATAACTGGTTCATGAACTCATAACCGGTGGTGCCATCCACGCACCAATCCGCGGGTAGTTGTTCGTGGTCGCCAAGGATTTTTTCCACGTAGATCGGCACATGCCGCCCTGGCACCAGGGCATCGACGCGTCGGCGCAGTTTGCGGCAGTACCCGCGGGGGTCAGCGAGGCCGTCGATGTGGTCGATGCGCAGGCCATCGATCAAGCCTTCGCCGAGCAACTGGAACAGCTTGGCGTGGGTGGCCTCGAACACCGCCGGGCGCTCCACCCGCAGGCCGCCCAGTTCGTTGATGTCGAAAAACCGCCGCCAGTTGATGTCATCGGCGGCGGTGCGCCAACTGGCGAGGCGATAGTGCTGGCGTTCGAGCACGCGGTGCAGGCGCGCAAAGCCCTCGGTGGTGCGCGAATCGAAGCGTTGCAGGTGGCCGAGGATCGCCTCGGCGGCCGCCGGTGCGTGGGCGGCGTGGGCCAGTTCCTCGCGCAGTTGCGCGGCGCGGGCGTGGGCGTCGGGGTGCCCGGCCAGTGCCGCGAAAGCCTCGCCCAGGTGCGCCAGGGTGGCGGGTAACAGGGTGGGGTAGTCGTCGGGGCAGATGGGGAAGCGGTGCTGGTAATGGCTGACATAGAAACCGCCATTGGCGGGGTCGAAGCGCAGCACCACGTCCCCTTGCTGCAAGGCCGCACCGTAGTCGCTGCCCAGGAAGGGCACGAGCAATTGGCCGGCGAGCAAGGGGTCGGGGGAGTGCCACTGGATATCGAAGAATTCACTGTAGGGGCTGCGCCGGCCCCACTCCAGCAGGTCGAGCCACCAGGGGTTATCGGCTCCGCCGACCGCCATGTGGTTGGAGACGATGTCCAGCACCAGGCCCATTTCGTGCTCGCGCAGGGCGGCGACGATGCGGCGCAACGCCGCTTCGCCCCCCAGGCGCGGATCGACCCGGGTCGGGTCGACCACGTCGTAGCCGTGCATGGACCCGGCCCTGGCGCTGAGCAAGGGTGAGGCATACACATGGCTGATGCCCAGGTCGGCGAAGTAGGGCACCAGGGCGGTGGCGTCGTCGAGTTGGAAGCCTTCATGAAATTGCAGGCGCACGGTGGCGCGCAGGGGCGTGTTCACCAGGTGGGGTCCTCCGGTAGCGGGGCGGCAAGGGTGGCGATGGCGCTGTGGGCGGGCAACTGCGCCAAGGGCGGTTGCGCGGTGCTGTGGGCCAGCACTCGGGCATGGGGGGCGCTGCGTCGGGTGACCGGCGCCACGCCCAGGTTAAGGTCGATTTGCAGCACGCTGCCGTCCCCCAGGCGCCAGCGCGCACTGACCGCGCCTGTGCCCAGTACCACCGCGCCCAGGGCCTGGGTGCCCGGCAGGTGCGGGGTCAGGTGCTGTTGGCGCACCTTGAGCAGGTGGTGGTGCCAGGCCAGCATGGCCTGTTGTTCGGCGCTGGCCGGCGCGCCGGGGCGCGACGCCTCGAACGTGGCACGGGCGTTGGGGTCGGGAATGGCGGCGCGGCGCTGGGGGTCGGCAAAGGCCGGGAACCCGGCGAACTCATTGCGCCGGCCGTCACGCACGGCGTCGGCCAGTTGCGCGTGGTGGTCGGTGAAAAACAGGAAGGGTTCGCTGGCGGCCCATTCATCGCCCATGAACAGCAAAGGGATCATCGGCGAGAGCAGCAGCAACAGGGTCGCCGCCCGCAATGCCGGTGGCGGGCACAGCTGTGAGAGGCGCTCGCCGAGGGCGCGGTTGCCGACCTGGTCGTGGTTCTGCAAGAACAGTACGAAGGCGCTGGGGGGCAGGTGCCCACTGGGTTCGCCCCGGGGCCGACCGTGGCGGTCGGGCTGGCCCTGGAAGGCGAAACCCTGGCTCAGGCAACGGGCCAGGTGTTCGGTGGGCCGTTCGGCAAAGTCGGCGTAGTAGGCCTCGGTTTCCCCGGTGAGCAGCACATGCAGGGCGTTGTGGCCATCGTCGTTCCATTGGCCGTCGAAGCTCAACGCTTGCAAGGTCGGGTCAAGCAGGCTGGCCTGGTTGAATTCGTTTTCCAGGGTCAGCCACACCTGGCGCGCCGGGTCCAGGTGCTGGCGTACCTCGCGCGCCAAGTCGTGCAGGAAAGTGCTGTCGTCGATGGCATGCACCGCGTCCAGGCGCAGGCCGTCGAAGCGGTAGTCCTGCAGCCACATGCGCGCGTTATCGATGAAAAACTCGCGCACCGGGCCTTGCCGGTAGTCGATGGCCGCGCCCCAGGGGGTGTGTTTGTCCTCGCGGAAAAACGCCTTGGCGTACTGGCCCAGGTAATTGCCGTCGGGGCCAAAGTGGTTGTAGACCACATCCAGCAGCACCATCAGGCCATGGCCGTGGGCGGCGTCGATCAGGGCCTTGAGGTCGTCGGGGCTGCCGTAGGCGGCGTGGGGCGCGTAGAGCAACACGCCGTCGTAGCCCCAATTGCGGGTGCCGGGAAATTGCGCCAAAGGCATCAGCTCAATAGCGGTCACGCCCAACGCGGCCAGGCGCGGCAGGTGTTCCACCACCGCGCCATAGCCACCGAGGGCGCCGACATGCAGCTCGTAGATCACCGCTTCATGCCAGGGCCGCCCGCGCCACTGCGGGTGCTGCCAGCGGTAGGCGTCAGGGTCGATTACCAGGCTGTAGCCGTGTACATCCGTGGCCTGGGCGCGGGCGGCAGGGTCAGGCACGGGGTGTTGGTCGTCGATCACAAAGCGGTAGCGGCTGCCCACACCCCAAGGTGCGTCCAGTTCATACCAGCCCTGGGCTGCGGGCAGCATCGGCAAGCATTCGCCGCTGTCGCGTTGCAGGCTGACACTGCGGGCGTCGGGGGCCCAGAGGGCAAAACGGGTGTGGGTCGAGCTCAAGGGCCAGGCGCCATGGCGCGGGCCCTGGGGTGACCTTGATGGCATGGGTCGATACCTCCAGGTCGCAAGGGGCGGGGCGCTTGCCCCGTACCTTTAACCTGACCCGGAGGCTTTTCAGAAGTTTCGAGTTTTTCGGGCGGCCTAACCCTAGGCAAGGCCTGCGGGGGGTGTGTTGGCAACGCAGCGTAAGCAAAACCCCAGGCAAGGGTGCCTACACCCTACGACCCACCCAGCCTTACACCCAAAGTGGCGCCCCCGGTCTTACGCCGCTGTGGCCGCTCCACCCGCGCCAGGCCAAAGTAGCGGCCTTTCGCCGCCAAGGCAGCATGGGAGCCCCCTGCGGCCCTTCTGATAATTGCCTCCGACAACTCGTCCCCCGTTTGCGGAGCGCGCCATGTACAACAATAAGAAATTGCGGCACCCCATCTTGCCGGTGTTTATCGCCAGCCTGTCCACCCTGGGCCTGAGTTCGGCGGCGCACGCCGAAATCATGCTGTACGACAAAGACCAGACCACGTTTTCCACCGACGGCTACATCAACGCCTTTTACGTCAACAGCGACGTGGACCGCGCCGGCGAGCAGTACGACCGCCGTCAGTCACGGGTAAAAATGGGCTTTTTGCCCAACTACCTGGGCTTCAACATGGGCAAGCAGGTCGATGACCTCAAGCTCGGCGCGCGGGCGTCTTTCTGGGTGACCATCAACGACAGCGAAACCAACGGCACCGACACCGCCATCGACGTGCGCCAGTTCTACGGCACCGTGGCCAACCCCGAATGGGGCGAGGTATTGATCGGTAAAGACTTTGGCCTGTTCGCCCGCTCCAACATCCTGCTCGACGAAATGCTCGCCGGCTACGGCCAGGTCAGCGACAGCCTGGGCCTGGTGGACGGCGGCGGGGTGTCGTTCGGCAACATCGGCACCGGTTACCCGTACCCGTTCCCCACCTCGCAAATCACCTACCGCACGCCAGTGATGCAAGGCCTGCGCGTGGCCGTGGGCATCATGGACCCGGTGGACACCAACGACGACAGCGCCCTGGGCAAGGCCTACCAGGAAAACCCGCGCACCGAGAGCGAGATCACGTACCAGTTCGACCTCGGCGGGGCGAAGATCTACAACTGGCTCAACGGCAGCTACCAGACCTCTGACAACACCGACCCGAGCGTGCAGTCGGTCACCTCTAAAGGCGTCGGCTACGGCGTGCAGGCGAAAATGGGCGGCTTGTCCTTGACCGGTTCGGGGTTCCAGGCCAAGGGCATCAACCCGTTCTATACCAACAACGCTGGCGAGGCGACGCTGCGCGAGGTGGACAGCGACGGCTACCTGCTGCAAGGCTCGTACAAACTGGGCAAGAACCGCTTGGCGCTGTCTTACGGCAAGACCAAGGATGACGGCAACGGCGTGGTCGGCACCGGCGCCGACTACGAAACCCGCGGCATCGCGCTGTTCCACGAGATCAACGCCAACCTGCAACTGGTCGCCGAATACAACCAGTTTGAAATCAACGGCCACGACAACGACCTGCAAAACGAAGACACCAACACCTTCGCCGTAGGTGCCGTGCTGACCTGGTAAGCGCAACTGAACCGGCCCCGCCGTGCGCATCGCGGCGGGGCCGGTTTTTTTTGTAGTGGAGGTGAAGCCACAAGCCACAAACTTGCAGCTCGCAGCTGTGCCCCCCTATATCGAGTAGTGGCGCAGTTCGCGCGCAATGACCATGCGCTGGATTTCGCTGGAGCCCTCGTAGATTTGGGTGATGCGGGCGTCGCGGTAGTAGCGCTCTACGGGGTAGTCCTCCAGGTAACCGTAGCCGCCGTGGATCTGCATCGCCGATGAGCAGACTTTTTCCGCCATTTCCGAGGCGAACAGTTTGGCTTGGGAGGCCTCGGACAGGCACGGCTGGCCGGCGCTGCGCAGGCGTGCGGCATGGAGGATCAGCAAGCGGGCGGCGTTGAGGCGGGTGTGCATGTCGGCCAATAGGTTGGCGATGCTCTGGTGTTCGATGATGGCTTTGTCGAACTGCACCCGTTGGCGCGAATAGGCCAGCGCGGCTTCAAAGGCTGCGCGGGCGATGCCCAGGGCCTGGGCGGCGATGCCGATGCGCCCGCCTTCAAGGTTGGACAGGGCAATGGCCAGGCCTTTGCCCCGTTCGCCCAGCAGGTTGGCTTCGGGGAGGGTGCAGTTGCTAAGAGTCACGGCGCAGGTGTCGGAGGCGCGGATGCCCATTTTGTGTTCGGTGCGGTCGACGATGAAGCCCGGGGTGTCGGTGGGCACGAGGAAGGCCGAGAGGCCTTTTTTACCCAACTCCGGGTCGGTGACGGCAAAGACGATGGCCAGTTTGGCGCGCTTGCCGTTGCTGACAAACTGCTTGGCGCCGTTGATGACCCACTGGCCGTCACGCAGTTCGGCGCGGGTGCGCAGGTTGTGGGCTTCGGAACCGGCCTGGGGCTCGGTGAGGCAGAAGCAGCCGATGGTCTGGCCGCTGGCCAGGCCGGGCAGCCAGGCTTCTTTCTGGGCTTGGCTGCCGTAGTTGAGCACCGGCCCGCAACCCACCGAGTTATGGATGCTCATCAGCGCTCCGGTGGCGCCATCACCGGCGGAGATTTCCTCCACCGCCAGGGCGTACGCCACGTAGTCAACGTAGGTGCCACCCCATTCCTCGGGCACCACCATGCCCAAAAGGCCCAGTTCGCCCATCTTCGCCACCAGGGCGTCATCGATCCACCCGGCCTTTTCCCAGGCCTGGGCATGGGGGGCGATTTCACCGCGGGCAAAGTCGCGGGCCATGTCGCGGATCATCACTTGTTCTTCGCTCAATTCCAGGTCGTGCATGGCTCAGCTCCCTCGTTGGTCAAAACCATGGAAGAACGCAGCCACCCGCTGGCCATCGAGGCCTTGCAAGGTGGGCGGGTTCCAGCGTGGGCGCTTGTCTTTGTCGATCAGCAGGGCGCGCACGCCTTCGATCAGGTCGCCGCGCTCGAACCATTGGCGGTCCAGGTGCAGTTCCAGGGCAAAGCAGTCTTCCAGGCTCAAATGGCGGCCGCGACGCAGCATTTCCAGGGTCACGGCCATGGCCAGTGGCGAGCGGCTTTCCAGCAGGGTGGCGGTGGCCAGGGCCCACTCGTGGCTGTCGCCGACGGTGACGGCGCGCAGTTGCTCGACGATGGCGGGCATGTCGGGCAGGGCGAAGAAGTGGTCGATGGCGGTACGCAGCGCCAGCAGGGGCGCGTCGGGCAGGGTTTGCACCGCCAGGGTGGCGAGCAGGCCTTGCAGGTCTTTGAGGGGGTTGGCGTGCCAGATCAGGCTGTCGAGGCAGCCATCCAGCAGTTCCAGTTGGCTGCTTTGCAGGTACCAGTCAGCCAAACCGCAATACAAGGCGTCGGCGGCGCGGATCTGCACGCCGCTGACGCCCAGGTAAACACCCAGTTCACCGGGAATGCGCGGCAGGAAGTAGCTGCCGCCCACATCCGGGAAGTAGCCGATGGCCACTTCCGGCATCCCCAGGCGGCTGCGCTCGGTCACCACCCGCAGATCGGCGCCTTGCACCAAGCCCATACCGCCGCCCAGGACGAAACCGTCCATCAGGGCCAGGATGGGTTTGCAGTAGTGGTGGATCGCCAGGTCGAGGGCGTATTCCTCGACGAAAAAGTCTTCGTGCAGGGTGTCGCCCGCCTTGAAGCTGTCATACAGCGAACGGATATCGCCGCCGGCGCAAAAGGCCTTTTCGCCGGCGCCGCGCAGCACCACCGCGTACACGGCCGGGTCGTGGGCCCAGGCGTCGAGTTGGCGGTGCAGGCTGCGCACCATGTCCAGGGTGATGGCATTGAGGCCGGCGGGGCGGTTGAGGGTCAGGTGACCGATATGGTTGCGCACCTGCGCCAGTACCTGGGGTTGGGGGGTGTCCAGGGCTTCCCGGACCTGGGACGGAACCTCAGCAGTCATCACTAACTCCCTGCTTTTATTGTTTTTTATAGAAGTGTTCGCGGGCGAACGATCCCGGATCGTAACAGTGCAAATTTGCCTTGTACAACCGTGATAAGTGCAGGTCAGCTGTGCATTTTTGCAGGGTGAGCGGCGTTCAGAGGCGCTTGGCCAGCACCTCGCCGACGCTGCGCCGGCGGGCATGGCGCTCGCTGGCGTGGATCAGTTGTTCCAGGTCTTCGGGGGTGACGTCGAAGAATTCCTGCATGTCCTGCAGGGCGTTGTGCAGGTCGGCGGCGGTGATGGCGGCCGGGTCCACGGGCGCATGGTCGGCAGGCACCACGGCCACCGGTTCGGCGTGGCCTTTGGGGTAGCGCACCCGCGTCAGGTTGTTGTAGGCCAGGGCGCTGAGCACCATGCACAGGGCACCAAGCATCACCGGGCCGAGGGCCAGCCAATCGAGGGCGACGGTGGCGGGGTCGGCCACCACCATAATCAGGCTCAGGGCACCGGCCGGCGGATGCAGGCAGCGCAGGGCACACATCAGCAGCAGCGCCAAGCCCGCGGCGAGGCAAGCGCTGCCCAGGCTGCGGCCCAACGCATGAGCAACCAACAACGCCACCACGCCGGCGCAGGCATAGCCGCCCAGAATCGCCCAGGGCTGGGCCAATGCGCCGGACGACACGGCGAACAGCAGCACCGCCGAGGCGCCCAAGGGGCCGATCAGGTGCAGCGCCACGTCTGGGCCAAACACCTGGGCACAGGCCCAGACGCTGAACAGCGTACCCAAGGCCATGCCGATGGCGGCGCGGGTCCATTCGGTGGGGCGGGTGTTGAGGGCAGCGGGGAACCAACGAGCGAGCATGGCGAGGACGATCCGGTACACGGGGCAGGGCAAAAAAAGGGTTGCCAGGCAAACCGGGCAACCCTTGGGAAATGTTCCAACTATTGGGGGAGGAACGGCGCGCAGTGTGCCAATCTGCCGCACCTGTGACTAATTCATATTAATGCTGCTTAAGTGCAGTTTTTTTGCATTTGCGCCGTCGCTTCAACGGTAGACCGGCAGCGGCGGGGCGACTTGCTTGCCCAGCACTCGCTCGCGGCTCTCACTGCTCAGCAGCGCGCGCTCGAGGTTTTCGCGCAGTTCGGTACGTTCGCCCAAGGGCCCTTTGAGCGCCACCAGGGCGTCGCGCAGGGCACGCAGGCGCTGCAACTGTGGCAGGGGCACGCTGAGTTCCGTGTAGCCGTCCGCCAGCGCGGGCCGGTCCAAGGTCAGGGGAGAGGGATTTGCACAGCGATCGAGGAACAGTTCTTCAGACATTGGAGCGCCTACGTTTGACTGAGAAGGAACGGGCGGCAGACGGTATTCACAAAAAAGGCAACCTGGTTTTTTGTAAGTCGCTTTTGCCGGCCAATTATGGGCCGGTGGACAGCCACTCATAGATGGCAGTTACCGATATCCTCGTAAGATTTTTCTCTGAAGGATTAACCGCGTGGGAAACCTGCAAACTGTCTGGAATCACCGTCTGACAGGCATTTGGCGCGGCCCATAAAGTGTTGAAAAACGAATATGGATCAATACTTTGTTTACATAATCTGAAATGCTTACGGGTTCATTTACAGAGGCCGGGACCACGTATCACGGCCGCGCATTTTTCATTTAAGGCCTGCTCCGCTTGACTGACTTACTTCAACCCCACTGCCTCCCTGCCGGTGCCCACGAAGCCAACCCGCTGACGCTGTACCTGGCGCGCCTGGCGCCCTCGAGCCAACTGACCATGCGTTACGTGCTGCAAGACGCCGCTGATCGCTTGGGTTTTGATGAACTCAATATCGACGAAATCCCCTGGCACCAGTTGCAACCGGCGGATGTGGTCGCCCTGGTGGCGGCGCTGCGCGAGGACGGCTATGCGCCCAACACCTCGTCGCTGTACGTCAACGCCGTGCGCGGGGTGATGAACGAAGCCTGGCGCCTGAGCCTGATAAGCCAGGACCACCTGCTCAAGATGCGTTCGGTCAAGGCCATGGGTGGTACGCGCCTGGCCCAGGGGCGCAACCTCAAGCGCAGCCTGATCCAGGAACTGATGGCCGTGTGCGCCGCCGACCCGCGCCCCCAGGGCCTGCGCGATGCAGCGGTGATCGCGATCCTGTATGGCTCGGGCATGCGCAAGTCCGAATCGGTGAACCTGGAACTGGGCCAGCTCGATTTCAGCGAACGCAGCCTGCGGGTCACCGCCAAGGGCAACAAGCAACTGGTCAAGTACGCGCCCACCTGGGCCTTCGCCAAACTGACGGCGTGGCTGGAGTTTCGCCGCTCCCAACTGCCCGAGGGCCAGGCCGACGACCCCTTCCTGTTCAACCGTATCCGCCGGGGCAGCCACATCACCCGCGAGCGCATCACCAAACACGCGATCTACTACATCGCCCGCCAGCGCGGCGCCCAGGTGGGGGTGAAGATCATGCCCCACGACTTTCGCCGCTCGTTCATCACCCGGGTGATCGAGGAGCATGACCTGTCCATCGCGCAAAAACTGGCGCACCACACCAACATCCAGACCACCGCCAATTACGACGTGCGCGACGATAACGAACGGCGCCGGGCCATCGACCGTTTTGATCTGTAGGGTCCGCAACCGGGGATAGGCATGGACAGAGGCGAGCCGCCGTCCCTATGCTGGCGCGACTTTATAAAAACAATCAAAACGCCATGACTCGCATTTCTCTGCTTCACGGGCTCGGCCATTGGCTGGCCCGCCCCCATCGCAGCCTGGTAGCGCGCTACACCTTGCTCTCGGTACTGGTGATTAGCATCGCCCTGGTGACCCTGGCGGTGCTCTATGAACAACTGGCCAAGGACTTGCTCAACCGCTTGACCGGCGAGCGTCTCGACGCCCAGGCATTGTCCACGGCCAACCGCTTGTCGTCGTTCCTCGACGACCGCTTCTACCAGCTCTCGGCCTTGTCCAACCACCCGAACATGCCGGGTTTTATCGCCACGCCATCGGGCTCGGGCAGTGATGTGGAGTCGCTGCTCAAACTCGAAGCGGACTCCCCATTCCTCTACGGCGTGCTGTTTTTCGACGAGCATGACCGTTTGCTCAACGTACTGCCGGGGCAAGCGGCCTCCGGCGAGCCGTACTGGGCGCGGCGTGACTGGTCGATCAGCGGCCTGCCGGTGGCGCGGGTCGGCGATGTCGAAGTGATCGGGCCCTTGCTGGCCGGCCCGGGGCGCTCCGGTGGCTTTCTGATCCGCAAGACCATCCGCAACGGCCGTACCGACCACCGCGTGCGCATTGCCTTGCACCTGCGCCTGGCCTCGCTGACCGAGTTGCTGGTGAGCGCCGGCATGAGCGGTGTGGTGGCACCGCTGCTGCGGGTGCCGGGCGGGGCGTTCATCGACCCCACCGGGCGCCAGGTGCAAGCGCCGAAGCAGTGGCGCGACGGCCCGCAGATCATTGCGGGCTGGCAACTGGTGTTCAGCGTGCAACCGGGGGCCATCCTCAAACCGCTGAACGATGCGCGCTGGTGGCTGTATTGGGTGGCGGCGGGCTTTATCGCCTTCATTGTGGTGGTGTTCTTTACCCTGTCGCGGCAGTTGCGCGCACGGGTCAGCACCCTGTTGCAGGGCGCCCAGCAGTTGTCCATGGGGGACCTGAGCTACCGCCTCGCCGAGCAACCGCGGGACGATGAAATCAGCCATGTGGCGCGGGCCTTCAATGTGATGGCCGAGCGTCTGGCCGATGTGCTGGACCGCACCGTGCGCACGGAAAACCTCGCGGTGCTCGGCACCTTCGCCACCGGCGTGGCCCATGAAGTGCGTAACCCCTTGGCCACCATGAAAACCACCGTACAAGCCTTGCTACGCCGCGAGGAAGAACCGGAGCGGCGCCACTTGCTGACGGATTTGGGCAAGGAAATCGACCGTTTGAGCCACGTCACCAGCGACCTGCTGGAATATGGCCGGCCACACCCGGCCCAGCCCCGGGCTGTTGCGGTTGAACCCCTGTTCGAGCAGGTGGCGCGGCGGGTGGCGGCCGACATGCAGGCCCGCGGCGTGACCCTGCACTGTCGCGCCGAGGCGGGCCTTGAGCTGTATGTGGACCCAGACCAAGTCCAGCAGATTTTGCTCAACCTGTGCCTCAACGCCTTGCAGGCCAGCCAGCCCGGCGACGGCGTGCAATTGCACGCCCAGGCGCGGGGCGAGCGGGTGCGGGTCACGGTGATCGACCAGGGCTGCGGCATCCCGGCGGGCGACTTGCAGCAGATCCGCCAACCGTTTTTCACTTCCAAGGCGCGCGGCACCGGGCTGGGGCTGAGCATCTGCCAGCAACTGCTGGAGGCCAACGGTGCGCCCATGGACATTATCAGCACACTGGGCGCGGGCACTGCGGTGACCCTGGATTTCTGCGCCCCACCTGGGAAAGAGGCGAAGTGACCCCCCGATGTCTGACATTCACGTACTAATCGTCGACGACGAAGAAGCGCTGGTGCGCTCCTTGAGCTACGCCCTGCGCGCCGAAGGTATGCGCATCAGTGCCGCCAACAGCGGCGAGGCGGCCCTGGAGTTGCTCAGCGGCGAGCACACCGATATCGATATCGTCCTGCTGGACTTGGGCCTGCCGGGCATCGATGGCATCGCCACCCTCGAAGGCCTGCGCCAACGCCACGCGCACCTGCCGGTCATCATGATCTCGGCCCATGGCGATACCCGCGCTGCCGTGCAAGCGGTGAAAAGCGGCGCCACCGATTACCTGACCAAACCTTTCGAGCTCGATGAGCTGCTGGCGGTGATCGCCACCACCCTGGCCCTGGTGCACGTGCCAGCAGCCCCCGGGCAGGGCGAAGCCAGCGCTGAACTGGCCGCCGGCCTGCTCGGCCACAGCCCGGCGATGCGCGCGCTCCATGAGGCGGTGCAGCGCATCGCGCGCAGTTCGGCCACGCGCATCCTGCTGCTGGGGGAGTCGGGCACCGGCAAGACCCTGGTGGCCCAGGCCCTGCACAACCACAGCGCGCGGGCCGCCCAGGGTTTTGTCGAGGTTAACTGCGCGGCGCTGCCGGAGCAGTTGATCGAGGCCGAGTTGTTCGGTTCGGAAAAGGGCGCCTACACCGGCGCCCATCAAAAGCGCGCCGGGCTGGTCAGCCAGGCCAATGGCGGCACCTTGTTTCTCGATGAAATCGGCGAGTTGCCCCTGGCCCTGCAAGCCAAGCTGCTGCACTTTCTGGAGAACGGCAGTTACCGCGCCGTAGGCGCCAACGCCGCCAGCCACGCCGATGTGCGGGTGGTGGCAGCGACCAACCGTGACCTGGCCGAGGACGTGCGCCTGGGGCGGTTTCGCGAAGACCTGTTCTACCGCTTGAACGTCATCACCCTGGACATTCCCGCCCTGCGCGAGCGCGGCGAGGATGTGCTGCTACTGGCCCAGCACTTTGCCCGCCGCCAGGCTGCGGAGGAGGGCGTGGAGCCGATCCGCTTCGCCGCCGACAGCGCCACCGCGCTGGTACACCACCGCTGGCCGGGCAACGTGCGTGAGCTGAAAAACCTGGTGGAGCGCCTGACGATCCTCAGCCCCGGGCAGCTCATCAGCCCCGACCTGCTGCCGCTGCCCCCGCTGGGCGCCCAGGACGCCCCCCAAGTGTTGGGCGACCAACTGGAGCGCGCCGAGCGCGACCTGGTCAGCGATGCCCTGAGCCGCACCGCCGGCCACAAGGGCCTGGCCGCCAACCTGCTGGGGATTTCCCGGCACGCCCTCAAGCGCCGCTTGCAGCGCCTGGGCCTGGGTTGAGCGCAAACCGCTCAACCGCGCGCAAGGGTTGAGCGCTTAGCGCTCAACGGCGTGCTCGCGTGGCCATAAACCTCTGTGGCAGCGAGCCTGCTCGCGATCGGGAACATCACCCCCCCACAGCCCTGATGCCCTCGCGAGCGGGCTCGCTCCCCACGGCCGTCATGGCTGTGCCAGCATCCTGGCACAGCCCTTGCTCTATCCCTTCCTGCTAGCTAACAAGAGGCGTCGCGAACGCCCTAAAGGAAAAGCCTTATGTCCCTGCCACGTCCATGGTTTCACTGCGCCCTTGCCCTGGGCGGCCTGTTGCTGAGCGTCGCCTCGGTGGCCCAGGTCGGCCGGGTTGAGCTGGGCGCGGCCGCGTCCCAGGCCGACTTGACCATGGGTTGCCTATACCCGATGACCGAGCGCGCAGCGATCTACGGCCAGGACAGCATCGCCGGGGTGCAAGTGGCATTGATCGAATTGCAGGCCATGCGCGAGGCGGGCGACAAGGTGCCGCGCCTGCGGGTGATTATCGACGACGACCAGTCCAAGGCCTCCTATGGCGTGGGCCTGGCAAAGAACTTCATTCACCAGGATGGCGTGCAAGTGTTGTGCGGCATGGTGTCGTCGGGCGTGGGCCTGGCGGTCAGCGAGTTGGCCAAGCGCGAGCAGGTGCTGATGATTGGCACTGACCACGCGTCCTCGCGCATGACCCTGGAAAACGGCCACCCCTGGTATTTTCGCGTCACCAACGACACTTGGACCTCCATGGCCGCCGGCGCCCGCTACCTGCAGGCCCTGCAAAAGGAAACCGGGTGGAAACGCCTGGCCTTCATCGGCCCTGACTACGAATACGGCCACGTCTCGCGCGACGACCTGCACGAAGCCTTCGCCCGACTCGGCGTGGCGTTCGAGGACGTCACCGAGCTGTGGCCGCGCCTGTATGAGCCGGATTACTCGGCCTACATTGCCGCCCTCGAGCAGGCCAAGCCCGACGTGATCGTCTCGGCCCTGTGGGGCGGGGATTTCCACGCCTTTGTCACGCAAGCAGCGGGCACGCGGCTATTCGAGACCTCGCGCCTGGCCAACTTCGATACGGGCGGCAACTACGATTTTCTCGTCTCGCTGGGCGACAAGGCGCCGCCGAGGCTGATCCTCTCGGCCCGCCACCACAACAACTGGCCCGACACGCCGCGCAACCGCTCCTTCGTCCAGCGCTTCCAGGCCCTCAACGGCCGCTACCCGACCTACGCCGCCCAAGGCGCCTACACCGGTGTGATGGTGTTGGCCAAAGCCTTCGAGAAGGCCGGTGGTAGCACCGACACCCAGGCCCTGATCCACGCCCTCGAAGGCCTGGAAATCGCCTTGCCGGAAGACCCGCCCGGGTTCGTCTCACGCATCGACCCGCGCACCCACCAGCTCCAGCAAACCCAAGCCATCGGCACCCCGGTGGCCAACAGCCAGTTCCCCCCGGCCCAGGTCATGCTGGGCAACTGGGCCGTGTATTCGGCGCAAGAGCTGCAAATGGACAGCGCCACGATCAACCGCCGCTTGGCCACGCACGCCGCTGGCAAGCCGCGCCCCGAGGGCCGAGCCCCTTAACCACCCCTGTGTCTTGAATCGAGAATGGAAAAAGCCATGCACAACTATAAAAAAAGCGCACGCAAACACCCCTTGGCCCTGGCGATCACCGCCGCTGGCCTGGCCTTGAGCCTGAGCACCACGGCCCTGGCCGCGGAAAACGGCAAGTTCCGCATTGGCGTCGTGACCTTCCTGTCCGGCCCGGCGGCGGGGCCGTTCGGCGAGCCGTCGGCCAACGCGGCAAAAATCCTCGTGGAAGGGCTGAACCAGGGCAAGTTGCCCGCACCCTACAACACCCTGGGCATCAATGGCGCCGAAATCGAAGTGGTGCTGATCGACGAAGCGGGCGGTGCGGCCAAGCAGGTAGAGGAATTCCGCAACCTGGTGCAGCGCCAGAAGGTCGATGCAGTGGTGGGCTACATCTCGTCCGGCGATTGCCTGGCCATCGCCCCAGTGGCTGAAGAATTGGGGGCGATGACCGTGTTCTACGATTGCGGCACTTCCCAGTTGTTCAAGGAGGACAAGACCCCGCAATTCGTCTTCCGTACCAGCCTTGATGCTGCCGTGGACAACATTGGCGCCGCCCGTTACCTGACCAAGACCCGCCCTGACGCGCAGAAAGTCGCCGGCATCCAGCAGAACTACGCCTGGGGCCAGGACAGCTGGAACGACTTCACCCACTCCATGGAGCAGTTGATGCCCAAGGCCAAGGTGGTCGAATCGCAAATGCCGAAAGTCTTCCAGGGCCAGTACGGCGCCGAGATTTCCGCGTTGTCGGTCAAGCGCCCGGACATCATCCACTCCAGCTTCTGGGGCGGCGACATGGAAGCCTTGGTGCTGCAAGCCAACGCCCGTGGCCTGCTGGAAGATGCCACCGCCGTGCTCACCTGCGGTGAGTCGGCCCTGGCGCGCTACAAGGACCAGGCCCCGGACGGCATGATTATCGGCGGCCGTGGCCCGTTCGGTGCCTTCGCCCCGGAAAACGACCTCAACCGCTGGTTCAAGGACAAGTACCAGGCCACCTACAACACCGCGCCGACCTACCCGGCGAGCAAAATGGCCCAGGCCATCCTTGGCCTCAAACACGCCGCGGAAAACGCCAAGGCGCAGCCGGGCAAAGTGCCAGCACCGCTGGAAATCGCCAAGGCGTTCAAGGGCGCGACCTTTGAGTCGGTGTCCGGCACCGTGCAAATGGCCCGCGCCGGTGGCCACCAGGCCATGCAAGGTATCGCCTACGGCGAATACCACTACGACAAGGCCGCCAAGCAGGGCAGCGTGCAGAACGTCATCGCCTTCTCCGGCGAGTGCGTGACCCCGCCAGACGGCACCACCGCGCTGGAATGGATCAAGGCCGGGTTCCCGGGCGCGCAGTGCAACTGAACCGCCCCGCGTGATTGAGCCACTGTGGCGGGCCTGCGGGCGCCGCCACCTTTTTGCCAAGGTAGGACCTCTATGATGAGTCTCTTCGCGGTGCTGATCGACGGCACCATCTATGCCTCGTGGCTGTTTCTGGTCGCGGCCGGGCTCACGGTGATTTACGGGGTCATGCGCATCCTGAACATGGCCCACGGCAGCTTCTACGCCATTGGCGCCTACACCGCCGCCTCGCTGGTGGGCTGGTATTTCAACAATGGCATCGGCCCGGTGTGGGCCGGTTACCTGTTGATGCTCGGCTGCGCCCTGGTGGCAGGCCTGATCGTGGGCCTGATTATCGAGCGCGGCCTGCTCAAGTTCATGTATGGCCGCGATGAAGTACTGATGGTCATCATCACCTACGCGCTGCTGCTGGTGTTGGAAGACACCATGAAGATGATCTGGGGCGTGAACCCCTATTTCGCCTACCAGCCCTACGCCGAAATGGGCCGCAGCGCCCTGGCCGGGCTCAAGGTGTCCAATTACGACCTGATGCTGGTGGGCGTCTCGGCGGTGCTGGGCCTGGGCCTGTGGCTGTGGCTGGAACGCACGCACCAGGGCAAGGTTTTGCGGGCGGTGATCCACGACCGTGAAGTGGCCATGGCCATGGGCGTGAACGTGCGGCGCATGTTCACCCTGGTGTTTGTGCTGGGCACCATGCTCGGCACCCTGGCCGGCGCCTTGACCGCCCCGGCGATTTCCGTGGTGCCGGGCATTGGCGTGGAAATCATCGTGCTGGCCTTCGCCGTGGTCGTGGTCGGCGGCATGGGCAGTATCGAAGGCGCGGCCGTGGGCGCGTTGCTGGTGGGCTTGAGCCGGGCGGCGGCGGTGCATTACGCCCCCGAGTTCGAGCTCTTTGTGATTTACGGCGTCATGGCGCTGGTGCTGGCGGTACGCCCCCAGGGCCTGTTCGGCCGCGTCGTTGCGAGGAAGATCTGATATGCGCCTGGATAAAACCGAACTGATTTTGCTGGGCGTTGCCGTGGCCCTGGCCGCCGGCGGCTGGATCGCGCCGCAGTGGCTGGTGTTTTTGCTGACCATGGCGCTGGCCAAGGCCATGGTGGTGCAGGGCGTGGTGATGCAGATGCGCGCCGGCCTGGTGACCTTTGGCCAGGGCCTGTTCTTTTGCGTCGGCGGCTACGCCGTGGGCATGAGCGGGCACTTCTTGAACATCAGCGACCTGGCCGTGCTGCTGGCCATCGGCGTGGGGGCGGCGGTGTTGCTGGCCATGCTCCTGGGCCTGTTGATGACCCGCTACCGCGAGATCTTCTTTGCCATGCTGTCGCTGGCGTTCTCGATGATTCTCTACGGCGTGCTGGTCAAGAGCTCGGGCCTGGGCAGCACCGACGGCTTCAACGTCAAGGCCTGGACCCTGTTCGGCTGGTCGCCGGCCCATGGCCAGGCGCCGTTGGCGCTGTTCGTCATCATCGTCGCCACCTCGGCGGTACTGGCGGTGTTGCTGCACCGCTATGGCCGCAGCAGTGCCGGGATGATGTGCGAAGCGATCCGCGAGAACGAAGTGCGGGTCGAATACCTGGGCCAGTCGCCCCGCTGGGTGCTGTACATGAACTACGTCGCCGCAGCCGCGGTGTCGGCCCTGGGCGGTGGTTTCATGGCCCTGTCGGCCGGGCATATCGACCCGGAAATGGCGTACTGGATCACCTCCGGCGAGTTCGTCTTCATTGCCTTGCTCGGTGGCACCGCCCACGTGGCGGCACCCTTTATCGCCGCCATCGTGTTCGCGGTGGTGCGTACCTACGCCATCGAACTGGTGCCCCATAGCTGGCAGATGATTCTGGGCTTCACCCTGCTGGCCATCATTGTCTTTCTGCCCAAGGGCTTATGGAGCCTGTTTACCGGTCAAGCCAGGAGGGCCAAGGCATGAACTGCATTCTTGAAACGCGGGGCCTGTGCAAGTCGTTCGGCGCCGTCACGGCGGCCAAGGACGTCAACGTGCGCATCACCCAGGGCGAAGTGGTGGGGGTGATCGGCTCTAACGGCGCCGGCAAAACCACTTTCATCAACATGGTCACCGGCTACCTCAAACCCAGCGGTGGCGAGATCCTGTTCAACGGCGATTCGATCATCGGCCGCACGCCCCGGGCCATCACCCGCGCCGGCATGGCGCGCTCGTTCCAAGTGGCGCAGTTGTTCCCGCAACTGAGCGTGCTGGACAACCTGTTGATTGCCGTGTCCGCCGCCGAGAGCCCGTTCCCGGCCTTGCTTGCGCCGATGCGCAGCGCACCGCGCATTGCCCGCGCCGACGCGATCCTCGCCGAGTTCGGCATCAGCCAGTGGCGCGACACCCTGGTCACTGCGGTGCCGCAAGGGGTGCGCAAGCTGATCGACATCGCCATGGCGCTGATCGGCGACCCGCAAATGCTGCTGCTGGACGAGCCCACCAGCGGCGTCAGCGCCGAAGAAAAAACCGCGCTGATGGACACCGTGATGAAAGTGGTGGCCGAGCACCGGGTGACGGTGTTGTTCGTCGAACACGATATGGACGTGGTACGCCGCTATGTCTCGCGCATCCTCGCCTTCTACAGCGGCGAAGTGCTGGCCGACGGCGCCCCCGAAGAGGTGCTGGCCAACGCGCGGGTGCAGGAATTCGTCACTGGCGGCCCCAAGGCCCACAAGGAGGTGCAGCAATGAGCCTGGAAATACGCAACCTGAACGTGGCCATCGACGGTGTGCCGATCCTGCACGACGTGTCGCTGTACGTGGGCCCGGGGCAAATGGTCGGCCTGATCGGCCATAACGGCGCCGGCAAGACCACCCTGATCCGCGCCATCATGGGGCTGTTGCCCGCCGATTCGGGGTCGATCTTCTTCAATTGGCAGGATTTGTGCGCGCAACCGGCGTTTACCCGCGCCACCGCCGGCATCAGCTACCTGCCCGAAGACCGTCGCCTGATCCCGTCGCTGACGGTGGAAGAAAACATCCTGCTGCCGGTGTGGGCCAACAAGTTGGCCGACAGCGCGCAGCGCCTGGAATGGGTTTATAGCTTGATTCCCGAGATCGCCCAGTTCCGCGACCGCAAGGCCATGCAACTGTCGGGCGGCCAGCAGAAACTGGTGGCCCTGGCGCGGGCGTTGATGCCGGGCAACAAGCTGTTGATCCTGGACGAGCCTTTCGAGGGCGTGGCGCCGGTGCTGTCCCGGCGCTTGAGCGAGGTGATCGCCAAACTGGGCCAAGAGGGCCTGTGTGTGCTGATCTCCGAATCCGATGACACTCACTCTGCCGACCTGGTCGATGCCGTGTTTCGCATCGAACGCGGCAGCGTAACCGCAGGGTAGGGCGCAAGCATGTCGACATTTAACTTTGAAACCACGCCCCGGGTGATTTGCGAAATCGACGGCGCCTTGCGCCTCGGTACGCTGTGCCGGGAACTCAAGGCCGAGCGGGTGCTGCTGGTGAGCGATCCGGGCCTGCTGCGCGCCGGTTTGCTCGACGCGCCGTTGCAGGCGCTGCGTGAGGCCGGCGTGGAGGCAACGCTGTACAGCGACGTACAAGCCGACCCGCCCGCGGCCTCGGTGCAGGATGCCGTGGACGCGGCGCGCAACTGCCGCGCCCAAGCAGTGATCGGCCTGGGCGGCGGCAGCTCCTTGGACACCGCCAAACTCGTCGCCCTGCTGTGTGGCCGCGAGCAGGCACTGGAGGCGATCTACGGCATCAACCTGGCCCAAGGCCCGCGCTTGCCGCTGATCCAGGTGCCGACCACGGCGGGCACCGGCTCGGAGGTCACGGCGGTGGCGATCGTCACCACCCCCAGCCACGAGAAAAAAGGCGTGGTCAGCCCCTTGCTGTACCCGGACATCGCCTTGCTCGACGCGCGCCTGACCGTGGGCCTGCCTGCGGCGGTCAGCGCCATGACCGGGGTGGACGCCATGGTCCACGCCATTGAGGCGTACACCAGCGTGCATAAGAAAAACGTGCTTTCCGATGGCCTCGCCGTGCAGGCCCTGCGCCTGCTGGCGGGCAACCTCGACCGGGTGCTGGCCGAGCCCGGCGACCTGGCGGCACGCTCGGACATGCTCCTGGGCTCGATGCTGGCGGGCATGGCGTTCGCCAACTCGCCGGTGGCGGCGGTGCATGCCCTGGCTTATCCGCTGGGCGGGCAGTTCCATGTGCCCCACGGCCTGAGCAACGCCCTGGTGCTGGTGCCGGTACTCAATTTCAACCGGCCGGCGGCCGAGGCGTTGTACGCCGAGCTGGCCACGGCGGTGTTGCCGGGCCAGCGCTTCGCCAGCCCGGCCCTGGCCTGCGACGCCTTTATCGGCTTTATCACCGCACTGGTGGCGCGCATGCCGTTTGCCCAGCGTTTGCAGGAGGTGGGCGTGAGCGCCGAGGACCTGGATCGCCTGACCGACGACGCGATGAAGGTCGAGCGCTTGCTCATCAACAACCCGCGCCCGGTGCGCCGCGAAGACGCCCGCGCCATCTACGCCTCGGTGTTGTGACCCCAGGCCCTTGAGAGGAATGAGCATGAATTACGAATTCAGAAGCGTGCCCCGTGTGGTCTGCGAGGCCGGTGCGTTAAGTAGCGTCGGCACCCTGCTAGCGGGCCTCGGCGCGCAACGGGTGATGTTGGTGTGCGACCCGGGCATCGTCGCCCTGGGCTTTGCCGCCCAGGCGCAAACGGCGCTGGCCGCGGCCGGTTGTGCGGTGACGGTGTACGACCAAGTCGTGCCGGACCCTTCGGCCACGGTGGTCAAGCAAGCCGCCGAGCAAGCGCGCTCGTTCCAGGCCGATGCGGTGCTGGGCCTGGGTGGCGGCAGTTCCCTGGACGCGGCCAAATTGGTGGCCTTGCTGATCCGCAGCGAGCAACCCCTGGAAGACCTTTACGGCACCGACAAGGCCCTGGGCCAACGGGTGCCGCTGGTGCTGGTGCCAACCACGGCGGGCACCGGTTCGGAAGTGACCTGGGTGTCGGTCATCACCGACGAGCAGCAACGTAAACAAGCGGTGTATTCGCCGCAATTGATGCCCGATATCGCCGTGCTCGACCCCGAGCTGACCCTCGGCCTGCCGCCCAAAGTCACCGCGGCCACGGGCCTGGACGCGATGGTCCACGCCATCGAGGCCTACACCAGCCGCACCCGCAAGAACCCCATCGCCGATGGTTTGGCCACAGCCGCTTTGGCGTTGCTGGGCGCCAACCTGCGCAAGGTGTTGGCCGATGGCCGCGACGTCGCCGCGCGCACCGCGATGCTGCAAGGCTCGCTGATGGCCGGCATGGCATTCGTCAATGCCTCGGTGGCGGCGATCCACGGTTTGGCTTATCCGCTGGGCGCGCGCTTCCACATTCCCCACGGCCACGCCAATGCCCTGGTGATGGCGCCGGTGTTGCGCTTCAACCTGCACGCGGCCCAGCGCCAATACGCCGAATTGGCGGCTTACCTGTTGCCCGGGGAGCATTTCGAGCATGAAGCGCACGCGGCGCTCGCTTTTGTCCAGGCCATCGAGGCCCTGGTGGCCGACAGTGGCCTGGAGCTGCGCCTGTCCAACCTTGGCGTGGACGAAGCGGCGTTGCCGCTGATGGCCACCGAGGTGGTGGTGGGCATCCGCCGCCTTATCGACAGCAACCCCACGGACATGACCGAGCACGATGTAGAAGCCATCTACCGCGGCATCTACTGACCCACGCTGTGGCGCCCGCGCCGCAACGCGGTACGCGGGCGTATCGGCTTTACCCCTGGCCTTTTACGGATCGTCCGCAACTGCGCAGGGCAGGGTTTTACCTGCGTTTTAACCAAGAGAATAAAAACAATGAAAGGTCGTACCTGCTCCAACGCTCAACTGGCCCTCAGCAGCCTGGCCCTGGCCATCGCGGCACTGCCCGCCGTGGCCCAGGAAAGCGCCGGGTTCTTCGAGGACGCCAAGGCCAGCCTCACGGCGCGCAATTTCTACATCAACCGTAATTTCACCAACCCGGCGTATTCCCAGGGCAAGGCCGAGGAATGGACCCAGAGTTTCATCCTCGACGCCAAGTCCGGCTTCACCCAAGGCACCGTGGGCTTTGGCGTGGATGTGCTAGGCCTGTACGCCCTCAAGCTCGACGGCGGGCGGGGCACCACCAACACCCATTTACTGCCGGTACACGACGACGGCCGCCCGGCCGATGACTTCGGGCGCCTTGGAGTGGCGCTCAAGGCGCGGCTGTCCAAGACCGAGCTGAAAGTCGGCGAGTGGATGCCGGTGCTGCCAATCCTGCGTTCCGACGACGGCCGCTCCCTGCCGCAGACAATGCGCGGGGCACAGGTTACGTCCCAGGAAATCGACGGCTTGACCCTTTACGGTGGCCAGTTCCGTGGCAACAGCCCGCGCAACGACGCGAGCATGGACGATATGTCGATGACCGGTTTGGGCGGGGTCACCTCCGATCGCTTCAATTTCGCCGGTGGTGAATACACGTTCAACGACAAACGCACGATGCTCGGCCTGTGGAATGCCGAGCTAAAAGACATCTACAACCAACAGTTCATCAACCTGGTGCACAGCCAAGCCGTCGGTGCCTGGACCCTGGGCGCCAACCTGGGCTACTTCATCGGCAAGGAAAGCGGCAGCGAGCGGGCAGGGGAGTTGGACAACAAAACCGCCTCGGCCATGCTCTCGGCCAAGTACGGTAGCAGCACCTTCTATGTGGGCTTGCAAAAGGTCAGTGGCGACAACGCCTGGATGCGTGTCAACGGCACCAGCGGCGGCACCCTGGCCAACGACAGCTACAACTCAAGCTACGACAACGCCAAAGAACGCTCCTGGCAATTGCGCCACGACTACAACTTCGCCGGCGTCGGCGTGCCGGGCCTGACCCTGATGAACCGCTACATCAGCGGCGACAACGTGCACACTGCCACCGTCAGCGACGGCAAGGAGTGGGGCCGGGAGAGTGAACTGGCCTACGTGATCCAAAGCGGCAGCCTGAAAAACCTCACGCTGAAATGGCGCAACAGCACGTTGCGCCGCGATTACAGCAGCCTGGAGTTCGACGAAAACCGCCTGATCGTCAGCTACGCCTTCTCGGCGCTCTGATACTGCACGCCCGCATCCGCTTCAGTTCTTGGCACTGAGGCGGGTGCGGGGGCACGACTCAGCCCAGCCATTGAGAAGGTGGTTGTTTTTCAGGGCGAAGCAGGGCGTGCCTGGAACACTTCGCATAGGCGCTTGCAATGCCAACCGCCCATAGAAAAACAGCGCCGTCAGCCAGGTGGTCAACCAAACGAAAATCCCCGCCCAAAAGGTGTGGGACATGTAGTGCCAACCTTGCAGTACCCGAGTGGTGCCGTAAAAAAAGCCCAGTAGCAGCACCGCCATTAGCAACTTGCGCGCATGGGCCCAGCGGTGGCGCAGGGCAACGAAATACAGGGCCAGCAAGGTAAACCCGCTGGACGCATGGCCGCCCGGCCAGCAGCGACCAGCCCCGGCCTTGTCCAACCACGTGAAATTCTCGAACCATTCCTTGCGCAACTCAGTGCCACCGTAGAGCGTGGTTTCCACCGGGCAGTACACGCTGGTGTGGCTTTTGAGGTAATGGATAACCAGGGTGCACAGGGCAAAAGCGACGACGACGAACAGCAAGTCGCGGCGGTGCCGGGTGGTAAAGCGCAGCAACGGGGCGATGCGGGTTTTCTCCAGAAAGCGGCTGGGCCGACGGCTGGCAAGGCGTGGCCAGACAAACGACAGCAACGAACCGATCAGCGCCCATTCGCCGGTCCAATCCGGCAGGACCCTGGGCCATTTATGGGTGACGATCTCGAACCAACGGCTTTGGCGCATCAGGAATTGGCCACTGGCAGGGTCAACCAACAGGTTGCTGATAGCGCGGTCCAACTCCGTCAGGTCAAACACTAGGAACACCGCCATCGCCAGCAACATCGGCAGGCCCAGGTTGAATAGATAGAAGCGCGAACGGGACGGTGCCTGCATGTTCATTGCCCGGCGCCGGCGGCAAGTGTGCGCCACTGGTTGGCGTTCATCTGGCCGAGGATGCGCGCTTTGCCCTGGCTGCCCATGGAGATGAACAGGGCGCTGGCATAGGCGCTTGAACGCTCGCCGCCAGGGACGTTCAACTGACGCTCGACATAGTCGATGCAACCACTGTGGGTCACCAGCACCAGGTTGTGGCCTTCGGTTTTGTGCTTGAAAGCCGTGTCGGCGAAATCCCGGTCGCATCGGTTCAACCAGTCCTGGGTGGCAACGGCATCGCCGAACATAAAATGCGCCGTCTGCTGCGTGCGCACCGTAGGGCTGCTCAGCACTTGCGCCTGCTCCAGGCCCAAGCGCTGAATGCCTTGGCCTACGTCGGCCGCGGCCTGACTTCCTTCGACTGTAATACCACCGGGGTCGCCCAGGCAGGGGTTCGGCGAGCGGTCGCAACGCTCGGCATGGCGGATCAGGACAATCACCGCACCTTTGGCCCAATCGGCGTAAATCCCGCGGCTGAGCATTTGCTGTTCATTGCCCACATTCATGATGAGAGTCCTCGACGAAAGCCAGGTGGTCAGCGCGACCAGGGCCAGCAGGGTAAACAGGCCAATGGCCAGCGCTTTTGCGCCGGGCCGGCGGCGCCACTTAGGGCGGGATGCAAACACGGGGGTTTCGATAGCGCCTTGCAGCATGCTGTCACTCCGACAGGCAGGACGGGAATGTGAGCACTGTAGGAGCGGGGGTGTGGGGGGAGGGTGAAGGGGAAGTGAAAAAAACCTTATGGAGTGGGGATTGTTGCAGTGTCTATTTATAACTCAACTAAAGAACCATTTAGCATAGTTATAACTCAATCGTATTAGATATCAGCAGAAGCAGAAGGCTGTAACTGTCATTCCTCCAGTTTCGCGCCCGCGAAACTCTTGCCGTGGTTTAGTTTCTCTAGGTACTTGATCAGATCCTTTTCCTCGCAGTCATTGAATTGTCCGCGCAAAAGCTCATTTAGCCTAGCCTCGCTCAGGCCCAAGACGGCTGCTGCATTTGTAATTCCGTCTGTTGAGCGGCTTAGCACGAGGCTGATTTCCGTGACGATCCGGGCCTTGCGCAGCATTTCCTCAGGGTTGGCCACGCCGATGTCAGCGTAAACGTTGTAAGGTTTTTCTTGCTCGGTCATTTTTGGTTTTCCATAAATAACGGTTATCTATATCTGCAAAGCTACATTCAACCATCAACTTTTTGCATAGACTTTTGCTCAACTTAGGGTGTTTTTTAGTTGTGGTATAATTTTCTTGACTTCTGATGCGGCCTCCAATGCAAAAGGGAGCACTCACTAATCTAAAGGTAACATTAATGGCAATTGCGCAAATCGAAAAATTCGACCTCGTTGTAGCAAACGTTCTTCAACATTTACTCGTAACTTTCCCCCAGCCCGTTCACTTGCAAGCTGACTCAGCCGATTATCAGACTGTCTATCGAGAAGGCAATAGCTGGGATGGAGCTGGATATGTTGCGGCAAGTGCTGAGGAGTTTTTGTTCACGAGTTGCGTGCGTTGGTTGTCTGACGAAGGCTTTGTCCGGTTCTCCAAAGAGCTTCCAGCTAGCTTTGAAGGGGCTGTTCTGACACATCAAGGGCTGAACCTGGTGAGCGGCAATCCTGCTTCGTTGACCCGTGAACGTTACATTAACGATTGACCGCAGGCTGAATTGAGCGTGGTCGGGGGCTTTCAGCACATTGAAAGGCGCGTCTCTTGCCCCCAGGCTCTTATCCTTAGGTTCGCATAATGTATATTATGTTAAACGAGGTGCTATGTTAATAATGTTCATGAACCTCGTAAGGCACTGATTCGACAAATCGGCTTCCGGCATCCACTCTCTCAACGGGCCATGTACTCCGTGTTCATGGCGAGTCCTTGAATGAGGTGGCTGCCGATGAAACTGATTCAGTGCCGTTTCTCTTCAGGTCAACGACTACCGCTGCTTGTACAAGCTGGTGATGCGGCGCCGTTGCCCACACTTGTCCCGTTCATCTACGTCCAACTTAAACTCAGACAGCGCGCTTACAACACGGCTGCGGCGCATCTGCGCGCGATCCTGGCTTTCTACTCCTATGCCAGAACCCGAGATCTGGATATCGATGAGGCTATCTTGGCCTGCCACTTCGAGGCGATTCTGGCTTTATTGGACGGCTACGCCATTTGGCTTCAAAGCAGTCGTCAAGCCGACAACCTGGTCGCCCGAATCGGCAAAGCTGAAACGGTACTTTTTCCTCAGATCGATCCGCGTACCCGGGACCAGTACCTGCGTTTGCTGAAGAAATACCTTTCCTGGTGCGTCACCCGTTACATTCCGCGCGCCCATCAGAATTCCGCCACCCAGACTAACATCGAGGTGGTATTTGCCGATGTCGCCGACGTGATAGAGCGGCGCTTTGAGAGCCATATCATCAATGTTCGTCCCGACCATGCTCGTTACCGCAGCCTGACAGATACGCAACTTCAGATCGTTCGCACATTGATTCGCCCCGGCGCAACGGCGAATCCGTTCCCGGAAAGGCTGCAACTGCGCAATTGGCTGATGATTGAATTACTACTGGAGACCGGTATGCGCCGAGGGGAGCTTCTCAAGCTCTACACCACCGATGTCAATGATGGTACTCAGCATGCCTATGTCAGCATCAATGAGCGCGCAAATGATCCCGGTGACCCGCGCGCTGAAGAGCCTGCGCTGAAAACACACGGACGGACAGTAGGTATTTCCGCGCAGTTGTATGAAGTCTACGAGCGTTATATCCAGGGAGAGCGACGCCCCCTGCGTAATGGCAAACCAATGAAATTGCTGTACCGCTATTTGTTCATCTCTGACCGAGGCCGCCCGCTGTCGATCCGAGCGTTGTCTAGCGTCCTTGATCGGCTGTTTCTGACAATTGAACTGGCTCATCCGGGGTTGTTGCCTACACTTTCCGCGCATGACTTTCGTCACACCTTTGCCGATCGTTTTTTGGCTTACCTGGTCGAGAAGCGTGGGTATGACCTCGAGCGGGCCACGGACGAACTCCGGCGTGTCTGCGGTTGGACTGACACTTCGACGATGCCACGCCGTTATGCAAGTCGTTATCTAGCCGAGTCGGCCAACTTCCACAACGCCCAGCGTGCCTCAGCAGCCTGGAGCCGACTTGACAGTTAAGGAGGTTCACCGTGACCAAATCAGCCGATCAAGAACACGCTTCACCCTCCTCCTCTTTTCCGGCCTACGTGTTCGAGGGCCCGGCTCAGGTTGCGATTCGAACTCGCACCAATGACCAGCCACGATACGTCGATACCCGGCTGCCGGTGTGGACGTGGTACGACGGTGGGGTTGCACTGAAAATTGACTGGGCCTCACTTGACTTAACTCCAGAGCTCAATGAAATAGCCAAAAGCTTTATGGCATATGCGTTGGAAAAATATGCTCCACAGACAGCATTCATGTTTGTAAGAACTCTTGTCTATTTATCAAGCACCGCGCTTGCTCGTTACTTTCCTTGGGATTATCATAATTTAATCGCTGAATTAAATGGCTTCAAACAATCCAGGCAACATCTAATTGGATTTCGCAGACTTTATCGCTGGGCAGTTGATAGAGGGATTAAAGGTTTTGATTCAAACATCTTCCTTAAAATCAAGGATGTGAAATCAGATCGGGTTGAACCGTATGCTCGAATTTTTCTCTCGCAGTCTGGTTTAGAACTTGATGAGGAAATTCGATTGCTCAAGCGTATAGAGCGAAAAACCTCTTCAAGTGACTGGGTAGATGCTCAGCTCAATATGATGCTCCACCTGGGTTTTGAATTGGGGCCGCGTTCGATTCAGTTTCATTCGCTAGACGTCGCGGACTTTGAGTTCATTGAAAGTGCTGATCATGAGAAGTACTACACCCTATGGCTACCCATGGCCAAAAAGGTCGGCCAGCGCAGACCTGAGCGGCGCCCCCGTAAAATAACCACCCGCCTGGGTGAGAAAATCTCACGTCACGTTTTAGAAATTCAACGCCGTTTTGGTAGCGACTGTGAACCATTATTTGTCAGTCCTTGTGGAAGGCGTCTCTCGGTTGTTGAAATCGGTTCAGGTCTCAAACGCGAGCTGCGTGAAGCTGGGATAGACACGCCGAATCAGGTAACCATGTTATTGCGTCACCACCTCGGGCAAGGCTTGGCGGATCAGGGTACTCCGGCAGACATAATTGCCGAACTGCTCGGGCACAACAGCACGGTTGCGGCCCGTGCTTATGTAACGGCAACCCCCAACATTGCCCGGATAAAAGAGAAAGCACTGGGTAAGAGCCCGGCCTATCAACGCATCATGCGCAGCTTATTAACTGGGCAAATCGTTCAACGCCGCGATACTGCTCCTGAAAGAGCAGTCCGCGGCGTCATTGATACGCAGTACATCGGCGATATTGGCGCCTGCGCCCTGCCGGTCCATACCCACTGTCCCTACAACCCTATATACGCCTGCTACACCTGCAAGAAGTTCCACCCCTTTGCTGACGGCCGCCATGAGCAGGTAAAGGAGGCACTCCAGCGGGAGGCCCAACGGTTCATTGATATGGCAGAACTAGCCGGTGATCTCATTCACAACCGGCCCCTGGCCCAGCATCAGACAACCATTCTGGCGGTAAGCGCTACGATCGAGCGCTGCCGGCAGCAAACTGAGGATGCTGCAGATGACGCTGTCTAGAGCAAGTCAACGCCTCGGAGGTTTTGTTACACAGGAACAAGCGATTTTCCATTCGTTACCGATTTCAACACCGTGGGCGTCATCGTTATGGGGCGTCGGAAGCTGGTTACCACAACGTGGAAAGCAAAATACGCTTACCTTCGAGACGCATCGGCAAGCCCTCGAAAAAACGGGCTATCCTTCTCCGGCGAAGGGCCCACTCCCCCTCGTGTTCCAAGATTTTAACAAGGCCCTGATTGTGTATCTACAACGCACCCGGAGCCTGCAGTTTTCGATGGTGGCTGCATACAATATTGCTATCCGGCGGGTATACAACCCCTTGTTTGAGCGCGGCGCATCCGATCCCACACAGTTGACACGAGGTGATTTTGATCGCGTCGTAGAATTCCTCCGCCAAAGCGGTTACAAGAATCTGTACGACGCGACCTCTCATCTTCAAGTAGTAGCGGATACGATTGATATTCTGCAATTAACTAAGATCGCCATCCACTTTGAGCATGATGCAAAACCAGAAAAGCGCCGTCACGACTATATTTCGCTGCATGATCCCGATCGCACTGTAAAACAGCGTAAATCTGATGAGAAGTTGCCCTCTCGTGAGGCGATGGAAGCCTACGCCCTTTGTTCGAATAATCCGCTTAATGACAGCGAAGAGATTTTGCTGCGCATAATCGATTTACTGATCGCGACTGGCCAAAGAGGGAACGAGGTAGCGGTAATTCCTTATGACTGTTGGGTTGAAAGACCAATCAAAGGAGCAACAGGTGAGATAGTTGTAGATGCAAATGGCAAGCGCTTGGTCGAATGCGGAATTAGGTACTTTGCGGAGAAGCATTTTCAATCTCGTGTTCATTGGTTTGCAGAAAGCGACGTCCCTCTAGCTAGGCGTGCAGTCACGCGACTCAAGTTACTGACCCAGGAACAGCGAGAAATCGCTAAATGGCAAGAAGATAATCCAGGTCGCCTCTGGGACTACTCGCCGAAGAAGGAAATGTCAGAAGCTGAAATTTTTAGCTGGCTTGGATTCAGTCAGAATCGCGATTCGTCTCGGAACCTAAATGTGTACTTTTCACGAAATGGAATCCATCCTAGCAAGGTGTCGAGGCAAAAGTATTTGGCTGGCGATATTGAGAGTTTTCTCGTTCCTAAACTTCACGGGCATGCCGCGCTTACCGAAAATGTCAGCGGCAAGCTTCGTGTTGTCTTAAAAACAAGTGAAACACTTGCCATCGCATTTGACGGACAATTTCGTTTGGGGGGACGTGAGGCCAACGTGTTCCGTGCCATTCCACGACGAGTGATGTTGGCTGACATTAACCGAGCACTCGGCGCGGATCCGCGATTCTCGTCCATATTCTCGCGCCGTTCATTATTTGAAGCGGATGGGACACCGATCAAGCTGACTAGCCATCAACCGCGTCACTGGCGAAATACTATTTACCATCTGACTGGCATGAGCGATGTTCAGCAGGCGCTGGCCCTGGGGCGAAAACGCCTCGACCAGAATGTCTATTACCAACACACAAGCATTGAAGAAAACACCGCTACCCATCAAGAGTTCTTGGCGTTCAATAGCCATCACGACCGTATCGACTTTCTACATGCGGGCATAAGAGATAAGCGCATTCAGGGCACTTTGACCGACAGTTACCATGCGCTGCTGTCAGATAAAGGCGCGATCACGGCAGAAGCATTCCTCACCGTACACGCAACGGCGCTGCACGTGACACCCTTTGGAGGTTGCATTCACGACTTCTCCCAAGCGCCCTGCCCTAAGCATCTTCAGTGCTGGAATGGCTGCTCGCATCTGCATCTGATGGGCACACCATCGGAACGGGCTAACCTTAAGAAACAAGCCGATAATCTGACGAACGCAATTACCATTATGCGCGATGCCGGTGCCGGAGAGGCAGGCAGCGATGTATGGCTGGCAGACCAGGAAGACAAGCTCAATAATTTAAGATCAGTCCTTGCACGCGATACCAATGTAGGCGTGCAACGCGTGTTTCCAGATGGGCATCCTGTGACAGTTGCAGATACGGACAAACGACACAGTTCGGTTTCAGATGACTAGAGGCTACTATGGCGAGACGACAGATATTGCGGGGCGGGACTCTAGATGAGGCAATAGACGCCCTCCTCGCCCAGATGATTGGCTCAGGAGTGGAGCTCGCCCCCATTTCCCGACCGGAGGTGCAGCGCCGGCTGGGCCTGACAAGCCGAGCTACGCTAGGAGGTGACCGTGGAAACAGAATCGAGTCTGCGCGAATCGCACAACTGAGGGAAAGCGGGAGAGACCCAGACGGTGCCCGTCGACGCAGGAGCCTTGAGGAGCGTATTGCAAGTCTTAAGACGGAAAATGCAGTTCTGGTGAGACAGCGAGACCAGCTTTTTGAAGCCCTTTCGGCAATAGCGCACAATTGCCTACTTGGCGGGCTGGATGTCGAGTCGATAATGGCACCGCTGAGGAACACTCATAAATCTACCTAGCCAGGTCATCGACTACAGATTACGGCATGATCAGCGGAGTTGCCCTAGGACAAGTTTGCACAGGTTTCTAACGACTATACATTACGGTATGGGTTACTCGGCTACCGTTCCACGCCCTACCGCTTTAGCACATCCAACCAGGCAGACCTTACTTAGATGTCTCCACCGGCTGACCTGATTGTAGGGTCACAGCATGAAGCCCTCTGCGAGTTGCAGCAGCATATCTTCAACCTGGCTTGTGCCTTGCTGACTATTCAGCATCTGCACTGGAGCCATGCCGCCGAATCGCACCTTGGGCTTTGAGAGCCAAAGTTTGGCTTTGTCGGACTCACCAAACACCGCATCGGCCATAGCGTGGATATGCGCGATGCGAAAGAAGCGATCGCTCTCCTCAACTGTCAGGAGCTGATTGCGGTTGATGCGGCTCTTTAGCGTTCGCGGTGGGATAATTTGATCGCGTTCGAGCTGCGACACCGTTCCGTCTTCCGTCAACTGCACCAGTCGGGCTGCAGGAAAACCCTGTGTAATACAGTTGTGAATATCCATATCACTGGCCAAGACAGAAATATCTAGCAGGGTTTCAAGGCGTACACGGTACGCTGAGTATCCAGAGCCACGAAGAATTTGAGCTCGCATGGCGAATCTCCTGAAATCGTGATACCACATGATGCGTGGCGGTCGCGGTTTGATGCAAGAGGATTGACATCTGCGTCAATCAACCATGGTTTACCTGTAGCCCCTGAGGCACTTTAGTTCTATCCCCTAAAGGGGTCTGCAAAGCCCGGCAACGACCGGTTTTTTGCTTTTGTGTTTTTTGCTCCTACTCAACTGCCTAGTGATAAACCTTCGAACCCTGAACTACCGAGAAATTCTCGGTAGTTGCCGCTTTGAATTAATTCCGCTTGCGGCGATCTCGCATGCGCCTCCCCTCGCGGCCACACGACTATCGCCGTTGCGATTTCCAACCAGAAGCGCATTGCATCGGTCGCAGTAAAGACTGCTCTGGTCGTGAACATTGACGGTAACCGCAAAGTTCTGGACATGCAGGCTGCCCCATCAGAGGCTGAGCCGTTCTAGGCGAACCTCCTGCGTAACCTCAGCACTGAGGCTTGAGGTGAAAGCTGGTTATTTTCGACCCTATGAAGGCCTGAAGGCGCCGGGTCTCCACGCCAATTGGCAGCGCTTCATGTGTTGGGATAACTCGGATTGCTCAGGGCGCCTCGTAGTCGACCTCAGTTTAAGACAACGAGACATCTACGGAACACGTGGCGATTCAGTTTTTCCGAGCTTGCCGGCGGTACCTTTCCGCCCTTCGTCCTGAACATGCACAGAATTATCCTTACCGGAAGGCTGCATATCGCCCCCAAGCAGTGGTCTATTTTCTTTCCTGCCCGGATTTTAGTACCTGCACGCCTTGGACATCCGGTGTTGCGCAAAATACTTCTAGCGCAGCGGCTTTAACGCAAATCTTGTTGTATCCGCCAAGAAGTTCGTAGCTATTTACCGTGAGGACCGCATTCACCCCAGTGGCAATCCTAGCCCTAATTTGTTCTCGTGCGCTTTCATCAAAACCATATTCCCTTATCACCCGGTCCAATGTGACATCAACAAACGCGTGCTCAAGCGCGACAATACAGCTTTTGGATACATTCATATAGGTGAGGGGGCCATTTCCCGAGTCTTTAACCACCCCAGTATCCGTGAGTAGCGCACAGCGCTCATCGAACACAGCGACGAATATAGTTGTGGAGAACTCTGGGGCTATAAAAAATTCATTTATAAATCCGTCCAACTGGGACTCATCGTCATATCTGTCAACGTAGAGAAACAGTAGCAACAGCCTAATCCACTGCTGATACTCCTTCGACGAAACGCCGTAAGTGTTGCAGATATACGCTTCTTCAGATGAGTTTTTTTTGGCCAGTGCCAGATACAGCGAAAGGGCGCCAGGTTTATCGAGGGAGTGATCTAAGAAGGTATCGAACCGCTTTAACACCTCCTTGATTTTATAAGGGTTTCGCAACCAGTTCATTGTTTTATATGTATAAATAAACTTGACGTGACCGAGAAACCTCTCAAAGTCGAATCCTTCTAAATCCTTCAAATGTATTTTAGGTTGCTTATCCAGGCGACCTCTAACTTCGTTGATCATAGCAAGTAAGCTGGACACATGCTCAGGATAGGGAGCTTCGTGACGTTCGAACAAGCGCTCAAAATTCAACCGGTCTTTCTCGCCTGTTCGCATGAAAGTAAATAGATCCTGAAATCCAAGATTTCTCCAGATCTGAGTCTTTCCTTCCAGACGGATTGAATCGCCCCTAGTTTCGTAGACACCTCCAAGCCTTAAAATGAGGCCCATTAGGAGGTGCCATGAGCAACCAGCGATATCCCGAAGAATTCAAAATCCAGGCGGTCAAACAAGTGACCGAAAAGAAGCTTCCTGTTTCGGAGGTGGCTGCACGATTGGGTGTGTCCGTGCACAGCCTCTATGCCTGGGTTAAGCGCTACACCAAGCCCCAGGAACAGCGCGTTGAGGAGGATGATCAGAGCGCTGAGGTTCGTCGTCTACGGGCCGAGCTGAAACGGGTGACGGAGGAGCGAGACATCTTAAAAAAGGCCGCCGCGTACTTTGCCAAGGAGTGCGGCTGAAGTACGCCTTTATTAAGCAGCAAGCGGGTCATTACGCGATTCGACGGCTTTGCCTGACGCTCAAGGTTCATCCCAGCGGCTACTACGCGTGGCTATCAGAACCAAAATCTGCGCGAGCCAAGGACGATCAGCGACTGCTTGGACTGATCAAACACTCCTGGTTGGAAAGCGGTGGTGTTTATGGCTATCGCAAGATCCATGATGACCTGCGAGAGGTTGGTGAGAGCTGTGGCCGTCACCGGGTAGCTAGGTTGATGCGCCTTGAAGGTTTACGTTCTCAGACTGGGTATCGACGGAGGCCGGGAAAATATGGCGGTAAACCAGCCGTTGCCT
>NZ_JCBCUY010000090.1:0-1606 GCF_059862705.1 Pseudomonas sp. MF08817
GGGGATGCGGCGGAAATCTTGGACTACCTGGAGGTAGTTCATGTATTCATACGAAGACCGTATCCGAGCGGTCAAGCTCTACATCAAACTGGGCAAGCGAACCGGGGCAACTATTCGTCAGTTGGGCTACCCGACGAAGAACTCTTTGAAGAGCTGGCACGCAGAGTATGAGCGATGCCTCGACCTGCCGCGTTGCTACGAGAACTCGAAGTCGAAGTACTCACCGGCCCAAAGGGAAAAGGCTGTCGAGCACTATCTCGAATACGGTCGCAACATCGCCGCTACCATCAAGGCGTTGGGCTACCCCGCGCGGGATTCTTTGCGTGCCTGGATTTACGAAATGCACCCCGAGTTGCATACGCGTGTTGTCAGTCGATCAGACGGGTTAGCCCGGCCGCCAGCGGTGAAGCAGGCAGCGGTCATCGCGCTGTGCACGCGAAAAGAAAGTGCGAAAGCCCTGGCTCAAAAGCTGGGCGTGTGCAGGCCGACCTTGTACAACTGGAAAAACCAGCTACTCGGCCCAGAGGTATCCCCATCCATGAAGTGTCGACTTGAACCCTCATCGTCACCGGAACGAGAGGAGTTGCAGCGGCAACTCGAATCTCTCCAGCTCGATGTTCGCCGTTTGCAGCTTGAACATGACCTGTTGATGAGGGCGAATGAACTCATAAAAAAAGAGACGGGCATCAACCGGCAAGTCCTGACCAATCGGGAGAAGACATTGCTGGCTGATGCCCTTAGGCATAGGTACTCCTTGCTAGAGCTGCTTGACGCGTTGGGCTTGGCCCGAAGCTCCTATTTCTATCATCGAGCCCGAATGCAGGTCGCGGAAAAGTACACCGAAGTGCGTCGTGCCATGGCGGACATATTCGAGCGCAATCATCGTTGCTATGGCTACCGTCGGATGCGAGCTTCGTTGAGCAGGCAGCGTGTGCGCCTTTCAGAGAAGGTGGTGCAGCGCTTGATGAAGCAGGAGTGCCTAGTCGTCGCCAAGCCGAAACGGCGTCGATACGGTTCCTACCTCGGGGAGATCAGTCCGGCGCCGGAAAACCTCCTCAACCGCGACTTCACGGCCCTAGCTCCGAATGAGAAATGGCTGACCGACATCTCGGAGTTCCAGATCCCGGCAGGCAAGGTGTACCTGTCCCCCATGATCGACTGCTTCGATGGGAAGGTAATCAGTTGGTCGATCGGCACGCGTCCCGACGCCGAGCTTGTGAACACGATGCTGGATGCAGCTATCGAAACGGTGGCCAGTAACGATAAACGGCCTGTTGTTCACTCCGATCGTGGCGCTCACTACCGCTGGCCCGGCTGGTTATCGCGCATCGCTGATGCGAAGCTGATTCGTTCGATGTCGCGCAAAGGCTGCTCACCAGACAACGCGGCTTGTGAAGGTTTCTTCGGCCGACTGAAAACGGAACTGTTCTATCCTCGCAACTGGCAGTCAACGAGCATCGAGCAGTTCATTCAGGCCTTGGATTCATACATTCGCTGGTACAACGAAAAACGTATAAAGATTTCCCTCGGCGCGCTCAGTCCCATTGAGTATCGTGAAAGCCTGGGCTTAGCGGCATAACCAGTCCAAGTTTTTGTCCGCATCCCC
>NZ_JCBCUY010000091.1:0-1567 GCF_059862705.1 Pseudomonas sp. MF08817
CAGGGCACGACCTGATCCATCTCGATCAGGAAGCGCTCACGGCGGGTCTGCTTACGTTTGCCGGCGTACTCAGCATCGGCGAAGGACATCTGTTTCATCGGGACTCAACCGTTCGATTCCTGTGAGGCGGGTATTTCACCAAATCTGGAAGCCTTTTTCAGAGTTTCCTTAACGAAGCCGTAGGGCATACAGAAACCCTTTTCTTCCGGCACTTCATAGAGCGCGCGGGCGCGAAAATTCCCAATGAAATTAACGAGATTAGCATTGATGTAATCTTTAATATTTTTTGTTTCATCGTCTGATTGCAGATAAGAATAAATTCGGCCTGCTTGATAAATGAATATTGACCCATGAACCCTCTGCTTGCTAGTAAAGAAGGACAGTACTGAGTTCTGGGCAGCTTCATAAGTCAGTATTTTTATAGATGGGTCGGTTTTCATGCGCAGTTTTAGGTTTTCTATTTGCTTCGCCCTCTCATCCTTTATACCTGAGAAGCTGCTTTCAGGAAGTACTGAGGACGTGCGAATATCGCCAATATAGATCGAGCTTGCAAAGAGCTCGATTTCTCTATGGAAAATCTTGTGTGTCCCCTTACTTGGGTCTATATCCCCCAGTGTCACGCCTATGTCGATTTCTCCTGGCAAACCAATCTGAAAATACCCTACACACTCAGTCTTCCAGCCCTCAGGGAGGGGTTGTGCCTTGGCTTGAAGGGCAAAGAACATACTTCCTAGGAAACAGGCCAATGAGATTATTTTAGTAAGCTTCATCCGCGAAACTCCGAGGTATTTATTGACCGTGACGCGATTTTCTTTTTAGTCTGCTGGGCATCAAGCGACTCGCTGGTTACAGGTTCAGTAGGTGGAGTATGAGTCATCAAAGCATGGTGAAAATCCATGTTGTTATTCTCGTGTTTTGTCCAGTTGATTGGGTAGGCTGTGATAAAGCCAGAAATTTTATTTAATCTCGGGAGCGAGTCAATTTCATGCTGCGGAGTTTTCCAGAACTCTAACTCAAAGGGCATGAGCTCTTTTTTGACTTCTGCCAAATTTATTTTTCCATAGTCTTTTTGTGCCACCTTTGTATTGATGACAGGCCAGATGGAGGCACGATAACTTCGATCACCGTCAGTGGAGTGAAAGCTTCTTGGAATAAACTTAAAAACCGCTTCATAATGTTCCGTATTACGCTTGGCCACCGCCTGTATCGCCTTCCAGCTTTCCGGATACCCAGGTTTTTCAATAGCATCCTTCAATTCATCAGCTGGGCGCACGCCGCCGCGCATACCAAATAACTTACGCCATATCCCCTTGCGCAACTCATGGGCAAACGTCCGCGCCGGCTGGAGCTTGCCCGTTCCCAAAAAATCTTTCTGTTGTACGTCCAGGTCCATGACCAGTACCGCCAATTCCGAGTCACGCATCCCCAGTAAACTACGGTCCCTGAATTCAACACATAAGTGCAACGCTCACCCCTGCATAAACTTCGTACGGCGTCTTCCAGCCCAGGCGTTTTCGCGGGCGTAAATTGATCTTCGTTACCACGCGACTGACCGCCTCGACGGTCA
>NZ_JCBCUY010000092.1:0-1404 GCF_059862705.1 Pseudomonas sp. MF08817
GGCGGTCTCAAGGAGCAAGTGCAACGCCTGATGTAAGGTGTTGCCATGTCTACCCAATACAACCACCTGAGTACCCAGGAGCGCGTCACCATTATGGTGATGCTATTTCAACGGCAACCACTGCGAGCTATCGCCGCTTTGCTGGGCCGTCACCCTAGCACCATTAGTCGTGAGATCAGACGTAACCCCCACCAGCATCACTATGACGCCGCCCAGGCTGCCAGCAGGGCTCAACAGCTTCGGCAGGTACCCCGCCGCCAGCGGCGTTTGTCTCCAGATTCAGAGCTGTTTCAGGTGGTTGTCGAAATGCTCCGCATTGGCTGGTCACCGCAACAAATTGCCCGCAGACTACGCAGTATCTGGCCCGGCCAACCCGAGCGACATGTGAGTCACGAAACTATTTACCTCACCATCTATGCCTACCCACGCGGCGAACTGAAACGTCAGCTGGTCAGTTATTTGCGTCAGGGTAACGGCAAACGTCGTAAGCGAACCCAGAGCAATGTGCGTCGAGAACGCTACCCGGCACAGCTGAGTATTCACCTACGCCCCCCTGAGGTTACAGATCGTCTGGTACCTGGCCATTGGGAGAGCGACCTGATCATGGGCGCCAATAATCGCTCAGCGGTTGCCACCATGGTCGAGCGTACGAGCCGTTATGTAATTCTCGCCAAGCTCGAAGCCCCCACCGCAGAGGCGGCGACGGAAGCCATTGTTAGGGAAATGTCGCGGATGGCGCCATCGCTATTAAAAACCATGACGCATGATCAAGGCAGCGAAATGGCCCGTCATGCCGAAATCACCGCACGCACGGGGATGAAGATTTACTTCGCCGATCCACACTCGCCTTGGCAGCGTGGCAGCAATGAAAATACGAACGGGTTGTTACGCCAATACCTTCCCAAAGGCACAGACCTCTCGCTGGTGACGCAGGCACGGCTGGACGAAATAGCCGATTTGCTCAACACCCGTCCTCGCCAGACATTGGGCTGGAAATTTCCGGTTGAGGTGCTGGTGGATTATCTTCAGCTCAGCGCGACCAACAAGCTCGAAACGATAAACTGATCGTGACGAGCAAGGCCCGCTTGAGCTCCAACCAGTTACCTGGTGGAGGCGTCTGATGGGTGTTTCTGTCGTGGCATTGCAGGCCGTCAAATCGCCGATAGAGGGGGGGTTGTGTATAGCCATTGTTTAAGCGATGAAAGGGGGGTTGTGTATAGCCGCTGTCTCAGCGACGGAAGAGCTTGTCATGGGGTAAGCTTTCGGCAGTGAAAATCGTGTGCAAGCAGATCGGCTCGGTTCGGTCAGACGTCCATTGATGATGATGTTTTGGAAGCGGGATTGCGTTCGCTTAGCAAGTGCAGAAAAGTTAACTGACTGTTGCACTTGCTCCTTGAGACCGCC
>NZ_JCBCUY010000093.1:0-1371 GCF_059862705.1 Pseudomonas sp. MF08817
GGGCTAATGAGATGGTCACCCCCACACCCTGCGAGGGCTACGCTTTCGCAGGGTGTTTTGTTTTCGGAGGCCATCATCATGATCCAGTCAACACTGATCGGTATCGATCTCGGCAAACATAATTTCCACCTTCACGGCCAGGATAAATCAGGCCGCGAGGTGTTTCGCAAGAAGCTCTCTCGGGCGCAGATGATGCAACTTTTCGGCAACATGCCGAGTTGTGTCGTGGTGATGGAAGCCTGTGCGGGGGCGCATTTTGTCGCTCGTCAGCTAGCGGCAATGGGACACACGGCCAAGCTGATTTCCCCGCAGTTCGTTAAGCCTTTCGTCAAAGGCAACAAAAATGATTTCGTCGACGCTGAAGCGATCTGTGAAGCGGCTTCCCGTCCATCTATGCGCTTTGTGACGCCTAAAACCGAGTCCCAGCAAACCCTGTCTGTTCTGCATCGGATGCGCGAATCGTTGGTGCATGACCGCACAAAAACGGCTAATCAGATGCACGGTTTCCTACTGGAATTTGGCGTCAGCCTGCCCAGAGGCCTGACCATTATGAAACGTTTGACAAATGTCTTGGCCGAGCACGAGTTGCCCGTTCGTTTGACGGTGTTGTTACAGCGTCTGCACGATCACTTCGTCTACCTGGATGAGCAAATCAGGGCGCTGGATAAAGAGCTGTCGAGCCAACTGGCCGACGATGATCTTGGTAGTCGCTTGCTGAGCATGCCATGTGTCGGCCCGATCACCGCCAGCCTGCTGGCTGTGAAAATGGGTGATGCCAAGCAGTACCGGTGCAGTCGCGATTTTGCCGCCTCAGTGGGCCTGGTGCCCAGGCAGTACAGCACGGGCGGTAAGGCGAATTTGCTCGGGATCAGCAAGCGGGGTGACAAGCACCTGCGACAACTGTTGGTGCAATGCTCCAGGGTCTATATGCAGAGGCTGGAGCATCAGAAAGGGGCACTGGCTGACTGGGTTCGAGCCTTGCTCAGTCGACGACATTCGAATGTCGTGGCCTGTGCCCTGGCTAACAAACTGGCACGTATCGCTTGGGCGATCGCGACTCACCATACGCAATATGAAGCAGGGCCAGACGCCTTGAACGCCTGACCCTGCAGTTGTTGCAGTACCACGATTCACCCTTCAGGTTTTGCGATAGCTGAACAACGGATGACGTGAACGGCCTACCGGCCTGGCGAAGATCCTGACACAAAAATCGGCTTTAGAAGCCGATGGGCTTTTTAGGATCGTCAGGCGCGACTCTCATCGTGGCGCTGGGGCCTGCCCCAAACAGACGCCGGATAGATTTAAGCAAGCCAACCACACCACCCGTTAATCAGTATTGCAAAAATGGGGGTGACCATAGATTTTTGTGGG
>NZ_JCBCUY010000094.1:0-1329 GCF_059862705.1 Pseudomonas sp. MF08817
CTTGAGCAGCGCGCTCGTAAGGAACGCTCAGTTCGCCGGCCTTGATAACGACAACAGCGCCGTTTTTCAGGGTCACGGTGAGGTCATGGTCGAGTTTTTGGCTGACCGAAACGGTGAATTTCTGTGCCTGGTTCTCGAAGACTGGGCCGTCGCCAGTGATCGAAACAGTCACCTTGTCGCCTTCGCCGGTCGGCTGATCGGTAACGGTAGTGGTGTGCTCTTTCGGATCGAGAGTCAGTTTCTCGAAGTCATCGGCGCCATCAACACCAACGAGTTTGTTGACCAGCGAAGGTTGGCCGCCAGTGAACACGTCGTTGGTGGTTTGAACCACGGCAGTGCCGGTGGTTTCGCCGGCCTTAACGTTAATTTTGGTGCCGTCGCTGAGGGTGAAGGTCAGTGGACCATGGCTCTCCATCGGCAGACCGGCTTTGTTGGTCAGCGTGACGGTGTAGGTCACGTCGCCGCCTTCGGTGACGGTGGTTTTATCCACAGTCAGGGTGGCGACCACTTCGGTTTCGGTGTCGTTCACAACAACCGAAGCATCACCGCCGATCACCAGGTTTTCGAAGGATTTGCCGTCCACGGTGGCGGTGTCGATGCCCATGGGCACGGTTTCGCCGTCTTTATAGACGTCGTCGCCTTGAGCAGCGCGCTCGTAAGGAACGCTCAACTCGCCAGCCTTGATAACGACAACTGCGCCGTTTTTGAGGGTCACGGTCAAATCGTGATCCAACTTCTGGCTGACGCTGACGGTGAATTTCTGTGCTTGGTTCTCGAAGACTGGGCCGTCGCCAGTGATCGAAACAGTCACCTTGTCACCTTCGCCGGTCGGTTGATCGGTAACGGTGGTGGTGTGCTCTTTCGGATCGAGAGTCAGTTTCTCGAAGTCATCGGCGCCATCAACCCCGACCAGTTTGTTGACCAGGGACGGTTGGCCGCCGGTGAACACGTCGTTGGTGGTTTGGACGACCGCAGTGCCGGTGGTTTCGCCGGCTTTGACGGAGATTTTGGTGCCGTCGCTCAGGGTGAACGTCAGCGGGCCATGGCTCTCCATCGGCAGGCCGGCTTTGTTGGTCAAGGTCACGGTGTAGGTGACATCGCCGCCTTCGGTGACGGTGGTTTTATCCACGGTCAGGGTGGCAACCACTTCGGTTTCGGTGTCGTTCACGACTACCGAGGCATCACCGCCGATCACCAGGTTTTCGAAGGATTTGCCGTCCACGGTGGCGGTGTCGATGCCCATTGGCACGGTTTCGCCGTCTTTGTAGACGTCGTCGCCTTGCGCGGCACGTTCGTACGGAACGCTCAGTTCGCCGGCCTTGATAACGA
>NZ_JCBCUY010000095.1:0-1297 GCF_059862705.1 Pseudomonas sp. MF08817
GAGTCAGCTGCCGGTAATGCGTAGTCATCTGCGCTTGAATCCTTCGGTGTGAGAGCCTGGATTCTACCGGTGGCTGACTCTCTGCCTATCGTTTCAAACGTTGCACTTATTCTATGAATTCAGGTCGCATAAGAACTGCTCGGAGTATCGATTGCGAGTATTGATGTTGTTTGAGTTGTCCATGTGAAGGAATAAATCTGGAGAAATATATTTGCAAAAATAGTAGTGGTTGTTGTTTATGTTTGCGGGCTTCAGGTACAGATAACCCTGTATCTGCTGCGATTGCAGTGACGATAGTAAGGCGTTGAGGGTGGGCCGGATCAGGACGGCAGGTGAGTGGTTAATAGGGGAAACGGACGTTATTTCCCTGAATGTGCTGTAGCTGTTGCACTTTAAGAAGTGAGTGAGGTAGGTGTCCTTGATGTCGCACTCTTTGCCGTGTGTGGATTTGAAGCGGTCGATAAAACGGAATGTTTGCCACAGCTCCTCAAGTGATTTTTCAAGGGCGCTACCAAGATCTTCGGTATAGGCCAAGCCCGCACAATATTGAACGTGATGTTTAGGATTTTTTTGCCCGTAGACCATCAGCAAGCAGAGGCCAGGGAAGTTACTGTCCGAAATATCAATGGCCGCCAATTCACCCCTGTTTGCGAGTGTATGATAGAGGGTGCCGGTGCGGCTGTTCGAAAGGACATTGTTTATTTCTTCGCGACGGATGACGCGGTTGCATGTTTTTGTCAGCCACAACCTAGCTAGAAATTGCCGCTCCAGTTGTTCTCTTATTGCTCCACTAATCCCATGTTCCGCGCGCCAATGAAAGCTGCCACAGGTGTCTCGCCGTGGATAGAACACGGTATCGCCTTCTAATAAATGGTAGCTCAATGATAAAAGAACAGTCGGGATGTGGCAGTGTGTGAAATCAGATGTGCGATACACTTTGCTTAGATTAAAGGAATGTTTTTTTATTTGTGCAGCGGTCAGTGTGCGCTCACTTGTTTGTTCAAGTGCATAGACGAGTCTACAGATTTCATCGGTGGTGAGAGAGTGTCCTAGCGTTGCGTGTAGGTCGGGGGTGATTTCTCTGTAGAAATGACGCCTTTCAAAATACTCGCCCAATGCGGTGACAACGGACGGTGTACCTGTACCAATGCCCGAGCCTGCGATTGACCATTGGCGGCGGCAAAAACTGAGTGCAACACCTGACCTTTCCGGTACGGTGCTGCCCCTATGTCCTATTCCGAACTCAGCGTTGAAGAACGCGCCACCATTCAAATCGGCAATGCCCAAGGCTTCAGCC
>NZ_JCBCUY010000096.1:0-1235 GCF_059862705.1 Pseudomonas sp. MF08817
TGTAGTGGTCAACTAATCCCGGACACGACGTTAAGTTTTTCCTCAGCCCGCGCTGGAGCCAACCCATCGTTGAATTGATGAGGCCGAATCCAGTTGTAGCGATGCATCAAAAAATGGCTGATATCGCGCTGTGCTTCCTGCGCAGTTCGATAGCCCACGGTCGGTATCCATTCTGTTTTCAAGCTGCGAAATACGCGCTCCATCGGTGCGTTATCCCAGCAGTTTCCTCGTCGACTCATGCTTTGGCGCATGCGGTATCGCCACAACCGCTGGCGAAAGAGTCGGCTTGCATATTGCGATCCCTGGTCTGAGTGGAATAGCAGATCCGAAGGCCTGCCACGCTGCTCGTAAGCCATATCCAGCGCTTTGATCACCAGCTCAGCGTCTGGCTTTTCCGACAGCGCCCAGCCCACGATCCGACGCGTACAAAGATCCAGGACGACAGCCAGGTAATGCCACTTTCCTTGCGCCCAAATGTAGGTGATATCGCCGCACCAGACTTGATTGGGCGCAGGCACGTCGAACTCGCGGTTCAATGTGTTCGGGATATCCAGTCTTTCTACTGTTGCTCGTTTGTAGGCGTGGGAGCCGGGTTGTTTGCTGACTAAATCAAGCTCGCGCATCAAGCTACGCACTTTGAATCGACCGAGTTGCTCACCGTCTTCACGCATCAGTGACAGGATGCTGCGACTGCCCGCAGAGCTGCGACTTTGCGAGAACAGCTCACTTACGCGACTACGCAATCGAAGCCGTTCAACATCCGGCGTGCGGCGCCGCAGGCGCTGGGCGTAGTAACACGAGCGAGTGACGTCAAACACCTTGCACAGCCAATCAACCGGCTCATGTGCCCTCAACTGGTCAATCAGCGCGAACGCTCGTGATCTTCCGACATCAAGAGCGCGGTAGCCTTTTTTAGTATTGATTTCTCTCGCTCAAGCCGAGCAATCCGGGCTTCCAGCTCCTGAATTTTTTGCTGTTCCGGAGTCAGTGCCTTGCTCTGCGGGGTGACGCCTTTATGTTCTTTCTGAATCTGGTCAACCCAGCGGCGCAATGCCGACTCACCAATGCCGAGCGAACGGCTGGCTTCGATGTAGCTGTAGTTTTGTTTGAGCACAAGGTCGGCAGCCTCGCGCTTGAATTCAGGAGTAAAGGAGCGGCGTTGTTTAGTCATCTGACACCTCGATCTGGCGAGCATTCTCGCCTAAATGGGTGTCCGGTTTCATTAGACCACTACA
>NZ_JCBCUY010000097.1:0-1200 GCF_059862705.1 Pseudomonas sp. MF08817
TTAGGGATGGTCTGAAGTAGCCCTGTATTTCTGGCTGACTTCAGCCTCCGCCGATTTTGAAAGCGGTCAACCGATCAAAAACGATCAGATCGCCCGCTTATTTCTGTGTTTTTAGCCGCCGCGAGCACCTCGCAGCAGCCATTTTCCACATTACAGGCGCACCTCTCCTGCATTCGTCAGTAAATGTCGTCGAGCCATCCACAGATTCGACAGCGCGAACAGTGTCACCAGTTGCGCGGTGTTCTTTGCCAGGCCACGGAAGCGCGTCTTCACATAGCCAAATTGGCGCTTGATCACCCGGAACGGGTGTTCGACCTTGGCCCGCACCTGGGCTTTGGCCTTCTCGATCTTGCGCCTGGCTTTGTAAAGCGGGCTGCTCTTGCCCAGTTTCTTGTAAGTGCTGCGCCGTGCCGCCACCTGCCAGATCACCTCACGACCATCATGTTCGGCACGCTTCTCGACACCGGTATAACCGGCATCAGCGCAGACCACGTTTTCCTCGCCATGCAACAACTTGTCGACTTGGGTAACGTCCGCCACGTTGGCGGCAGTGCCTACTACGCTGTGCACCAAACCCGACTCGTCATCCACGCCGATGTGCGCCTTCATGCCGAAGTAGTACTGGTTACCCTTCTTGGTCTGGTGCATTTCCAGGTCGCGTTTGCCGTCTTTATTCTTGGTCGAGCTCGGCGCATTGATCAGCGTGGCATCGACGATGGTGCCTTGGCGCAGCGACAAACCTCGGTCGCCCAGGTAGCCATTGATCACGGCCAGGATGCCGGCAGCCAGTTCGTGTTTCTCAAGCAGGCGACGGAAGTTCAGGATGGTGGTTTCGTCGGGGATACGCTCCAGGTTCAGCCCAGCGAACTGGCGCAGGATAGTGGTCTCGTACAGCGCCTCTTCCATCGCCGGATCGCTGTAGCCAAACCAGTTCTGCAGCAGATGCACCCGCAGCATCGCCATCAGCGGATAGGCCGGACGGCCGCCTTCACCCTTGGGGTAGTGCGGTTCGATCAGGGCTATCAGCCCCTTCCAGGGCACCACCCGATCCATCTCGATCAGGAACAGCTCTTTGCGGGTCTGCTTGCGCTTGTCGGCGTACTCGGCATCGGCGAAGGTCATCTGCTTCATCGGAAAACTCGGTGAGTGGAGTCCGGGGATTTTGCCAAAATCAGGAAGTCTTCTTCAGAGTTTCCTTAG
>NZ_JCBCUY010000098.1:0-1114 GCF_059862705.1 Pseudomonas sp. MF08817
GGGCGGTTGCAGGAGCTGAGTGCAACACGGTTATTGAATTGAAGCGGGCGCATCGTGCCGCATAGTCATGGCGTTCTGCATCACCTCGCCCATCATTTCGATCGGACATTTGAAATCGAAGCGTTTACGGGGGCGCATATTCAGTTGCAAGGCAATGGCATCCAACTGTTCCTGGCTGTGTCCCGACAAGTCCGTCCCCTTGGGCAGGTACTGACGGATCAAACCGTTGATGTTTTCGTTACTGCCGCGCTGCCAGGGGCTGTGCGGGTCGCAGAAGTAGATGGCTACCCCGGTCTGCTGGGTGATTTCAGCATGCCGCGCCATTTCTCGGCCCTGGTCGTAGGTCATGCTCTTGCGCATAGCCAGCGGCATGCCATTGAGCGCCGCACTGAAGCCCTCCATCGCCGAAGTTGCCGTCGCATCATTCATCTTCACCAACATCAGGTAGCCACTGGTGCGCTCCACCAACGTGCCTACGGACGAGGCGTTGGCTTTGCCCTTGATCAGGTCGCCCTCCCAATGCCCCGGCATCAGCCGGTCTTCGATCTCCGGCGGGCGCACATGAATGCTGACCATTTCGGGGATCTGGCCGCGCCGGTCCACACCACCAGAGCGCGGCCGGCGCGTTGCCTTGCTTTGGCGCAGGCAGATGATCAGCTCCTTACGCAGCTCGCCGACCGGCAAGGCATAGATCGCGTTATAGATCGTCTCGCGACAGACGTAGGCATCTCTGAGGCTGGGAATGTTCATAGTGCGCAGCTTGCCGGCAATCTGCTCGGGAGACAAACGCTCACGCAGCATATGGGCCACCAACTCGAAGCGCTCGCTACCCGGCAATAGCTTTCGCATCGGTCGACAAACCTGGCGGCGGGCCTGCATCTGCTGCTGGGCCACGCGGGCCGAGTAGCTGCCGCAGACATCCCGATTGCGTCGCAGCTCCCGGCTGATGGTCGAAGGGGAGCGATTGATCAAGTAGGCAATTCTTCGCAGGCTGAACGCTTGGGCACGAGCGATTTGAATGGTGGCGCGTTCTTCAACGCTGAGTTCGGAATAAGACATAGGGGCAACACCGTACCGGAAAGGTCAGGTGTTGCACTCAGTTTTTGCCGCCGCC
>NZ_JCBCUY010000099.1:0-1113 GCF_059862705.1 Pseudomonas sp. MF08817
GGCGGCGGCAAAAACTGAGTGCAACACCTGACCTTTCCGGTACGGTGCTGCCCCTATGTCCTATTCCGAACTCAGCGTTGAAGAACGCGCCACCATTCAAATCGGCAATGCCCAAGGCTTCAGCCTGCGCCGGATTGCCCGCTTGATTAACCGATCCCCTTCGACCATCAGCCGGGAGCTGCACCGTAATCGAGATGCCTTCGGCGGCTACTCGGCCCGTGTAGCTCAACAAAAGATGCAGGCCCGCCGTCAGGTATGTCGACCGATGCGAAAGCTGTTGCCGGCAAGCGAGCGCTTCGAGTTGGTGGCCCATATGCTGCGTGAGCGTTTGTCCCCCGAGCAAATTGCCGGCAAGCTGCGCAGCATGAACATGCCCAATTTCAGAGATGCCTACGTCTGTCGCGAGACGATCTATAACGCGATCTATGCCCTGCCAGTCGGTGAACTGCGCAAGGAGCTGATCATCTGCCTGCGCCAAAGCAAGACGACGCGCAGACCGCGTTCTGGCGGCGTGGATCGGCGCGGGCAGATCCCCGAAATGGTCAGCATTCATGTGCGCCCGCCAGAGATCGAAGACCGGTTGATGCCGGGGCATTGGGAAGGCGATTTGATCAAGGGTAAGGCCAACGCCTCGTCTGTAGGTACGCTGGTGGAGCGCACCAGTGGCTACCTGATGCTGGTGAAGATGAACGACGCGACGGCGACCTCGGCGATGGAGGGCTTCAGTGCGGCGCTCAATGGTATGCCGTTGGCGGTGCGCAAGAGCATGACCTACGACCAGGGGCGGGAGATGGCGCGGCACGCCGAGATCACCCAGAAAACTGGCGTAGCGATTTACTTCTGCGATCCTCACAGCCCTTGGCAGCGCGGCAGCAACGAAAATATCAATGGCCTGATTCGTCAGTACCTGCCCAAGGGCACAGATCTGTCGGTACACAGCCAAGAAGAGCTGGATGCCATAGCGTTGCAACTGAACATGCGTCCGCGTAAGCGTTTCGACTTCAAATGTCCTATCGAGGTCATAGGCGAGGTGATGCAAGCAGCCATGGCTATGCGGCATGATGCTCCGGCTTCAATTCAATAACCGTGTTGCACTCAGCTCCTGCAACCGCC